>JBDGSW010000014.1:0-15663 GCA_042217345.1 Haloarculaceae archaeon
GAAGGGAACACGCTTTCCAGGCGTGCGCCTTACCGTTCGGCCATCCTGGCTCGGGCGGTACTATCCGGGTTCGCCGTTTAAGTCTGTTCTTTCCGCGCCGCCGTGTGGCGATCCGTGGCATACGCGAGGGCCGATCCGACGGCGACGACCAGCACCGCCACGCCGAGCACAGGCAGCATGGCCACGCGGACGTCGGCGACCAGCTGGTACCCCTGGACGAGCACCAGGAAGGCAAGGCCGCCGACCAGACCCCACAACAGGCTGGCTTTCGGACGGCCGTCCATCACCGGACGGCGACGGCCTCGATCTCGACACCGACGTCCTTCGGGAGGTCGGCGACGCCGACGGCGCTGCGGGCGGGCGGCTCGTCGTCGAAGTAGGCGGCGTAGGTCTCGTTCATGGCGTCGAAGTCGTCGATGTCGGCGAGGTAGACCGTCACTTTCAGGACGTCGTCGAGGCTCGACCCGGCCGCCGCGAGGATGGCGGCGACGTTGTCCAGGGCCTGTTCGGTCTGATCGGCGATCGGTGCGTCGGCCAGCAGGTCGCCGTCGGGCGTCAACGGGATCTGCCCGGCGGAAAACACCAGGTCGTCGGTGGTCGTCGCCTGGCTGTAGGCGCCGACCGCCGCGGGGGCGTCGTCGGTGCTGACGGTGCGTTTCACGTCAGTGAGGCCGAGCGCCAGGGACTTAACTCCGATGTGACGTCGTCACAGGGTGGCGATGCGGGGGGCGTGACGCACGCTTTTTCCCCGTCGAAATTGCAGTGTCACGTGAGGCAAAATTATGGCAGACGATTCAATCGAGCCCCCCGAGATCACGGCGGACCGGATCCTGACCGTCCCCGACGAGCACTTTGCCACCGAGAACGTGGCGCTGGTGACCGGTGCGGGCTCGGGCATCGGGCGCGCGACGGCGGTGACGCTGGCCCAGAACGGCCTGACGGTGGCCGCCACCGACGTCGACGAGGAGGGGCTGGCCGACACGGCCTAAAAGAGCGCGGAACTGGACGCCCCGGGCGAGATCGTCCAGATCGAGGGCGACCTGACCGACGACGACGACGTCGAGCGGATCGTCGACGAGGCGGCCGAGGCGGGCCAGCTCCGGTACGTCGCCAACATCGCGGGCATGCAGCACATCGACCCGCTGCCCGAGTTCCCGATGGACCAGTACGACCTGCTGACCGACGTGATGCTGCGCGCGCCGTTCCTGGTCTCGAAGCTGGCCATGCCGCACATCCGCGAGGCCGACGACGGCGTCGGCGCGATCGGCAACATGTGCTCGATCCACGGCCACGTCGCGACCACGGACAAGGCCGCCTACATCACTTCGAAGTTCGGGCTGCGCGGACTCACCAAATCCATCGCGGCGGAGGGCGACGGCCCGCTGCGCGCGTTCACGGTCTCGACGGGGTACGTCAAGACGCCGCTGGTGACCGACCAGATCCCCGACACAGCCGAGCAGCGCGGCATCAGCGAGCAGGAGGTCGTCGAGGACGTCATGCTGGGCGAGTCCCAGGTCAAGGAGATGATGGAGCCGGTCGACGTCGCGAACCTCTTCGCGTTCGGCTTCTCGAGCTACGCGCGCCACCTCGACGGCGGCGACCTGACGTGGGACGGGGGCCACCTCGCGACCTATGAGTGATCGGGTGGTCGAGCGCGCATGAGCGACTGGGGAGGGAACAACGTCGCCATCGCGTGCCAGGGTGGCGGGAGCCACACCGCGTTCACCGCGGGCGTGCTCCAGCGGCTGCTCCCGGCGCTGGAGGATCGCGAGGACCGCCTGGTCGGACTGTCGGGCACCTCCGGCGGGGCGTTCTCGGCGGTCGCGGGCTGGTACGGCCACGTCGCCGACGGTGCGTCGGCGCCCGATCTCCTGGACACCGTCTGGCACGCCATCTCGGCGCAGGACCACGGCGACCTGCTGGCCAATCACCTGTTCACCCACCAGATGCGCCTCGAGGAGATGGGCGCGCCGGTCCCCTCGATCAACCCCTACTACAACGTCGGCGCCGACTGGGGACAGGAGCTGCTGGCCGACGCGCTGACCGACTGCGTGGACTTCGAGCGCCTCCGGGAACTGGCCGCGACGACCGACACGCCGCGGCTCGTGTTGGGCAGCGTCAACGTGACCCGGGGCACGTTCGACACGTTCGCGGACGCAGCGGTCACCGTCGACGGCGTGCTCGCCTCGGCCGCCGTCCCGGAGCTGTACGAGGCCGTCGAGGTCGACGGCGAGCACTACTGGGACGGACTGCTCTCGGAGAACCCGCCCATCCGCGGGCTGTACGACGTGGCCCCCGAGCGCAAGCCCGAGGAACTGTGGGTGATCCAGATCAACCCGCAGATGCGCGACGGCGAGCCGCGGGCGCTGTCTGCCATCTCCGACCGGCGCAACGAGCTGGCCGGCAACCTCTCGCTGAACCAGGAGCTGCGGTCCGTCGAGCAGATCAACGAGTTCGTCGACCGGGGCCTGCTCCCCGACGACGAGTACACCCACACCACCGTCCGGCGCATCGAGTTCGACCACGAGTTCGACTACGCCTCGAAGCTCAACCGCCGCGGGGGCTTCGTCGACGACCTGATCGCGGACGGCCAGGCCCACGCCGAGCAGTTCCTCGCGTCGCTCTAGACGAGGACCTCGGTCTCGTACCCGCGTTCTTCCATGGCCTCGAGCAGTGCGTCGACGTGCTCGGGCCCACGCGTCTCCAGATCCAGTTCGACCTCGGCGTCGTTCATCGCTACGTTGCGCGAGGTCCGGTCGTGACGGATGGCGTAGATGTTCGCGCGGTTGCTGGCGATGACGTCCGTCAGGTCCTCCAGGGCGCCCGGCCGGTCTTTCAGCACCGTCCGCAGCCGGAGGTACCGCCCCGTTTCGATGAGCCCGCGCAGGATCACCGTCGTGAGGACGTTCAGGTCGATGTTCCCCCCCGAGAGGAGGGGCACGATCACCTCCCCCTCCTCGTACTCGAAGCGGTCGGCCAGCAGCGCGGCCAACGGGACCGCCCCCGCGCCCTCGACCAGCGTCTTCGAACGCTCCAGCAGCCTGGTGAGCGCGACGGCGATCTCGGCGTCCGAGACCGTCACCACCTCGTCGACGCGCTCGCGGATCACGTCGAACGTGCGATCGCCCACCCGCCGGGTCGCGATCCCGTCGGCGATCGTGTTCACGCCCTCGCGCTCGACGACCCGCCCTTTCTGCAGTGAGTCCGCCACGCTCGAGGCCCCCTCGGCCTGGACGCCGATCACGCGCGCGTCGGGCTTTTGCCTCGCGACGGCGGTCGCGACGCCGCTGATGAGCCCGCCGCCGCCGATCGGGACGACGACCGTGTCGACCTCGGGGAGGTCGTCGAGGATCTCCAGGCCGATGGTGCCCTGCCCGGCCATGACCGCCGGGTCGTCGAACGCGTGGACGTACGTGCGATCCTCCTCGGCAGCCAGTTCGTGGGCGTAGTCTGCGGCCTCGTCGTAGTCGACGCCGTGGAGGACGACCTCGGCGCCGTAGTTGCGGGTGGCCTCCACCTTCGAGACCGGGGCGTGGGAGGGCATGACGATCTTCGAGTCCACGCCCGTCCTGGTGGCCGCCAGCGCGACGCCCTGGGCGTGGTTGCCGGCGCTGGCGGTGACGACGCCCGCGGCGCGTTCGTCGTCGGTCAGCGTCGCGATGCGGTTGGTCGCCCCGCGGATCTTGAACGAGCCGGTCCGCTGGAAGGTCTCCAGTTTGAGGTGGACGTCCGCGCCGGTCATCGCCGAGAAGGTGTGCGAGTAATCCAGCGGTGTGTGTCGCGACGTCTCGGCGACCCGGTCTTGCGCCGCCAACACGTCCGCCAGTTCGAGCATACTCGAGCCTACCGACCCCGCGGTGTTAGGTCTTGGTTCCGGCCGCCGACGAGGCCGCGCGTAAAAGGGGAAGAGCGTGTGACTGCATGCGTACTGCCTCCCCGATGGTACTTAAACCCACGGGCGACGCGCGTCGGACAAATCGCGTGACGTCGGTGGGATGTGACCCGCGTCAGACGGGGAGCGGACGGGCGTCTCGCCTTATAAATCCTGGTGACGGGCGCGCCGTCACGCTCGGCGTATTTCGACCGCGTGCGCGCGACAGTACCCACGCACGCGTTCGTCGAACGCCCCCTTGCCCGGCCAGTCGGCCGGCGCGTCCAGCGCTGCGGGATCGCCCACGTAGACGGCGACGCGGTCGGGGTCACCGGCGCCGCCCGCACCGGTGTCGGGGACGGCCACGCGGACGTACAGCCCGCGGTCGACGCCCTCGTAGCGATCCAGCGCGGCGACGTCGTCGGTTTCGAGCAGTCGGCCCTCCACGCGCCCGCCGGGCGAAAGCGTCGGGTACGCACCGTCGACGCGGTGGAGTCCCTCGAGCGTGGCCGCGCCCGCGTAGGCGAACTCGTCGAGAACGCGGGCGGCCTGGGTGGGATCGGTGAGCGTCCCGTAGACGAAGATGTGCACGGTGGGCGGTAGGCGGTCACGGCTGTTCAACCCTGGAGTCGCGACCGCAGCGACCGCGTCCGGACGCCGCACTGGCCGCTGAACTCGCAGGCGTCGCACTTGGCCTCGTCGTCGATCCGCGCCGGCGGGGCGTCGACGGCGTCGGCCGTCCGGACGGCCTGCCGGTAGGCGGCCTTGCGCCGCGTCCCGAGCTCGACCGCGCGGACGACGCCGTAGGCAGGGTACTCGGCGAACGCACGCTCGACCGGCGTCCGTCGCTCCCAGGCCAGCGCCTTCGCGGCCGCGACCAGCCGGACGGACTGGGGCTCCCAGACTCCCTGGTCGGGCGGCCGACCGGCGAACGCCAGCGACGGCGCGAGCGGGTTCTCGAGGACCTTGTGGGCGATCCCCCGACACTCGCGGCCCTCGAGCAGTTGCTCACGCTGGGGCGGATCGGCGAGTTCGTCCCAGCAGTCCAGTCGGGCCTTGACGCCGCCGAGCCGCGAGCGGTACTCGGTCGGTGAGACCTCGACGGGCGCGGCCAGCAACGCGGCCTCGTCGGCGAGCAGGCGCTCGTACTCGAAGGCCAGGTCCCGGCAATGCCGGACCCGGTCGGGGACGTCGGGCGCGCCGGCGCGGCGGCGGTAGTAGAGCTTGCGAGGGCAGTAGGCGGCGGTCTCGACCTCCCGGAAGGTGTGCATGGGCGGTGCTGGTCCCGGCTTGGTACTTGAACCTCGGTGTGGGGTGTCGGCAGGGCAATCGCGGAGCGGTAGCGGTCGTAGAGCGGTGGCGGAAGCCGTCAGCGTCCAACGCACGAAGTGCGCCGGTTCACCGGACGCGAGCCATCGGCTCGCGTCCGGCTTTTTTGGTGCAGGTTTTTTGGCTGAGTGGGTTGCGGGCCGGAGGCCCGCAACCTCGTTCCGTGGCGGCGACGCCGCCACGCGGTGCCCGCATGCCGGGGCGAAGCGCCGGCCGAGGACACCCGAGGCCAAAAAGGTGCTAGAGTTGCGTGTTCGTCTCGATGTCCTCGGCGGCTTCCCGCAGCCCGTCCTCCTGGGCGGCGTCGGTCAGCGAGGCGGAGATGGCGGCGTCGGGGATGGCGTCCTCGAAGGCGCTCTGGAAGCGGTGGCTGGCGCGGCGAGCCTGGGCCTGGGCGTCGGCGACCCGCAGCGCGCGCCGGACGGTCTCGGGGGCGGCGTCGAGCTCGGCGGCCAGCGCGTCGACGTCGGGGGCGGCGTCGTCGGCGCGGGCCTCCCGCAGCGCAGCGAGGTCGAAGGGGACGTCGGCGTCGCCGTCCCGGAGGAGGTGCAGGTCCGTGCGGGCGGCGAAGACGGTCTCGGGGTCGACGTCGAGCGCGGCGGCGATGGCGTCGTCGTCGTCGCCGTCGTAGAACCCGCGAACGAGGGCGACGAGCGCGTCCGTGGACAGGTCCGTCGCGAAGGCGTAGCGCTCGCGCATGCGCTCGACGACGTCGGCGAGGCGGGCGGCGACGTCGGCGTCGTCGGCGTCGGTGAGCGAGCCGCGACCGGCCTCCTGGGACTCGGTCACGGTGCCGTCGTCCGTGACGTCCAGGAAGATGTCGCGGAGCTCCTCGGTTTTCTCGTCCATCGGTGAAAGAGAGCATCGATGTGGCATTATAAATCCTTCGCCGTCCATGAGAGGGTCGAATCCCCGATAGGTGGCCGCGAACAACTCCGCGTCCGTTTTCCGTCGATTCCGCCCTGCTGGTTGGCAAGGCTTAAGCGCGTAGCTTTCACGGTGTCACTATATGCCAGTCCCGTTGCAAGCGGCCGGAGAGGTCACGCGGCCCACGCTGTGGCGGATCGGACACATCGGCGAGGTGATATTCTACTTCCTCGCCACGCTGACGGTAATCGTGTTCGCGTGGGGCGTCTACCAGCGCTTCGCGCGCGTCGCACAGGGCGACGAGTCGTGGTTCGAGCGGCTCGACAACCTCGGCGGGCGGATCGTCGACGCGGCCAGGATCGTGGTCACGAACGAAAAGCAGTACAACCGCGACCTGGTCGGCGGGATGATGCACTCGTTCATCATGTGGGGCTTTCTGACCCTGTTCATCGGCACGTCGATCCTCGCGGTCGACATGGACTTTTTCCGCCGGTTCACGAAGTACGTGCTCGGCAACGAGCAGTCCTTCTGGGTCGGTGACTTCTACCTCTCGTACTCGCTGGTCCTGGACTTCATGGGCCTGCTGTTCCTCGTGGGCGTCGGCATCGCGCTCTGGCGGCGCTACGTCGTCCGCAAAGAGCGTCTGTGGGGCCCCAACGCCAGCCCCGAGGACGACCTGTTCATCTGGTCGCTGTTCCTGCTGGGCGTCGGCGGCTTCGTCCAGGAGGGCATTCGCATCCTGGCGGCCGGTCCGCAGTCGGGGATCCAGTACTCCAGCTTCCCGGACTTCGCGCAGGTGAGCTTCGTCGGCTGGTTCGTCGCCGACGTGCTGCGGGCGGTCGGCGTCTCCCCGAGCACGGCGCTGCAGCTGTACCCCATCTCCTGGTGGTCCCACGCGCTGCTGGCGTTCGCGTTCATCGCGTCGATCCCCTACGCCAAGCCGTTCCACATGATCTCGTCGTTCGCGAACGTCGTCACGCGCGACGAGCAGGCGGGCAAGCGCCTGCCCGGCATCCCGGCTGACCTGGACGCCGACACGGGCGCCGAGGACATCGAGAACTTCTCGTGGCCGGAGCTGCTCGACCAGGACGCCTGTACGAAGTGCGGCCGCTGTACCTCGGTCTGTCCGGCCAACGCCTCGGGGCGCAACCTCAGCCCGCGCGACGTCATCCTCGACCTGAAGAACTACCGCGAGCAGCTCGAGAACGGCGGCGAGGAACAGACGATCGTCGCCGACAGCGACGACGCGGTGATCCAGGCCGAGACGATGGAGTCCTGTATGGCCTGCATGGCCTGCATGGACGCCTGTCCGGTCGAGATCGAGCACCTCACCACCTTCACGCGCCTGAACCGCCAGCTCACCGACGACGGCGAGCTCCAGCCGTCGGTCCAGGACGTCTTCCAGAACCTGATGCAGAAGGGCAACACGTTCGGCGACCCCCAGCGCAAGCGCGGCGACTGGGCCGACGAACTGGACTTCGACATCACGGACGCCCGCGAGGAGGAAGTCGAGTACCTCTGGTACGTCGGCGACTACCCGAGCTACGACGACCGCAACAAGAAGGTCGCCCGCTCGCTGGCGAAGCTGCTGAAAGAGGCCGACGTCAGCTTCGGCATCCTCTTCGACGACGAGAAGTACGACGGCAACGACATCCGCCGCGTCGGCGAGGAGTTCCTCTACGTCGAGCTCGCCGGCCACCACGTCGAGACCTGGCAGGACTGTGACTTCGAGAAGATCGTCACCACCGACCCCCACTCGTTCAACACGTTCAAGAACGAGTACCCGGAGGTCGACTTCGAGGAGTTCGCCGACGACCCGATGATGCCCTTCGAGATCGAAGAGCAGTGGAACCAGGACGGCGACGTCGAGGTGATGCACTGGACCCAGGCCGTCGAGGAACTGGTCACCGACGGCCGCCTGGGCCTGCGCGGCGACGAGCTCGACTACACCGTCACCTACCACGACCCGTGCAACCTCGGCCGGTACAACGACGTCTTCGAGGCGCCGCGCGAGCTCATCCGCGCGACGGGCTCGGACCTCCACGAGATGCCGCGCAACCGCAGCAACTCCTTCTGCTGTGGTGGCGGCGGCGGCGGCCTCTGGATGGAGATCGACGAGGAGGAGAAACCCAGCGAGGAGCGCCTGCGCGAGGCGCTAAACGACACCTCGGCCGGCGGCGCCGTCGAGAAGTTCGTCGTCGCCTGCCCGCTGTGCATGACGATGTTCGAGGACGGCCGCAAGACCGGCGGCTACGAGGACGACATCGAGATCGTCGACATCTCCGAGCTGCTGATCGAGGCCGTCGAGGCCGACGGTCCCGCCGCGGCCAGTTCCGGCACCGGCGCGGCGCCGGCCGACGACTGACGGGCTCACGGTGCGGTGAGCGAGGCCGGCGGTCCACGCCGCAGCCCGCAGCGGTTTCTTCTCGCGGTCGGCTTCAGCGCGTCTCCGAGGCGCTGACGAGCCGTTCGAGCGGGATCGAGAACGGGAGCGCGCCCGCGTACTCGGTGAGCGCGACCCGGTGACCGTCCCAGGTCACCAGACCCGCGGCCGCGAGTTTCGGGAGGTGGACGTGGACGAGCGCCGTCCGGACGCGTGCGCGGCGTTCGGGCGGGACGTCGCCGACTGGTACGCCGGCGTCGCGCGCGGCGATCTCGCTGGCGAGCCGGGTCACGGAGACGGGGCCGTCGGCGCGGGAGAGCCGTCGGAGGACTCGTCGGCGATAGCCGTGGGCGACCACCTCGAAGACCGAGTTGGTAAACGCCGAGCCGCCCCTCACACCACCGGGTTCGGAGTGCATGAGCGCTGTACGACGAACCCCGGTATCAGTCCGCTCCTTGTGCAGTCAGGTCATACATGGCACCTGTCGCGGCGGCTGCCAGTCGCGCCCGGTCGGTCACGCGGGCGGCGGCGACGATCGCGACAGTGCCTGGCGCAGGACGGTGTTGGCGCCGCGACGCACCCGCTCGGAGAGGGCCTGCTCGGAGATGCCGAGGTCCGCTGCCAGTTCCGCGAACGACACCCGCCGGGGGACCTCGAAGTACCCGCGCTCGACGGCGGCCGACAGCGCCTCGTACTGCGGCTCGGTGAGGCCGTACGGGAGCCCAGTCGCGTCGTCGGGCAGGGCGTGGACGCGGATGAGCTGGTAGTCGATGCCGCGGTCGGTACAGAAGTCGTGGAACGCCGCGAGGCCGACGGCGGACGCAAAGCGGATGCGGAACGTCCAACTGTGCTCGCCGTGGGCCTCGAGGATCGTCGCGTCCAGGTCGGCGAGGCCGGTGATCAGCTCCTCGACGGGGTCCTCCCAGTCGATGCGGTACAGGACCCGGTCGTCGAGGCGGTCGAGGACGCGCACCGACCTGACGTGCGGGTTCGCCGCCAGCCGTCGCTCGAAGTCCTCGAGGTCCGCGCCGTAGCCCCAGACGTACGGCATCACGCGCTTCGATGACGGGACGAGCCGTTCGAGCTCGATGGTCAGGCCCGGGTGCTCGGCGACCAGCTGGCCGAGCAGGAACTGGTCGGCGTCGATGGTGAACTCGGCGATGACGCTCATGGTCGCCCATCCACGAGGACCGCAAAGGCGATTGCTCGTCAGCCGATCCGAGAGGTCCGGTCGCCGACGCGTCAATCGTCGCCAGTCCCACTGGGGCGGCCGCTGGCGCTCACAGCGGTAACTGCTGGACGAACGGGACGTGCTCGACGGCGTACAGCCACGCCAGCGCCAGCCAGGTCTCGAACGCCAGCGAGCCCAGCGCCGACAGCGCGAGGAACTCCCAGTCGCGCATGTCCGCGAGGCCGGCCGGGACCGTCAGCATGCCGCGCGTGAGCAGCAGGGCGTTGCTGAGGGGAACGACGGCCCGGCCCCAGCGGTCGAACCAGCGGTCGAAGCGTTCGAGCGAGGCCTCGCTGACGCGGAACCACGGCTGGGCGAGCAGGTACTCGCGGCCCCCGCGCCTGGCCAGCAGGAACAGGGCGTACTGGCCGAGAGTCGCGCCGACGACGGCCGTCAGGACCACCGCCGCGTAGCCGGCGACCGAGTGCGCCAGCAGTGCGATCCCCAGCGGCACCAGGCTCTCGCTGGGCGCGAAGTACAGCAACATCGCGCCCTCGAGGACGAACAGCGCGAACAGCGCGAGGTAGCCGTAGGTCCCGAGCCAGCGCCGCGCCAGCGCCGGGTCGCCGTAGACGGCGAGGCCGACGGCCAGGGCGGCGCCGGCGAACGCGACGCCGGCGACGACCAGCGGGCCGTACGCGGCGAGCAACCGCCGGAGGGTGCCGGACGCGGGGACGCCAGTTGCCATCGTCCTGTGGTCCACGAGGACGGACAAAGGCCTTGGGCGCACCGATCGCGGGCCGACGACGAGCGACCGCGGCCGCGGGACCGCCGCGAACAGTGGGTTTTTGCGGTCACCGCGGATACCCCCCGGACATGGATCGTACACAGCGCCCCCGACGGCTCCGGCGCGACGGCCTGCGCTCGCTGGTCCGGGAGGTCGACCTGGACGCCAGCGACCTGATCGCGCCGGTGTTCGTCGACGCCACGACCGACGAGCGCCAGCCCATCGAGTCGATGCCCGGCCACGAGCGCGTCCCGGTCGACGAGGCCGTCGCCCGCGTCCAGGAAGTCCGCGAGACCGGCGTCGAGACGGTCATCGTCTTCGGCATCCCCCAGTCCAAGGACGACCGCGGCACGCGCGCGTGGGCCGAGGACGGCGTCGTCCAGCGGGCGGTCCGCGCGATCACCGCCGAGACCGACGCCACGGTCGTCACGGACGTCTGCCTCTGTGAGTACACCGAGCACGGCCACTGCGGCGTGCTCGAACCCGGGGCCGAGTCCGACCCGACGCTGACGGTCGACAACGACGCCACCCTCGAACTGCTCTCGAAGATCGCCGTCTCGCACGCCGAGGCGGGCGCGGACGTGATCGCGCCGTCGTCGATGACCGACGGCATGGTCGGCGCAATCCGGTCGGGGCTGGACGACGCCGGCTACGAGAACCTCCCGATCATGAGCTACGCTGCCAAGTACGAGAGCGCCTTCTACGGGCCCTTCCGCGACGCCGCCGACGGCGCGCCCGCCTTCGGCGACCGGCGCCACTACCAGATGGACCCCGGCAACGCCCGCGAGGCCATGCGGGAGGTCCGCCTCGACGTCGCGGAGGGCGCCGACGTGCTGATGGTCAAGCCCGCGCTGCCGTACCTCGACGTGGTCAGCGCGGTCCGCCGGGAGTTCGACAACCCCGTCGCGGCCTACAACGTCAGCGGGGAGTACGCCATGCTCCAGGCCGCCGCCGAGAAGGGCTGGCTCGACCTCGAGGAGACCGCCTACGAGTCGCTGCTGTCGATCAAGCGCGCCGGCGCCGACCTCATCGTCACCTACTTCGCCGAGGACGTGGCCAACCGCCTGTAGCCGGCGCGCGCCGTGGGGCCCCGCCCCGAAACGCCGATTCGCGGTCGACGTTCGTCAGGAATACGGGCCGACGAACGCCGAATTTCTGGACAGATTACAACCTTAAATCGATAATAGTCTACCGTAGTCCGGACGCTCGTCAACTTCCACGGCCGATTCCTGTACAGGTCGCGAGCAAACGCTTATGTAGTGGTGATTCGAGAGATAATCCCGTGAGAGACAGAACGAATACAGCGGTGTCGGGAGAAAAGTTAGACGAATGGGTATCGGGTCGCGGTGGAATCGTACCGGGGGGACGGGCGTGAGCCTCGCGACGGTTCCCCTGCAGGTCGACGCGACCGCCGTCGCCGAGGCGCTGAACTTCACGTGGATCCTGGTCGCGTCGTTCCTGATCTTCTTCATGCACGCCGGCTTCGCGATGCTGGAGGCGGGCCAGGTGCGCTCGAAGAACGTCGCCAACCAGCTCACCAAGAACATGCTGACCTGGGCGCTGGGCGTCGTGACCTTCTTCCTGGTCGGCGCGGGCGTCAGCAGCCTCGTCGGCACGGGCGAGTTCACCTGGGTCGCGGGCGCGGACCCGTCGACGTGGGCCAGCGGCTGGCTCTACGGCGCGGTCTTCGCGATGACGGCCGCGACGATCGTCTCCGGGGCGGTCGCGGGCCGGGCGAAGCTGCGGGCGTACGCCAGCTACACCATCCTCCTGGCGGCGATCATCTACCCCGTCGTCACCGGCATCACCTGGTCGGGGTCGCTGATCGCCGACTGGGTCGGCGTCGGCTTCCACGACTTCGCCGGCGGGATGATCGTCCACGGCATGGGCGGCATCGCCGGGCTCACCGCCGCGTGGGTGCTGGGTCCGCGCCTGGACCGCTACAACGAGGACGGCAGCGTCAACGTCATCCCCGGGCACTCGCTGACGTTCGCGGTCCTCGGGACGCTGATCCTGGCGTTCGGCTGGTACGGCTTCAACGTCGGCACCGCCGCGATCTTCACCAGCGGCGAGTCCGGCCTGCTGTTCAACGGCGCCGTCCTCGGTCGCGTCGCGCTGACGACGACGCTCGCGATGGCCATGGGCGCCGTCGGCGCCGGGGCGATGGCGCTGGCCCGCACCGGCAAGGTCGACACCCTGTACGTCGCCAACGGCCTGCTGGCCGGCCTGGTCGCCATCACGGCGATCCCCGACACGACGACGTGGTGGGGCGCCCTGGTGATCGGCCTCGTCGCCGGTGGGCAGCTCCCGCTCGTGTTCGGCCTGGTCGAGCGCCGCCTCAAGATCGACGACGTCTGCGCCGTCTTCCCGGTCCACGGCAGCGCCGGCGTGCTCGGCGCGCTGGCGTACCCCTTCGTCGCCGTGAGCCTCCCCGACGGCGTGAGCCTGGGCGGGGCCGTCCTCGCCCAGCTGACCGGCGTCGTCGTGATCGCGGCCTGGACGGTCCTGGCGACCGCGGCAGTCTTCGGCGTGCTGAAGGCGCTGGGCCAGGCGCGGGTCACCCCCGAGCACGAACGCAAGGGCCTGGACGTCTCCGAACACGGCGTCGAGACCTACCCCGAGTTCAGCCTCGGCGACGAGGCGGTCGCCGACGGCGGGCGCGTGCTGGGCGCCGGTGGGGCTGGCACCGAGGTTCGGCCCGACGGCGGCGACCGGCCCGACGACGCCTGCGTTCGCTCGCGGGGAGGTGAGCGCGAATGAGCGACGCCGACGGCGACCGCGACATCAAGCTGGTGGTCGGGTTCGTCCGGCCGGGGAAGCTCTCGGCGGTGAAACAGGGCCTGGCAGAGGTGGGCGCGCCGTCGCTGACGGTGACGAACGTCCGCGGCCGCGGGAGCCAGCCCGTCAAGACAGGCCAGTGGCGCGGCGAGGAGTACGTCGTCGACCTCCACGAGAAGGTCAAAGTCGAGTGCGTCGTCGCCGACGTCCCGGCCGAAGACGTCGTCGACGCGATCGTCGAGGCCGCCAACACCGGCGAGCCCGGCGACGGCAAGGTGTTCGTGATCGACGTCGAAGAGGCCGTCCAGATCCGCACGGGCAAGCGCGGGCCGGACGCGGTCTGACGGCCGCGGCGACGACCGGATCCACCGGCCGGGCTACAGCAGCAGGCCGTTGCGGACGGCCACCACCAGCCCCGTCAGGACGACGACGCTCAGGACGGTGGTGACGAAGATGACGCTGCTGACGTATTCTGCGGTCGAGACGGTGTTTTCCGCGGTATCGCTGTAGGCGATGGTGATCGCCAGCGGCGTGACCGCCGCGGGGGTGGCACACTCCAGGACGAACACGTTGCCCACCCGCGGATCCGAGAAACCGATCGCCAGCGCGATGACCAGCCCGACCGCGGGCGCGACCGCGAGTTTCAGCGCCGCGGGCAGGGCCGTCCGCCGGAACGCCGAGAGGTCGACGTTCGAGAGCTGAATGCCCACGACGGTCAACATCACCGGGATCGACGCCGACCCGACGGCGTCGATCGTGGTCATGAGCGTGCCGTCGACGGGCGGGACGACGCCGAGGACGCGCACCAGCGCGGCCAGCGCGACGGCGTAGACCAGCGGCAGGCGAAACACCTCCCGGAGCGCGTCGCGCGGGTCGGCGGCGGCGCCGGTGCTCGCGGAGACGAAGTACACCCCGAGCGTGTACAGCAGGACGCTCTGGACGGTGAGGTAGATCGTCGCCGTCGTCGTCCCGAGGTCGCCGAAGACGAACCCCGACAGCGGGATGCCCACGAACCCCGAGTTGGGGAACGAACTCGACAGCACCACCCCGGGCAGGACCGCCTCCGAGAGGTCCAGCGCGCGCCCGGCGACGTAGCCGATACCCATCATCGCCAGCAGGTACGCCAGCACGCCGCCCGCGAGCCAGAGGACGGTGCCCCCGCCCAGCTCGGTCGTGGCGACGCCGTGGAACACCAGCGCGGGGAGGAAGAAGTTCAGCGCGACGGTGTTGAGCGCGTCGACGGAGACGTCCGTCCGGACGCCGATCAGGTAGCCGACGGCCGCGATCGCGACGATCGGCAGGATGGCAGAAGTGAACGCCGAGATGGCGCTCACGCGACCACCTCCGGATCACAGATCCGGCGTACTCGCGTTCGCTCGACCCGCTCGCTCACGCGATCACCTCCAGAAACCGATTGTGAGAGACGAATGCGTACACACAGACACCTGCCGGTAGCGGGGCATATCCGTTGCGAAATCGAGAGACGGCAGGCGAATATTGCCGGCGTCGTGTCGGGGAAGGCGGCCGGGTCAGGCGACGGCGGGCAGCACCTCGTCGACGAGGTGGTCGATGGTCTCGGGATCGTTGCGCTCGGCCCGGAGCATCACCATCTCGGCGCCCAGGTCGCCGAAGCGCTCCAGGCGGTCGACGACGTCCTGGGGAGTGCCGACGAGACCGCGGTACTCGTCGCGGCCCGCCGGGTCTGCGGCGGCCGTCTCGGCCTGGAGGCGCTCGTAGGTCTCGTGGGCGGCCTCGGCGTCCGCGCGGATCACCGCGTTCTGGAGGACGGTCTTCTCGATGGCGTCGAAGTCGGTGCCGAACTGCTCGCAGTACTCGGAAATGACGCCGAGCTTGTGTTCGAACTGCTCGGGGCTGGCGCCGGGGACGTTCCAGCGGTCGGCCAGGTCCGCCACGGCCTTCAGCAAGAGCGCTTCGCCCCCGCCGCCGACGAGGACGTCCGGGCCGCCGTCCTGGACCGGCTTGGGTTCGAGGTACAGGTCCTCGACGGTGTGGCCGGGCGTCTCCTTCGTGAGCGGCGAGGCCTCGGTCCACATGGCCTCGATGATCTCGACGGTGTCACGGAGGTCGTGGACGCGCTGTTGGGGCTCGGGGTACTCGAAGCCGTAAGCGTCGTACTCCTCTTCGAACCAGCCGGCGCCGATGCCCAGGACCGCGCGGCCGTCGCTGGCGTGGTCGAGCGTGGTGACCTGCCGGCCGAGCATGGCGGGGTTGCGGTAGTGGGGGCTGGTCACGAGCGCGCCCAGTTCCATCGAGTCGGTCTCGCGGGCGATCGCCGGCAGCGTGGAGTAGGCGTCGAAGTACGGCTCGTCGCGCTGGCCGACGAAGGGCAGCTGCCAGAGGTGGTCCATCGTCGAGAACCAGTCGAAGCCGGCGTCGTCCAGCCGGCGGGCCAGCGCCATCGCGGACTCGAACGCCGACTCGTCGCTCTCGGGGAAGTGAAACGACGCGCAGTGGTA
>JBDGSW010000143.1:0-15633 GCA_042217345.1 Haloarculaceae archaeon
GATGACGAACTCGTCGTCCCACGGCAGGCGGGTGCCCAGCCCGTAGTTGCGGATGGCCGGCCACTCCTCGAGCCAGTCGATCGTGTGGTCGTACTGCTCGCGGGTGTTCTCGGGGATCGCCGTCAGCTGGTCGACGGCCTCGTGGGCTTTTGCCTTCCAGGCGTCGTCGTCGTACCGGAGGAACCACGTCTCCTGTTTGGCCACCTCGACGTCGCCGCCGCAGCGACAGACGACGTCCTCGGTGAACTCGTACAGCTCGTCGAAGGCGCCTGCCTCGGCGTAGTGGGCGCGGAAGCGCTCGCGGACGTCCTCGACGGTCTCGCCGGCGAACTCGCCGTACTCCTCGTGCATGACCCCCGCCGTGAACTCCGCCTGGTAGAGGTCGGCCGTCACGTCCTCCAGCGCGGGATCGGTCGACGACTCGATCCCGGCGTCCTCGACGGCGGTGCGGGCGGGGACGTCACCGTAGCCCTCGACGTCGAGGATCGGGATCGGCTCGATGGCGTCGACGTCGGCCGGGTCGATGCCGTACTCGCGCATGCGCTCGTCGTCGGCTTTCGCCTCCTGCAGCGCCACGTAGTCGTCCGGCGAGTGAGCGGGCACGGACATGACCACGCCCGTCGCGTTGTCGGTGTCGACGAACGTCGCCGGCAGGATCAGGACCTCCTCGCCCGTGATGGGGTTCGTGACCGTCGTCCCGACCAGGTCGGCGCCCGAGAGCGTCTCGGCGACGTCGACGTCCCGCTCCTGTAGCTCCAGCTTCTCGACGGCGGCGGCCGAGACGAGCCACGGTTCCCCGTCGACGGTCGCGCGGACGTACTCGCCGTCGGGGTCGACGTAGGCGTTGGTGACGCCCCGGACCGTCTCGGGGCGGAGGGTGGCCATCGGCGCGACGACCTCTTCGCCGTCGAGGTCGGCGCGGAACTTCACCAGCGTGTACTCCTGGAACTCGGCGTCCTCGCCCTCCAGGAGGTCGTGGGTGGTGACGGGATTTTCCTCGTCGGTGCAGAACTTCACGGGGTGCAGGCCCTTCTCCAGCAGGCCCCGCTCCTTGAGCGTCTCGTACTGCCAGGAGATGAACTGCGAGTAGCGCTCGTCGTTGGTGGTGAACTCGCGGCGCCAGTCGATCGACAGCCCGAGCTGCTTCATCCCGGCCTTGTAGTGGTTCTCGATAAAGTAGCGGGCGTAGCCCATCGGCGTCTCCAGCTCCTCGAGGGTGTCCTCGGGGACGTCGTAGGTGTCCCGCAGGACCGACAGCTGGGCCGCTTCGCCTTTCTTCAGGCGCTCGACGGCGCCGACGATCGGCGTACCGGTGACGTGCCAGGCGATCGGGAACAGGACGTTGTCGCCCTGGAGGCGTCGGTACCGAGCGTAGACGTCGGGCACGGTGTAGGTGCGGCAGTGGCCGATGTGCATCCCGCCGCTGGGATAGGGATAGGGGACGGTGATGAACGTGGCGTCCCCCCCTCCGGGGTCGGCCTCGTACCGCCCCTGTTGGGCCCACCGCTCGCGCCAGGCCGCTTCGAGTTCCTGGGGCTCGTAATCCATGAGGGTGCGTTGACGGTCGGCGCGTAAAATATCTACCATACCGCCCGCCGCTCTCGGCGCCGGGCTGGCGGGCGTCGGCCGCGGCGGTCGCTCACTCGCCGTCGGGGCGCTGTTCCGCGGGGAGCCAGGACAGCTCGGTCGGCAGCGAGCGGCCCTCGGCGGTCGCGACGACCGCGTCGCGACTGCCCGGGTCCGCCCACTCGACGAGGCCGGCGTCGATCAGCTTGGGCAGGTGGACGTGATACAGGGACGTGGCCACTTCCTCGCGGCGCGCGGGCGTCGCGCCGTCGGCCGCGTCGGTGACGGCTGCGGCGAGCTCGGTCACCTGCATCGTCCCCTCGCTGTCGCGAAGCGACGCGAGCGTCCGGCGGCGCCACTCGTGGGCGAGCACCCGGAACAGCTCGGCCGGCGACGCGCCGTCGGAGCGGATCCGCGACGCTCGCGACCCCCAATCCCCCGGCTCCCGGCATGTCCCGTCGTCGCTCATAATATTTACTACGTTCGACATCGCGTTGTAAGAAATAGGGGGCTAAACGATTAGCCCCGGTCGGCGCCGGCGTCCGCGAGCACGGTGGCCACCAGCTTGCGTTCGGCCAGCCGCAGGTGCTTGTGGAAGGTCGGCGGCGTCACGTCCATCGACGCGGCGACCTCCTCGCCGGTGCTCTCGCGCGGCCAGTCGAAGTACCCGGCGTAGTAGGCGATCTCGAGGGCGGCGTGCTGGCGCTCGCTGAGGCGGTCGGTCAGGGTCTCGCGGAACTGCTGGCGGGTCTGGACCGATCGCTCGGCCTCGCGCTGGGCGAGCAGCGACACGTCCGCAAAGCGCCGGCGCAGCGCCTCCAGTACCTCGTAGGTGTCGCTGCTGGCGGGCAGTTCGACCGTCGCCGTCGCGGCCCCGTCGGTTGCCTCGAACGACTGGACCCGGCCCCCGTGGTCGGAGACCGTCTGGTACAGCCCAGGCGCCGACAGCGCGAACGCGAGTGCGCAGGCGTCCTCGTGGTCGGTGACGATCCGGCAGTGCTCGACGTCCGGGTCGGCGTCGGCGACCGCCCGGACCGCGTCGGCGTCGGCGTCCGCGGCCGTCGCGTAGTGCAGGAACGACTCGTCGGCCTGGAAGACCGCCGCCTCGACGGTCACCGGCCCCCCGACCGCCGTCGACAGTCCGGCGACGAACGAGCCGTCCCCGTGCAGCTGGACGGTCACCTCCGTGACGCGCTCGGTCATCAGCGCCTGTTTGGCCTGCAGCCCGCTGATCGCGTGGCCGATCGTCTCGCCGAGCTCCTCGAGGACGGCCCGCTCGACCTCGCCGAAGGCGCGCTCCTCGTCGGCGTACACCGTGAGCACGCCGTACAGCGTGTCCTCGTAGACGATCGGGATGGACGCGACCGACCGGAAGCCGTACTCGCTGGCCGTCGCCCGGTAGGGCTCGAACGTCGGGTCGACGGCGACGTCCTCGACGACCTGACTCTCGCGCTCGCGGTGGGCGCGGCCGGCCGGCCCCTGCCCCAGCGGCGTCTCGTCGGTCCGCACCGTGATCTCCTCTAAGTACTCCTCGAACGGGCCGGCGGCCGCCCGCGGCTCGATGGTCCCGTCGGCGTGGCGCTCGCGCCCGATCCAGGCGAACCGGTAGGCGTCGGCCGCCGCCAGCCGATCGCAGACGGCCTCCTCGATCTCCGCGCGGGTGGTCGCGCTGACCAGCGCCTGGTCGACGTCCCGGATCACCGCGTTGATGCGGTTGAGACGCTCTAAGCGCTCGTTCTGGTCGGTGAGCGTCTGCTCGCGCTCGCGGCGCTCGGTCACGTCGCTGCAGGCGACGACCACGCGGTCGAAGTCGCCGTCGGGCCCCCGCACCGGCTCGGCGTTCAGCCGGACCCAGCGCCGATCCCCGTCGGGCTTGGCCACCTGACACTCGAAGCCGAGGACCGACTCGCCGTGCTCGAGCACCCGTTCGATCGGGCGCGCCGCGGGGGGCAGCGGCGATCCCTCGGCGTCGAGGAACCGACAGTCCCCCTCGCCGGCGCGCGTTCCGACCAGCTCCTCGGCGGTCGCGCCGAACAGCGTCGCGACCCGCTCGTTCGCCCGGAGGATCTCCCGGTCGGACGCCACCAGGAGGATGCCCGTCGGCGCCGTCTGCAACAGCCGCTCGGTCAGGTCGCGCTCGCGCCGGAGCGCCGCCGCCCGCTCGACGCGCTCGGTGACCGTCCGGCCGATGCCGAGCACCCGGCGCCGGCCGTCGGCCCCCTCGAACGCGGCGAGGTCGAACTCGCTGACCGACTCGCCGAGCGGCCCGGTCTCGACCTCGACCTCACAGCGTGCGCGTTTGCGGCCGCCCTCCAGCAGCTCGCGCACCGCCTCGCGAGCCATCTCCCGGTTCCCCTCGTTCGGAACGAACGCCGCCAGGAGTGCATCCAGGTGCGTCCCGATGACGTCCCCGGGGCCGCAGTCCGTCGACGCCAGCGCGCTCTCGTTGACGTACGTCAGCCGCCGCGATTCGTCGACGACTACCACGGCGTCCCGGAGGTTCTCGACGATCGCCGCGTACGGCGGATCGTCGCCGTCTGCGACGCCTCGCGTCGAGCCTGCCCGCCGGTTCGCGCGCTCGCTCGCCGGTTCCGCCGACGCGACCGCGCGGCCAGTCGCGACGCTGTCCCACTCGCCGGGTTCGTCGCCGAGCGCTACGACCTCTAGCTGATACCGGCGCGGACCGCCGTCGGCGGTCGCAATCCCGACGGCCACCTCGACCGCCGGGACGGCCGCCCGGGCGGCCCGACCGACGGCCACCTCGTAGCGCTCGTCGTCGCCCGGTGCCAGCAGCGCCGAGAGCCGTTGGCCCACCAGTTCCTCGCGGGCGCGGCCGGTCGCCGACAGCAGGCCGTCGCTGACGGCTCCGATCGTCCCGTCGCCGTCGACCCGGAAGCGCAGGCGCCCCGCGCTGCCTGCCGGGTCGGGCTGTCCCCCCCTGTCCGGGTCCGTCCTCGCGTTCTCCCCGCATCTCCGACCCCATGTATTCGAGTGACACACGAGCGTACAAAAAACGACCGGGCGGCCGCGACCGCTCACTCCAGGGTGACGACGCCGTCCTCGAGCAATGCCGCGAGGACGTCCCGGGCGTGGCCGTCCGGGTCGACGCCGTCGTAGACGCGCTCGACCCGCCCGTCGACGAGGACGAACGTCGTTCGCGCGGCCGCGTCGGAACTCGATCGCTCGACGCCGAAGGCGTCGGCCACCTCGCCGTCCGGGTCGGCCAGCAGCTCGAAGGAGAGGTCCTGCTCGTCGGCGAACTCGCGGTGGGACTCGACGGAGTCGGTCGAGACGCCGTAGACGGTCACGCCGGCGTCGGCGTAGGCGTCGGCCTCCCGCTCGAACTGGGCGGCCTCGGTGGTACAGCCGGGCGTGCCGTCGCGTGGGTAGAAGTACAGGACTGTCGGCGCCTCGAAGTCGGGCGAGACGGGGTCGCCGTGCTGGTTCGGTGCCGAGATCTCCGGTGCGGGATCGCCTGCCGCGAGCGTGTCCATACCGGGCCTACGGCCCCCACCGTCGAGTGGGTTGGGGCCGAGGCAGCGTTCGCCGGCCGGCGCCGATCAGCTCACCGGGATGTTCGTCCCCTGCGAGGCCGTCTGCTTGGGCAACTCGATCGTGAGCACGCCGTTGTCGTAGGTCGCGTCGGCCTCGTCGGCGGCGACGTCGTCGGGCAGCGAGACGGTTCGGCTGAACGAGCGGTGACGTCGCTCCTGGCGGAGGTACCGGCGCTCGTCGTCGCCCTCGCGCTGCTCGGTCGTCGACTCCTGGTTGGCGACGATCCGGACCGTTCGGGTGTCCGGCAGCGTGACGTCGATCTCGTCGCTGTCGTAGCCAGGGATGTCGGCCGTTACCTCGAAGGACTCGCCCAGGTCGGCGACGTCGACGGCGACGTCGCGGCCGAACCCCTGGGTGTCCATCTGGCCGAACTGCCGGCTGAACTGGTCGAACATGCGCTCGATCTCGTCGAACGGGTTTTGCCGGTCCATGGCGATCACGGGGTCTGTCCCGTGTGGTGTCTACGGGCCCCGGCGTAAAATGCTCTCTGGGCCCCGGGCTCACTCCGAGCGGTCGATCTCGGTTGTCAGCTCGTCGACGGCCGACTGGACCACCGCCACCGCCTCGTCCTGTTCGGCGACGAGGTCGGCGGTGTCGCCGGCGGCCTCCCTGACCGTCTCGGCGCGCTCGGCGCTGCGCTCGACGGTGGCGGTCACTTCCTCGACGCGGGCGGCCTGCTCGTCGTTGGCCGTCGCGATCTCGTCGGTCCCGTCGGCGGCCTCCTCGACCTGCGCCACGATCGTCTCCAGGGCCGACAGCGTCGCCTCGACCTGGTCGTTGACCTCGCTGGCGCTGTCGTAGGCGCGCTCGACCGCCGAGACGGCGTTGCCCGTCTCGGCCTGGATCTCCCCGAGTTCGTCGCTGATCTCTTCGGTGTACGCGCGGGTCTGGTCGGCCAGTTCCTTGACCTCGTCGGCGACGACCGCAAAACCCGCGCCCTCCTCGCCGGCGCGAGCCGCCTCGATGTTGGCGTTCAGCGCCAGGATGTTCGTCTGCTCGGCGATGTCGGCGATGATGTCGGTCACCTCGTCGACGTCGTCCATCTTCTCGGCCAGGCGAGTGACGATCTCGGTCAGTTCCTGGCTCGCGGTGAGGATCGCGTCGCCGGCCTCACGGGCGGTCTCGCCGGCCGCCTCGCCCTCGCGAGCGGCCTCGCGGGCGTCGGCGGTGGTCCCGGCGAGCTCGTCGGTACTGGCGGCGATCTCCTCCATCGTCGCGCTCAGGGACTTCATCTCCTCGAGCACCTGCCCGAGGTTCTCGTCCTGGGCGACGGCCTCGCTCTCGATGGCGTCGGCATTGTTGGCCACCCGCTCGGTCACCGCCTCCAGGCGGTCGACGACGTCCGTCAGCCGCGTCGCCACCTTGCGCTGGGTCGCCTCGAGCTCGCGCTCGACCGCGCGCAGCTCCGTGACGTCCCGGATTGCCGTCACCACCCCCGTCACCTCCCCGTCCGGCCCGTACGTGGGTGTGCTCGTGACGATCACGTCGAGGCGCTCGTCGTCGTGGGTCAACAGCTCCGCCTCGACCCCGCGCATGGGCTCGTCGGTCTCCAGCGTCCGCTCGGCGACCGTCGTCTCCGTCCCGTGGGTCTCCTTGGTCCGGAACACCTCCCACCCCTCCATCTCGGGGACGTCTGCCGGCGAAACGCCCGTTAGCTCGGCCATCGCCGGATTGAACACGGTGATGTCGGCCTCGTCGTCGATGATCACGATCGGCTGTGGTAGCTCGTAGAACGCCCGGACCCACGTTCGCTCGGCCGGCTCGAACGCGGCGTAGATCCCCGGCTCGTCGAGTACCCCGCCAGCGCGGCTCATGGCTGTCCGTGGGGTGATGGGGCTTGTCAATATTCCCCCACGAGTCTCAGCGCTGATAGCGCCCCGTCAGTCCAGGACGTGCTCGGTGTCGTACGAGCCCAGCCGGCGGACCCACCCCGCCTCGGCGATCGCCTCGATCTCCTCGAGGGCCGCCTGAGTCCGCTCCTCGTAGAGGCCGGCCGCGATGTCGATGTGGAAGACGTAATCGCCCAGGCGCTCGCCGCTGGGGCGGGACTCGACGCGGGTCATGTTGATGTCGCGCTCGGCGAACGGTTCCAGTAGTTCCAGCAGCAAGCCGGGGTAATCGACGTTGGGGTAGACGATCAGCGAGGTCTTCCCGCCGGCGTCGCTGCGTTCGGCGGCGGGCGCGACGACGACGAACCGCGTCGCGTTCGAGGACTGGTCCTGGATGTCCTGGGCCAGGATCTGCAGGTCCTCGCCGGCGGTGTCGGGGTGACCGATGGCGGCGACGCTCGGGTCCTCGCGGGCGTGCTCGACGCCGCGGGCCGTCGAGGCGACGGCCTCGAGGGTGACGTCGGGGTACTCCGACTCGAGGTAGCTGCGACACTGCGCCAGCGCCTGGGCGTGGCTGGCGACGGTGTCGAAGTCCGCGCCCTGGGCGAGCAGGGCGTGGCGGATCGGGGTGATGAGTTCGCGGACGACCGCAACGTCGTACTCGGCGATGGCGTCGAGGGACTCGGTGACGCTGCCCTCGATGCTGTTCTCGACGGGGATGACGCCCCGGCCGTACTCGCCCTCCGCGACCGCCTCGACGATCGCCGTGACGGACTCGGAGAAGGCCACCTCGTCGGCGACCGCCCGGGCCGCCCGGTGGGAGTAGGTGCCCGCGGGACCGAGCGTGAGTACTTCCATCGTGTCCGTGGTAGTCGCCATCGGCTCAAAAACGCCGCGGTCGGCCGCGACGGTCGCGACCGGTCACGACGACAGGCTCAGCCGGTAGATGGGCGCGGACCCGCTCACGACGACCGCACGGCCCTTCTGGTTCACCGAGGGGTCGTCGAGTTTCGCCAGCGTCCGGCTGCCCACGTCGTTTGCCTCCACGTAGTCCTCGACGTCGCCGGTGTCGACGGCGTCCGTGTCCTCGAAGACGTAGACCTCCTTGTACTGCGACTTCTCGCCGTTGATCGCCAGGGCCGTCCCGCCGGCGACCGTCCCCTCGAACGAGCCCGATTCGGCGTCGGCCTGGTCGGCACCGACCGCCTCGCTACGGGTGCTCCCGAAGAGGAACGTCCCGCTGCCGAGGTGGTTCACCAGCGTCGAGAAGTCCTCGCTCTCGGCGGCGTAGCGCTTCCCGTCGCCGTGTTTCGCGTCGACGATCCCCTCGAGGACGTCAGTCGCGGCCACGGCATCCTGCCCGCTGTAGGTGCTGCCCCGGATTCGGTCCGCGTGGACGAGCTTCCCGCCGGCGACGCCCCACGCGTCGGCGGACGTGTCCTGGTTGGCCCGGACGAACTCCGTGAAGCCCGCGTGCTCGCCGTCCTCCTCGTACTCGTGCGTGTTGCCGTTGTTGTCGTCTTTCAGCTCCTGGCGCACCTGCTTGGTGTCGAACGAGCCGGTGATCACCTTCGCGTTCGCGAACCGCAGCTCCATTTTCACGTCCTCTGGTCGGATCCCCGTCTGCCCGTAGGAGGGCAGGGACTGCTTGTACCAGCCGGGGTCGACGTGCTCGCGGTTGTCCGTCAGCTGCGTGGGGCTCTGGGCGCTGAACCGCACCGTCTCCGCGCCGTCCCGGAAGGTCCCGGGCTCGACGATCCACTTGCCGTAGCCGCTGGCCCCGCCGCCGCCAACGAACGGGATCGCGTCGAGTGCGCTGCACCCCGCGAGGGCGCCCGCACCGAGCGCCGCCCCCGCCGTCAGAAACCGCCGTCGCGTGTGCTCTATGCCGAAATTCCCTCGGCCTGACGCATTAATGCTTGCGTTCTTACCTGTCCGAGCTGGACCTAAAGCCGATGGGCGGGTACGGCATCCAAGACTGACAATCAGCGGGAGAGCGCGCTCGTCGTGTGAGACTGCGGACACCCCGACGGTCAGCGCCCGGCGGCGCCCAGGCGTCGGCGAGCGAGCGCGGCCGCGGCAGCCACGGCCAGCGCGCCCGCCAGCGCGACGGTCGAGAGCGTCGCGACGGACAGGGCACCCCCGGTCGCGGCCGCGCCCCCGGCGGGCAGGGTGTCGGTGGCCGCCTCGACCCCGAAGAGGCCGAACAGGCCGTACGCGGCCGTCACCCCGACCGCGAGTCCGCCCGTTCCGACGCCCAGGAACGCCGCCAGGTCCTCGAGGTTGAGCAGGAGGCGCGCCCGGCGCTCGCCCAGCGATCGGGCGCCCAGCCTGACGGCGGCGACGCCCCCCAGCAGCGCCGCCGCAACCAGCACGACGACGACGCCCACGAACCCGAGCGTCGTCGGCCCGGTCGCCGTCGCCGCCAGCGGCGCCGCCGGCAGGCCCCTCTGCACCGACGGGTACAGCGCCGACAGCGGTCCGAAGGGCACGAGCGCGGCCAGCAGCCCCGAGAGCAAGGCCAGTTTCGTCGGAATCGGTGCGGTCAGGAAGCCGGCGTGTTGCACGCGCAGCCGTTCGTAGGTCGAACCCGACAGGATCGCGTCCGCGATGCGGTCGTCGACGACCTCTGTGTCCCCGTTCATCGTGAAGTCACTGCGACGTGTCGCGTCCGAAACTTACGAAATCCGATGCATAAGTGTTCGCTTTTCCTTCGTTGGGGGATGGAACCAAATGAGCGTGTACTTCGAATGCGACAGGCTGGAAGTCGCACGCATCAGCTAGCTACACGGCCATCGGCGGCTGCCCCGGTCAGGTGCCACGACGCACCGACGCGGCCAGCAGCCCGCCCGCCCGGTCGATCGTCTTTCGGACCGAGCCCATGACGTAGGCGGTGCCGATCGAGATGTCGGCGTCGGCGGGCGGGAAGACGAGCGCGTACTCGCCGGTGTTGTCGTATCGGAGCACGCGCGTCTCGTAGCCGTTCCAGAACAGGTCGGCGATGAACCGTTCGCCCGACTGGGTGTCGACGTGGGGCTCGAAGTCGATCGGATCGGAGACGACCCGGAAGCGCGCCCCGGGGTAGTACGACGACGGATAGACGCGGGCCACGCCCACGGCCGCGTCCGCGGCGCCGCCCGTCGCGCCCTGCTCGGTCCGTGAACCGGTGGAAGTAGGTGCCACACCTGGGCTTGCCCGCCCACGCGAAAAGGCGCTCCGCCGGTCGGGTCGCGGACAGGTCCGGTCGCCGACGGGGGCGGCTCCCCGGCGCGCACTGGCCGCCGCGCGGTCGGGCTACCGGTTCAGCGTGTGGATGGCCTCGCCGCGGGCGTTGGCGGCGGCCTCCTCGACGGCCTCGGCGATCGTCGGGTGGACGTGGACCGTCGCGGCGACGTCCTCCAGGGTCGCGCCCATCTCGATCGCCAGCGCCAGTTCGGCCACCAGCTCCGCGGCCTCCGGCGCGACGAGCTGGGCCCCGAGGACGAACTCCGAGTCGGCGTCGGCGACCACGCGGACGAACCCGTCGGGCGCGTCCACCGTCAGCGCGCGGCCGTTCGCGCGCAGCCGCAACTCGCCGACGACCGGCTCGAAGCCCGCCTCGGCGGCCTCGGCCTCGGTCATCCCGACCGTCGCGACCTCGGGGTCGGTGAACACCGCCGCTGGGATCGCCTGCTGGTCGAGCGCCGCAGGCTCGCCCGCGATCACCTCCGCGGCGACCCGGCCCTCGGCCATCGCCTTGTGCGCGAGCATCGGCTCGCCGGCGACGTCGCCGATCGCGTAGATCGACTCGACGTTCGTGAGCGCGCGGTCGTCGGTGGGGACGAACCCGCCGTCGTCGACTTCGACGCCCGCGGCCGAAAGCGAGAGGCTGTCCGTGACGGGCTCGCGCCCCACGGCCACGAGACAGCGGTCGGCGGAGAGCGCCCCGCCGGTGCCGTCCTCGGCCTCCGTCCGAACCAGGAGGCCGTCGTCGCGGGTCTCCCACTCGGCGGCCGCCTCGCCGAAGCGGAAGGTGACGCCCAGATCCTCGGCCCGACGGCGCACTACGCGGGTCACGTCGTCCTCGTAGCCCGGCAGCGCGTCATCGAGCACCTCCACGACCGTGACGTCGCTGCCTGCCTTCGCGAACACCGTCGCCAGCTCCATGCCGATGTAGCCGGCGCCGACCACGACCAGCCGATCGGGTACCGACGACAGCGCGAGCATCTCCCGCGAGGAGAGCACGTGCTCACCGTCGAACGCAAAGCCCGGGAGCTCGATCGGACGGCTCCCGGTGGCGACGATCGCGTGCTCGAACTCGATGGTCTCGGCGCCCTGGCCCTCCCCGCCGTGGGCGACGCGGACGCTGCCCTCGCCAGCGAACTCGGCGGTCCCCTCGACGAGCGTGACGCCGTTGCCCTTACACAGCTTCTCGACGCCGGAGGTGAGCTGGTCTACGACCCCGTCCTTCCAGGACTGCATGCCGGCCATGTCGACCGCGGAGTCGGCGTGGACGCCCATGTGCTCGGCCTCGCGGGCGCGGTGGGCGAGATCCGTCGCCGAGACCAGCGCCTTCGAGGGGATGCAGCCGTAGTTGAGGCAGGTGCCGCCCCAGGCGTCTTTCTCGACCAGCGTCACGTCCAGTTCGAGCTGTGCGGCCCGGATGGCGGCGACGTACCCGCCCGGTCCCGCGCCGATCACCAGCACCTCCGTCCCTGTCGCGATGTCGCCGACGACCATGGCGGTGCATGGACCGCCGAGGCTTTGAGTGTGCGGGGTGGCGCGGCCGCTGTCGCGTGTCATTCCCACGACGTGCAAATCTGGGGCGCCCTTGACGTCTCCTCGCGACCACGGGACACTCGGTGAAAAACACATGAACGAGAACGTCGGCGCAACGGATCGGCGCGTTCGGATCGCCGTCGGACTGGTGCTGCTCGTGGCCGGGATCGGATCGTATGCGGCGAACTGGGCCGGTCCAGCGCTCGCCGCCGTCGCGGTGCTGCTCGGCGCCGTCCTGACGGCGACGGGCCTGCTCCGGCAGTGTGCTATCTACGCCGTGCTCGGCGTCGACACCACCGGGGACCAGCCGGCGGCCGGCGAGGATACGCCCCCGGCCGAGCGCTCGGCCTGAAGCCACCGCCCGACCGGTTCACTCCAGCAGCAACAGCGTCGGGTCGCGCAGGTAGCTCTTCAGCGCGTTCGCGAACCGGGCGGCCTCGGCGCCGTCGATCACGCGGTGGTCGATCGACAGCGACAGCGGCAGCGTCGGCCGCGCCACGACCTCGCCGTCCTCCACCACCGGGCGCTCCTCGATCGAGCCCAGACCGAGGATGGCTGTCTCCGGGTAGTTGATGATCGGCGTGGCGTACTCGCCGCCGATCGCGCCGAAGTTGGTGATCGTGAAGGTCCCGCCCTGCATCTCCTCGCGACCGATCGAGCGGTCGCGGGCATTCGCGACCAGTTCGTTCGCCTCCGAGGCGATCTGGAGCAGCGACTTCTCGCCGGCGCCGTCGATCACCGGCACCATCAGCCCGGCGTCGGTCGCCGTCGCGACGCCGACGTTGTAGTACCCCTTCTTGACGATCTCCTCGGACTGTTCGTCCAGCTGTGAGTTCAGGATGGGGTACTCCCGGAGCGCGGCCACGACGGCCTTGACGACGAACGGCAGGTAGGTGAGCTTGATCCCGCGCTCGTCGGCGCGCTCGGCCAGGCGCTCGCGGGCGTCGACCAGCGCGCTCACCTCGACGGTGTCGTGGTGGGTGACGTGCGGCGCGGTGAACTTCGAGCGCTCCATCGCCTCGCCGATGGTCCGCCGGACGCCCCGGTAGGGCACGCGCTCCTCGGTCCCCGGCGCGACGCGGTCGGCCGTCGCGGCGGGTTCTGCGGCCTGGGCGGCGCCTGCTGTGCCGCCCGCGACCGCCTCGGCGTCGGCCGCCTGGGCGGCCCGCTGGCTGTCGGCGTACTCGCGGACGGTCTCGGGCGTGACGAACGCCTCCCCGTCGCGCTCCTCGGTGGCCGGCACGCTGTCGAGGTCGACCCCCAGGTCGGCGGCGAGTTTTCGCGTGGCCGGCGCGGCCAGCGTTCGCTCTCGGTTGGCTCGCTCGGGCACCGGCCCGGCGTCCTCGGTCGTCGGGGCGGCCCCCTCGGTCACCGTCGGCTGGGCGCCGCCGAGGGGCTCCTCGGCCTCGGCGACGGCGGCCTCGCGGTCGTCGGCCGCGGCGGTCCCGGTGTCGGCGGTCGCCGACGCCGTGGCGTCGGTGCCGTCGGTGTCGTCGCCTGCAGCCTTCGCTTCGGCGTCGTCGGCGGCGACGCGGACGTCCATCTCGGTGACGCGCCCGCCGGGGCCAGAGCCGTCGATCGCCTGGAGGTCGACGCCGAGCTCGCGGGCGAGTCGGCGGGCGCTGGGCGCGGCGAACACCCGGCCGTTCCGGGCGGCCGACTCGTCGCCGGCGTCCGCCTGGGTCTCGGCGGCGGGGTCGGTCCCGTTCTCCGGGACCCCCTCCGCTGGCGATTCGACGGCCGCCGCTTCGGGCGGTTCGCCCTCGACGTCGATGACGATCAGCACGTCGCCGACGGGGACGACGTCGCCGGCCTCGGCGCGCAGTTCCCGCACGGTGCCGTCGACCGGCGAGGGCACCTCGACGACGGCCTTGTCGGTCTCGACCTCGACGAGGGGCTGGTCCTCGGTGACGGCGTCGCCCGGGCCGACGAGCCACTGGACGATCTCGCCCTCGGCGACGCCCTCGCCGACGTCCGGGAGGCTGAATTCCAGGGGCATGTCAGAACTCGACGGTCTCGCGGATGCCGTCGGCGATGCGGGCGGCCTCGGGCAGGTAGTAGTCCTCCAGGGCGTACAGCGGGTACGGCGCGTCGAAGCCGGTCACCCGCCCGATCGGCGCCTCCTGGTACAGCAGCGCGTCCTCCTGGATCGTGGCGGTGATTTCGCCGGCGAGCCCGCCCGTCCTGGGCGCCTCGTGGACGACGACCGCCCGGCCGGTCTTCTCGAAGGATTCGAGGATGGTCTCCTCGTCGAGCGGCGAGAGCGTCCGGAGGTCGATCACCTCGCAGTCGATGCCCTCCCCGGCCAGGTTCTCGGCGGCCTCCATGGTCGGGCGGGTCATCGCGCCCCAGGTGTACACCGAGACGTCTCCTCGCGGAACGCCCGGTAGATGAGCTTCGGTTCGAGGAAGATCACCGGGTCGGGGTCGCGGATCGCGCTCGCGAGCAGCCCCTTCGTGTCGTGCGGCGTCGAGGGGATCACCACCTTGAGCCCGGGTTCGTGGACGAAGAAGGCCTCCTTGGACTCGGAGTGGTGTTCTGGCGCGCGGATGCCGCCGCCGTAGGGCGCCCGAACCACGAGCGGGCAGGTGAAGCGGCCGCGGCTGCGGGTGCGCAGGCGGGCGGCGTGACTGACGATCTGGTCGAACGCGGGGTAGATGAACCCCATGAACTGGATCTCGGCGACCGGGCGCAGGCCGTAGGCGGCCATGCCGATGGCGGTGCCGACGATCCCCGACTCGGCGAGGGGCGTGTCGATCACCCGGTCCTCGCCGAACTCCTCGTACAGCCCCTGGGTGGCGCGGAAGACGCCGCCGTTGCGGCCGACGTCCTCGCCCATCACCAACACGTCGTCGTCGCGTTCCATCTCTCCGTACAACCCGTCGCGGACCGCCTGGACCAGCGTCAGGTCCTGGGTCTCGGTGGTCTCGGTCTGGCTCATGGCTGGCTCACTCCAGGAGCACGTCGTCGCCGTGGCGCTCCCTGATGCGCTCGAAGTACTCCACCTGCTGCTGTAAGCGTTTGGGCATGTCGGCGTAGACGTGCGCGAACAGTTCGTCGGGGTCGGGCCGCTCGGTGGCCTCGGCGGCCGCGATCGCGTCGGCGACCTCGTCCTCGACCGCCCGCTCGATGGCCTCGATCCGCTCGTCGTCGAGCAGGCCCCGGTCGCGCAGGAACGCCTCCATGCGGGGGATGGGGTCCTTGCGCTTCCAGGACTCGACCTCCTCGTCCTCGCGGTACACCGACGGGTCGTCGGCGGTGGTGTGGGCGCCGAAGCGGTACTGGACCGCCTCGATCAGCGTCGGGCGTAACTCGCCCTCGGGCGGGTCGCGGGCCTTCTCGACGGCCGCCCGCGTCACCCGGTAGACCGCCAGCGGGTCCATCCCGTCGACCTGGACGCCCTCGAACCCGTAGGCCTGGGCCTTCTGGGCGATGGTCGGGGCCGCCGTCTGGCGGTTGCGCGGCACCGAGATCGCCCACTGGTTGTTGTTGCAGAAGAAGACGGCGGGCACGTCGAACACGCCCGCGAAGTTCAGCCCCTCGTGGAAGTCGCCCTCGCTGGTCGCGCCGTCGCCGAAGTAACACAGGAAGGCTCGGTCCTCGCCCTTGAGCTTCGACGCCCACGCCGCGCCGGTGGCGTGGGGCACCTGCGTGGCGATCGGGACCGCGACGGTGAACATGTTGACGTCCTCGGGGATGCGGTTGCCCGACTCGTGGCCCATCCAGTACAGCAGCAACTGGGTCAGCGACAGCCCGCGATTGACGGCGACGGCGTGCTCGCGGTAACTCGGGAACACCCAGTCGCGCTCCGCGAGGGCGAACGCGCTGCCGACCTGGGCGGCCTCCTGGCCGGACAGCGGCGGGTACGTGCCCATCCGGCCCTGGCGCTGGAGGCTGACCGCCCGCTGGTCGAAGTGCCGGGCGA
>JBDGSW010000001.1:0-15578 GCA_042217345.1 Haloarculaceae archaeon
GGACGTCCTTGAACTGGCGGATGGTGTAGTTGGTCCCGTGGTCGGACACCTCGCGCCCGAGAGTCAGCTGGGCTCGCGAGCCGTCCGGGAGAGTGGCGTCGACCTGGGGCTGGCGCTTCGAGATGCCCTTCCCGGAGCGCTGGGCGAGTTTGACGACGAAGTCGTCGAGTTCGGACTCGCCGTGTTCGACGTTGGAGATGATCTGCTCGTAGTCGGTGTGGTAGACGAACACCCGGGAGTTGTACCCGTCGCAGGAGACGTCCTCGACGTTGATGTCGTGTTTGACCGCGTCGATCTTCGAGAAGCCGATGAAGTTGCGCTCGAGGACGTACAGTAGCTTCTCGACCTGGTACTCCGAGAGCACGTCCGGGTCCTCCGCGAGGACGTTGGGCTCGGGGCGGGACTCGATGCCAGACAGCGGGCCGCTGGCGGTCGCCGGCAGCTCGACGTCCATGCCCAGCAGCTGCTTGAACTGGTCGATGGTGCCCAGCGACGGCGAGGCGTCGCCGGCCAGCAGGTCGTAGCGTTCGAGCAGGCGCTGGGCCTCGCGCTGGATGACGTCAGCGCGGTCGGCCTCGCTGCCCTGGACGACGACGTCGTCGTCGGAGTACTTGATCGCCGTCTTGAGCTTCCCAGAGAGGAACTCCCGGAGCTCCTCCTCGATGGGGTTGAGGTGCGGTTCGATGACGTAGTACTTCTTCTCGTTTTCCTTCTTGGAGTGGAAGATGACCACGCAGGCGTAGGGCTTGTTCACCCAGTAGCGCTCCAGTTCCTGGAAGTGGCTCTTCTTCTCGAGCGGCACGGCCTTCTCCAGGTCGTAGCGGTTGACGACGGTCGTGTTGCCCTCGACGTCCGAGAAGAACATGTCCTCGTCGAGGTCCTCGTTGACGTTGACCGTCCGCTCGTCGACGGTGTCGGCGAGTTCGCTGGCCAGCCCCTCGCCGAAACTGAGCACGCCCTCGGTGTCCTCGGGGTCGAACCCGAGGTGCTCGGCGGCCTCGAACGGCCGCTTTTCCCCCTCGCCGTCGCGCGGCGGCTCACCTTCGGCGTCGTAGTAGTACTCCTGCTTGTAGTGCTCCCAGCTGTAGTGGTCTTTGACGACCGGCATCTTCCCGGGGTCGCGGTAGCGCTTCCAGGCCTGGTTGATGCCCTTCGCGGCGCTGGCCCCGCGAATCAGCCGGTCCTCGGTCTTGCGCGGATCGAACCCGAGGAACTCCGTCCGATCGAACGGGCCGCCGGTGTGGAACTCCCGGCGGAAGTCCTCCCAGGTGTACTCGCCGACCGAGGCGCGTTCGACCCGGGCAAGGACCTCCTCGGCGCGCGTCCCGGCGTCGGCGTCGCCCTCGCCGTCTCCCCCCTCTTTGTCATCAGTTGCCATTGTCTCTCCCGTTGACTGTACGAGGGAAAAAAGTTTGTGACGAGTTTGCCAGATCCACTGCCCCCGCGAACGTCCGCACTGACGGTTCTCCCCTGTGATCCCCCACGGATTGATATCCTCGACTTACTATCCGTCGCAGAGACATAATTAAAGTACCGGTACAGGTGAAGCGATCGATAGGTCCGGCGCGCAGCCCCCGCGGCCGCCGCTCGGACGGTGGTGGCCCTTCGAAGGAAATCGACGGCGATCCCGCCTCGCGCGCGATTCCGGTCGCGGCCCCTCAGGCGACGAACGACTCGATGCGGTCCATCGCCGTCTTCAGCTCCTCGAGGCCGGTCGCGTAGGAGACCCGGAGGTGGCCCTCGCCGCCGGCGCCGAAGACGTCGCCGGGGACGACCGCCACGCGCTCCTCGTGGAGCAGGTCCTCGGCGAACGCCTCGGCGTCGTCGGTCGGGCACTCGGGGAAGGCGTAGAACGCCCCCGCGGCCGGGAAGCACTCGATGCCCATCTCCGCGAAGCGCGAGAGGACGAAGTTGCGACGGCGGTCATACTGGGCGATCATCTCGTCGACGTCGTCGTCGCAGTTCTCCAGGGCGTCGAGCGCCGCGTACTGGGCGGTCGTGGGCGCCGACAGCATCGTGTACTGGTGGACGCGGTTCATGCCCGCGATCGCCTCAGCCGGCCCCATCGCGTAGCCCAGCCGCAGGCCCGTCATCGCGTAGGCCTTCGAGAAGCCGTTGAACACGATCGTCCGCTCGCGCATGCCCGGCAGCGTCGCGATCGAGGTGTGCTCGTGTTCGTAGCTGAGTTCGGAGTAGATCTCGTCGGCAAGCACCGCCAGGTCGTGCTCGCGACAGAAGTCGGCGACCGCGGCGAGCTCGTCGCCGGTCATCGTCGCGCCCGTCGGGTTGTTCGGGTAGCAGTACACGAGCGCGTCGGCGTCGGCCGCGCCGGCGTCCTCGAGCACTGCGCGGGTCAGCGTGAACTCGTCTTCCGCGCGGGTGGGCACCGGCAGGGGCTCGCCGCCGGCGAAGATCACGCCGGGGACGTACGAGACGTAGCTGGGCTGGGCGACGGCCACGGTGTCGCCGGGGTCGACCAGCGCGCGGAAGGCCAGATCCAGCGCCTCGCTGGCGCCGGCGGTGACGATGATCTCCTCGTCGGGGTCGTACTCCAGGCCGTAGCGGCTCGCCTGGTCGGCGGCGATGGCCTCCCGGAGCTCGCGCTTGCCGCGGTTGGCGGTGTAAGAGGTCTCGCCGCGTTCCAGCGAGGCGATGGCGGCGTCGCGGGCGCTCCAGGGCGCCGAGAAGTCGGGCTCGCCGACGCCCAGCGAGATGATGTCGTCCATCTCCTCGGCCAGCTCGAAGAACCGTCGGATGCCCGACGGCGGCACCTGGTCGACGCGGGCGGACAGCTTCATGGTCAGGGAGACACCGACAGGCGGTCGTCGTCGTCGCCGTCGCCGAAGACGATGCCGTGTTCCTTGTAAGACTCCATGACGTAGTGGGTCACCGTCTGGGTGATCTCGGGGACGGGCGCGACCTTGTCGCTGATGAACTGCGAGACCTCCCGCATGGAGTCGCCCTCGACCTGCATGTCGAAGTCGTAGTCGCCGCTGACCAGGCGCAGGCCGGTGACCTCGGGGAACTTCGCCAGGCGCTCGGCGATGTCGGCGTAGCTGGTCTCCCGATCGAGGGTGACGTTGAGCTCGACCAGCGCGCGCACGGGCTCGTCTTCGAGCGCGCCGTAGTCGACGACGGCCTGGTACCCGCGGATCACGCCGTCGGCCTCGAGGGCCGCGACGACCGCCTCGACCTCCTCGGCGTCGAGGTCGGTCTGGCGGGCGATGTCCTCGGTGGTGTACCGCGCGTTCTCCCGGAGCAAGGCGAGGATCTCGGCGCGACTGCTCATACTCTACCCCGCTCGAGCGCGGACTAAAGGCTTGCTACATCCGCCCCCGCGCGGGCCGGCCGCCGCCGGGCGGCGCGACGGTCGACTCGGCAGCCGAAACTCGCTGGTAACTTTATTCCCCCGCCCCGCGTCCCTCCAGCCGTCGAATGCAACGCGACAGGACGCGACGGACGGGGTGGGCACTGCTGGCGGACGGCGACTCGCTCCCGGCGATCATCGACGCCTTGCTCCGGCTGGAGGCGGACGCGACGCTCACCCGCTCGGAGCTGGCCGCCGAGACGGACGTCTCGCTGAAGACCCTGCACGTCATGGACGACCTTGATCTGGCCGTCGACCTCGGCTTGCTCGACCGCCGCGATCCCGACGGCGGGGAAGTCCGCTACACCGTCAACGGCGACAGCGAGGTGCTGGCGCTCGCGCGCGAACTCGGCGCCGCCGTCGCCGACGCCTACGACGCGGCCGATGGTTAGTCCCGCGCGCGCTCGCGCAGTTCCAGGCGCCGAATCTTCCCGGTGGTCGTCTGGGGCAACTCGTCGACGAACGCGATCTCGCGGGGGTACTCGTACTCGGCCAGGCGATCGCGCACCAGCTCGCGGATCTCCTCGCGGAGGCGCTCGAACTCGCCGGCGTCGACTCCCTCGGCCGGCTGGACGTACGCCTTGATGATCTCCCCGCGGGTCTCGTCGGGGACGCCGACGACGCCGGCCTGCTGGGCCTTGGGGTGTCCGAGGATCGCCTCCTCGACCTCCATCGGCCCGACGCGGTAGCCGGCGGTGATGATGACGTCGTCCTTGCGCGATTTGAACCGGACGTACCCCGCGTCGTCGCGCTCGGCCAGGTCGCCCGTCAGGAACCACTCACCGACTCGCTTTGCCGCGGTCTTTTCGGGCAGGTGCCAGTACTCGTCGAAGAACACCGACCGGTCCCAGGGCCGCAGCGCGATCTCGCCGGTCTCGCCGGCCGCGAGTCGTTCGACGTCGCCCTCGTCGGCCGCGTTGGGGTCGATGATCGCCAGGTCGTAGCCGGGCAGGACCTTCCCCATGCTCCCCGGCTCGGTCGCGAACCACCTCGAGGAGTTGGCGACCGCCAGGTTCAGCTCCGTCTGGCCGTAGAACTCGTTGAGGGACACGTCGTCGAACGTCTCGGCGACCCACGCCAGCACCTCCGGGGTCAGCGGCTCGCCCGCGGCGGCGAACGTCTCGATCTGCAGGTCGTAGCGGTCCGTCGGATCGTCGACGCCCATCAGCAGCCGGAGCGCGGTCGGCGGCATGAACGACTGCGTGACGCCGAACTCCGCGAGCAGCTCGAAGGCATCGGCGGCGTCGAAGCCCTCGGCCGGGTAGCCGACGATCGTTCCGCCGTGGTGCCAGGTGGCGAACAGCGTGCCGCCCAGCGCCGCGCCCCAGGCCCAGTCGGCGGGCGTCCAGACCGTCGCGTCCGGGCCCAGCCCCTGATCGAAGTAGTTGTACGCGGCTGCTGCCCGCCCGAGCCACAGCGCGTGGCTGTGCAGCACGCCCTTCGGCGGCCCGGTCGACCCGCTGGTGTACATGATCGCCGTCTCGGTGTCCGGCGTCGCGTCGTATGGCTCGACCGCCACGTCGTCGGGATCGGCCAGGACCTCGGCGAACGCCAGCGTCTCGCCCCCGGGATCGGCCGTCTCGATCTCGATCGCGTGCTCGAGGGCGGGGCAGTCCGCGTGGACGGCGTCGATCTCCTCACGGACGCTCGGGTGGTAGACGACGGCCGTCGCCCCGGCGTCGTCCAGGCGGTATCGCAGCGCGTCCTCGCCGAACAGCACGGTCAGCGGGACCGACACCGCCCCGAGCTTCCAGTTCGCCAGGTGCGTGACGGGGTTGTGGTACTGCTGTGGGATCACGACGCCGACGCGGTCGCCGGGCGCGACCCCGCGGTCGGCCAACCCCTGGGCCAGCCGATCCGAGAGGCGGTCCAGGTCGCCGAAGGTGTAGGACTCCCGGCGGCCGTCCGGGTACGCCTGTTCGAGCGCGACGCGATTTTCGTCCCACTTCCGGACGAAGTCAACCGCCGGGTTGTACGACTCCGGGAGGTTCCACGCGAACGACTCGCGGGCGGCCTCGTAGGCGTCGAAGCCCGGCATCACCGTCCAGGGCATGCCCCCCGGTGGACCGCGCGGCGGGTTTCTACTTTCGGTTCGCCGCGGGTCGCAGCGCCTGGCGGCCGACGAACGGCAGCGAGCGCGGGCGGATCCCCTCGACGGTGGTCTCGACCCCCGGGCTGTACTGCGCGATCGGCGCCGCGTCGGGCACGTCGAAGCCGTTCGCGCCCAGCAGCTCGTTCTCGTGGATCGTCACGTCGGCGTCCTGCAGCGACCAGGCGGGGTGGTCGACCCGGCCGACGTACAGGCGGTCGCCGCCGCTGGCGTAGAACAGCCGCCGCTCGACCAGGAACGGAGTCAGATCGTCGCGGTCGGGTTCGGCCAGCCCGCCGGTGGGCTCGACGGTCGCGTCGAAGCGAACCGCGCCTGCGTCCGTGCGGCGGGTGCTCGAAAGCTCCAGGCGGCCGTCCCGCCAGTCGAGCGCGACGTCGGCGCGGTGGTAGTCCAGGTCGAACAGCCGGCGAGCGACGGCGACGCCCAGCGGCGCGTCGGCGTCCAGCGAGAGGAAGTACACGCCCGGGCCCTCGTCGCCGGTGACGTAAGTGCGGACGTTCACCTGGGCGAAGGTGCGGCCGACGGGGACGCCCGGCGGGCTGACGTCCGCCATGCGGAGGCCGACGACGCTCAGGTAGGCCTCGCCGTCGTGCGTGTCGACCGTCAGGCCCGCGGGGAGCTTCGGGATCACCAGGGCGGGGTCGACCGGCCAGTGGACGAACGCGACGTCAGCCATGCGCAGGGTCAGCAGGGAGGACGCGGCCATGGTTCCGGATTCGACGGCCAGCCATTTCCGACTTGCCGTCGGCCCGCCGGCGCCGTGGAGCGATTCCGGCGTCGGCCGCGGCCCCGTTCCTCGAACGCTTATCCCGCAGGCGGCCCAACTGCTCGACGAGATGGTGGAACTCGAATCAGAAGCGGAGGCGATCGAACGCGGCGAACTCGCACCCGACTTCGAGCTGCCGGGCGCCGACGGCGAGACCCACTCGCTGACCGACTTCCAGGGTCACGACGCGCTCTTGCTGGTGTTCACCTGCAATCACTGCCCGTACGCGCAGGCGAAGATCGAGGAGCTCAACCACATCGCTGCCGAGTACGACACCGTCGCCGTCGTCGGCGTCAACCCCAACGACGCCGACGAGTACCCCGAGGACTCCTTCGAGCGCATGGAGGAACTCGTGGCGGACGGCACGATCCGCTACACCGCCTACCTCCGCGACGAGTCCCAGGACGTCGCGCGCGAGTACGGCGCCGTCTGCACGCCCGATCCCTTCCTGTTCGTCAACGACGGCGGCGACTTCCGGCTGGTCTACCACGGCCGCCTCGACGACGCACCCAACCCCGACGACGAGCCCAGCACGCGAGAGATGCGCGACGTGATCGATCGGCTGCTGGCCGGCGAGGAGATCGACGACGAGTTCAAGCCCTCGCGGGGCTGCTCGATCAAGTGGACGGGCGAGTGAGGCCGCGGGGCCAACAGTTTTGTCGGCGCCGTGAGACTCCCTCCGAGTGAACCGTCACGTCGGCGTGCTGTCGCTCGTCCTGGCCGCGGGCTTCGGGATCGCCGCGGGCCTCGTTGGGACCGTCACCGGCCTCGGGACGGTCGGCGGGGTCGCCGTCGGGGCCGTCGCGGCGCGGACGCTGGCTGCGCTCGCCATCGCGCTCGCGGGGTACGGACTCTATCGAATCACCGCCGGGGCACTCGCCGACAGCCACCTCACGCGGCGCCGTCAGCACGACGCGCTGAACGTCCTGCGCCTGACCTTCGGCGTCGCGACCGTCGCGGCGCTGCTCGGCGTGCTCACCGCCCAGTGGCTGGGGCTTTTGTTCTCGCTGGGGATCGTCGGATTCGCCGTCACGTTCGCGCTCCAGCAGCCGCTGTTCTCGCTCCTCGGGTGGGTATACATCGTGCTGAAGCGGCCATACCAGGTGGGCGACCGCGTCGCCATCGAGGACTCGAAGGGCGACGTCGTCGACGTGGACTTCCTCGTGACGACGCTGTGGGATATCAACGGCGAACTCGTCTCCTCGAACCAGCCCTCCGGGCGGACGATCACCGTGCCCAACAGCGTCGTCCTCTCGGCGCACGTCAAGAACTACACGCGCGAGGAGTTCCCGTTCGTCTGGAACGAGCTGACCATGCAGGTCGCTTACGAGACCGACCTCGCGTACGCCAGGGAGACGATGGCCGGCGTCGCCGACGAGTTCCTCGGCGACCAGATGGCCGAACGCATCGGCCGCTACCGCGAGCGCCTCGCCGAGACGCCCGTCGAACTCGAGGTCCAGGACCGCCCCTCAGTCAACGTCGTCCAGAAGGAGTCGTGGGTCGAACTCCACCTCCGGTACCTCGTCGACCCCAAGCGGGGCCAGCGCACGCGCAACGAGCTCTACCGGCGCGTCCTCGAAGCCTTCAACGACGAGCCCGACCGCATCGCCTTCCCGGTCAGCCGCAATCGGTAGTGACCCCGAAGCCGGTAGCGACGCGGGCTGGCGGTCTGGAGCGGGCCCGTTCGCCGACTGTCCTTCGGCCGCGGCCACATCCCCGGGTTTGAATCGTGGGGCCGTTCAACGACGACCATGGATTTCGCCCTGTCCGACCACCAGCGAACCCTCCGCGACGAGGTCCGGACGTTCGCGCGAGAGGAGATCGAGCCGGTCGCGACCGAGCTGGACCGCGCCGAGGAGTATCCCGCGGCGATCCTCGCAGAGCTGGGCGAGCGGCGCTACGCCGGGCTGACGCTACCGGCGGAATACGGCGGGCGCGGCGATGGGCTGGTCGAACTCGCCGTCGTGATCGAGGAGCTGTCGGCGGCGCTGATGCCGGTCGCCAGCGCGCTGTCGCTGCACCTGGGCGTCGCCACCGTGATCGAGCGCTTCGGGACCGACGCCCAGCGCGAGGAGTTCCTCCCGGAGATGGCGACCTTCGAGGCCGTCGGCGCGCTGGGGCTGAGCGAGGCCGGCGCCGGCAGCAACAAGCTGGAGATGGAGACGACGGCCGAACGCGAGGGCGACGAGTGGGTGCTGGACGGCCACAAGCAGTGGGTGACGAACTTCCTGGACGCCGACTGGGTGCTGACGTACGCCAAGACCGGCCCCGAGGCCGACGCGCCCCACAACGTGAGCGCCTTCCTCGTCCCGACCGACGCCTTCGAGGTCGAACGGGTGTGGGAGACCCTGGGCGCGCGGCCGGTGAAGTCCCCGCGGGTGAGCCTCGACGGCGTCCGCGTCCCGGCGGACCGGCTGGTCGGCGAGGAAGGCGAGGCGTACGTCCAGCGCGGCGAACTCGACACCGGCGTCAACGTCCCCGCTCGGGGCGTCGGGATCGCGCGGGCGGCCCTGGAAGACACCGTCGCGTACACGAGCGACCGCGAGCAGTACGGCGGGACGATCAGCGACTTCCAGGGGGTGCGCTGGGCGGTCGCGGAGATGGCAGAGCGCGTCGACGCGGCGCGCCTGCTGACGCTGCGGGCGGCCGACGACGCCGACCGCGGCCGCGACGTCGGCCGCTCGTTCCCGATGGCGAAACGCTACGCCACGCAGGCGGCCGTCGACAACGCCAACGACGCCGTCCAGTACCACGGCGGCGTCGGCTACACTACCGAACACAGCGTCGAGCGATACCTCCGCGACGCCAAGCTCCTGACGCTGGCGGGCGGGCCGAACGAGGGCCACAAGGACGCGCTGGCCGACGCCGTCTACGACTCCCCCCGCGGCGACCTGTAGCGCCGCGACCGTCGAGGCGACCGTCGCAGCCGCCACCCACTTCTTTGCCCGCGGGGCCCCAGGCTCGACCATGGACGAGGACCCACTCCCGGACGTGACGGCCGATTTCGCCCGCGCGCTCGGGCCCGAACCCGACGACGTGCTCGCCGAGATGGACGCGTACGCGGACGAACAGGGATTCCCGACGGTCGGCCCCGCGGTGGGCGGCTGGCTCCAGCTGCTGGCCGAACTCGTCGACGCCCGGCGCGTCTTCGAGTTCGGGTCGGGCTTCGGCTACTCGGCGTACTGGTTCGCGCGCGGGCTCCCCGCCGACGGGGAGGTCGTCCTCACGGAGGTCGACGCCGACGAACTCGAACTGGCGCGCGAGTACCTGGACCGCGGCGGGTACGCCGACCGGGCGACCTTCGAGCACGGGGACGCCATCGAGATCGTCGACGGTTACGACGGTCCCTTCGACGTCGTCCTCGTCGACAACGAGAAACCCCGGTATCGGGATGCCTTCGCGGCGGTGCGAGAACGGGTCGCGCCCGGCGGGCTCGTCGTCGCCGACAACGCGATGACCGCCAGCGTCGTCGACTTCGAGCGACTGGCGGCGCTGGTCGACGGCGACGACCCCGGGGACGTCAACGAACACACGCGCGGGGTCTTCGAGTACCTGCAGGCCGTCCGCGAGGCGCCCGGATTCGAGACGGTCCTGCTGCCGCTGGGCGAGGGCGTCGCGGTCAGCCGGAAGGCCGATTGATCGCGGGTAGCGAGGCGCGGGCGACCGGCGCGCCGACCGGCCGCAGATCCGGCCGCGTTACCGCATTTGATACTGGCTGGGGACCGCTTATGTACCGGCCGCCAGAACCACGGCCAGAGACCGGGTGCCCCAATGAGCGAGTTGATGATCGACATACGGAAGCTGAGTATTTTCAACAAGATGGCCAAGGAGGGCGGGAACACGGTCGCCCAGCACATGAGCCAGATGACCGGTATGGACACCCAGATGGAGATCACGAAGATCAACTTCATCGACATCCCGGACATCATGACCCACGTGGGCGACGACGAGCAGATCGGCATCTACATCGAGATGAAAGAGCCCCCGCACGGCCACGTCCTGTTCCTGTTCAACGCCGAGAGCGCCAAGAACCTCGCGGCGGGAATGCTCGGAGATATGGGCGGGACCGACCCAGATGCCGCGGGGTTCACGGACATGGAGAAAAGCGCGATCCAGGAGATCGGCAACATCATGACCAGCGGGTTCATCGACGGCTGGGCGAACGTCCTGGAGACCACCATCGACATGGGGACGCCGAACTTCACGTTCGGTCCCGGCAGCGGCACGGTCGAGGAGATCATCGGCGACCGCGAGAACGACATGGCGTTGATGTTCGACTCCCGCGTCCACGCCCAGGACGAAGACATCAACGTCAAGGTCTACACCTTCCCCCGGCTCGAGGAGCTCGTCGGGCTGATGCAGCAGCTCGAGGCCTAAGCGGGGCCCGACTCGAAGCGATACCTCACTGAGTAGCGGGTAACTATCATTACCCACGGGGCCATTGGGCAGTTTATGCCAGGAGGCACCCCCCAGACGCTCCGGCCGTTCCTGTGGCGCGCGGCCAACCTGTACCCCGACACCGAGATCGTCTCGCGTACGCACGACGGCATCGAGCGCTACGACTACGCGACCTACGCCGACCGCACCGCCCAGCTGGCCAACGCGCTGGACGACGCCGGCGTCCCCGAGGACGCCCGGGTCGCCACGTTCTGCTGGAACCACCACCGCCACTTCGAGACGTACTTCGGCGTGCCGACGACGGGCCGCCAGCTCCACACGATCAACCCGCTGTTACCCGACGAACACGTCCAGTACATCGTCGACAACGCCGACGACGCGCTGCTGTTCGTCGACCCCTCGCTCGTCGAGAAGCTCGCGGGCGCGGCCGAGGGCGCCGCGGAGTTCGACACGGTCGAGCAGTTCGTCGTGATGGGCGAGTCAGTGCCCGAGACGACGCTGTCGCCCGTGACGGACTACGAGTCGTTCATCGAGGGGCGGGCCACCGAGTACGACTGGCCGGAACTCTCGGAAGATCGGCCGGCCGGGATGTGCTACACGTCCGGGACCACCGGTCGACCAAAGGGCGTCGAGTACACCCACCAGATGCTCTGGAGTCACACCATGACGACCATGACGCCCCAGGGGCTGGGCGTCGCCGACGACGACGTGGTGATGCCGGTCGTCCCGATGTTCCACGTCAACGCCTGGGGGATGCCGTTCTCGACGACGGCCGCCGGGGCCAAACACGTCTACCCGGGGCCCTCGCCCGACCCGGCCGACCTCGCGAAGCTGATCGAGGAGGAGGGGGTGACCATCACCGCCGGCGTCCCCACGGTCTGGCTCGGCCTGCGTGACTACGTCCAGGCCGGCAACAACGTGGACTTCTCGGCACTGGAGACGGTGATCGTCGGCGGCGCGGCCGCGCCCAAGGCGATGATCGAGTGGTTCGACGACCGCGACGTCGAGGTGCTGCACGCCTGGGGCATGACCGAGATGTCGCCCATCGGGACCGTCGCCCACCTCAAGAGCGGGCTCGGCGAGTCGCTGTCGTACGACGAACAGGTCGACAAGCGGGCCAAGCAGGGCCTGGCCGTCCCCGGCCTGGAGTTCAAGGTGATCGACGACGACGGCGAGGAGATCGAGTGGAACGGCGAGGACTTCGGCGAGCTGTACGTCCGCGGCCCGTGGGTCACCCAGGAGTACTTCAAGCGGCCCGAGGCCAACGAGGAGGACTTCGACGGCCAGTGGCTCAAGACCGGCGACGTCGTCAGCGTCGACCCCGACGGCTACGTCAAGATCGTCGACCGGGCGAAAGACGTCATCAAGTCCGGCGGCGAGTGGATCTCCAGCGTCGAACTGGAGAACGCGATCATGGCCCACGACGACGTCAGCGAGGCGGCCGTCGTCGGCGTCCCCCACGAGCGCTGGCAGGAACGCCCCGTCGCGTTCGTCGTGCCCGTCGAGGGCGCCGACGTCGTCCGCCTGAAGCGCGAGCTCCGCGAGATGATCACCGACGAGTACCCCAAGTGGTGGCTCCCAGACGACTTCGTCGAGATCGACGAGGTGCCAAAGACCGCCACCGGCAAGTTCTCGAAGATGGACCTCCGCGAGGAGTACGCCGACGAGTCCCTCGTCGAGGGCCAGACCCCGGAGGACGCCGCGCCCGAAGAGGACTGAGGCGGGCGGCCGCTCTCAGGTCACGCCAGTAGATCGTCGAAGCGGTCGGCGAGTTTCGCGACGGTCCAGCCCTCCGGGTCGACCATCGAATGCTCGTCCTGCGGGTCGGCCACCAGCGACACCATGTCGCCCTGGGCGCGGACGGTCCGGCCCGAGACGCCGTCGGCGGCGTCGCTCAGGAGGTACGCGGCGACCGGCGCGACCTTCTCCGGCGGGAAGTCGTCCTCGCCGAAGGGCTGGTGGGGCATGTTCTCGATCATCCGGGTGTACGCCACGGGTAGCAGCGCGTTCGCGCGGACGTCGTAGCGCCCGAGCTCCGCCGAGGCCGTCCGGATCAGCCCCAGGACGCCCGCTTTCGCCGCGGCGTAGTTGGCCTGGCCGGCGTTGCCCAGCGCCGACGGGCTGGTGACGCCCAGGAACGCTCGTTCGCGCTCGGCGTCGTCGGCCGTGTCCTTCCAGTGCCGCGAGAGGTTCCGCAGGAGCGCGAAGTGCCCGCGCAGGTGGACCCGGACGACCGTGTCCCAGTCGTCGCCGGTCATCTCCGTCAGGTAGGCGTCGCGCAGGACGCCCGCGAAGTTCACGGCGGCGTCGACGCGGCCGTACTCGGCCACGGTGTCGTCGATCAGTTCAGCCGTGTACTCCAGGTCGGTCACGTCGCCGAAGTGAGCCGTCGCCTCGCCCCCGTCATCGCGGATGGCCGCCACCGTTTCGGCGGCGGGTTCGTCGTCGGCCCCCTCGCCGGACAGGGAGGTCCCGAGGTCGTTGACGACGACCGTGGCACCCTCCGCGGCGAGGCGTCGGGCCGTCGCTGCGCCCAGACCGCGGCCGCCGCCGGTCACGAGACAGACTCTGTCGTCGAGCGTCGTCATCGTGTGGCACCGGCGTCGGGAACTGTCAAAGCACTATCGACACGACGCGGGCGCCCGGCGTCCGACGCCGGAAACGGCGCCTCGCCGCGACCGCGGGCCCGATGCCCGGCGATCGCGGCCGGACGTAACGGGCCACTGACAGTCGAGCGCGGTGGGTGGCGCCCCCTGTCCGTCCTCGCCCCGCAGCGGCCCTCGGAGCCGGGGATCCTAGGTAATTATACCTCCTTTATCATGATTAATGTGTGGCAAAGAGTAGCAAACTCTTTAGTCACGAGGCACCGTTTTGTGCGTACGGCGGCCGAGTCGGCCACCGATCTCCCATGACAGACCAGCAACTTATGTGGCGAATCGCGGGTGGTTCCGGCGACGGGATCGACTCGACGAGTCAGAACTTCGCCAAGGCGCTGATGCGATCGGGACTCGACGTGTTCACGCACCGGCACTATCCGTCGCGGATCCGCGGCGGCCACACGTACGTGGAGGTACGCGCGGGGGCCGAGCCCGTCCGCTCGCGGGGCGACGGGTTCAACTTCCTGTTGGCCCTGGGCGACAGCTTCGCGCGCAACCCCTCCGAGGAGTCCTACTACGGCAACGAGGAGGCCAAACCGCTCACGGAGAACCTCGACGACCTCAACGCGGGCGGCGTCGTCGTCTACGACGAGGGACTGCTCGAGGGCGAGGCGGTCGAGGAACTGGACCGGCGGGCCGAGGACAACGACTGGCACGTCTACCCGCTGGACCTGCGGGGGCTGGCGCGCGAGCACGGCCGGGAAGTCATGCGCAACACGGCGGGCGTCGGCGCGACGGCCGCGCTGCTGGAGATGGACCTCGAGCACATCGAGGACCTGATGCGCGACGCCATGTCCGGCGAGGTGCTCGAGGCCAACCTCGAGATCCTGGAGATCGCCCACGAGGCGGTCACCGAGAACTACGAGTTCACTCACGACCTGCGCATCCCGAAGGGCGAACACGACGAACAACAGGTGCTACTGTCGGGGTCGAACGCCGTCGCCTACGGCGCCATCGACGAGGGCTGTCGGTTCATCGCCGGCTACCCGATGACGCCGTGGACCGACGTGTTCACGATCATGACCCAGCACCTCGAGAACTTCGGCGGCGTCGCCGAGCAGGTCGAAGACGAGATCGCCGCCGCCGCCCTGGCCATCGGCGCCTCCCACGCCGGCGTCAAGGCCATGTCCGGCTCCTCGGGCGGGGGCTTCTCGCTGATGTCCGAGCCGCTGGGCCTGGCGGAGATGACCGAGACGCCCATCGTCCTCGTCGAGGCGATGCGGGCCGGCCCCTCGACGGGCATGCCGACCAAGCCCGAACAGGGCGACCTCGACCACGTCCTGTACACTAGTCAGGGTGACTCCTGCCGGGTCGTGTTCGCGCCCGCGAACGTCCGCGAGTGCTACGAGCAGACCCGCGCGGCCTTCCGGCTGGCCTACGAGTACCAGCTGCCGGCGATCCTGGTCATCGACCAGAAGCTCTCCGGGGAGATGCGCAACGTCGACGAGGCCTTCTTCGACCGCGAGCCCAACCCCGACCTTGGCTCGGTCCTCTCCGAGGAGGAGATCGCCGAGGCCGCCCACCACGCCTCGGGCACGTTCAACCGGTACCTGCACGACACCGAAAACGGCGTCAGCCCGCGCTCGATCCCCGGCCAGAAGGGCGGACGCTTCCTGGCGTCGGGCAACGAGCACAACGAGCAGGGCCACATCAGCGAGGACCCGGGGAATCGCTTCATCCAGATGGGCCGGCGCATGGAGAAGCTCCGGTCGATCCGCGAGGAGCTCGACGCCGACGACCACTCCCACCAGGCGGTCTACGGCGACGGAGACGCCGACTACGGCATGCTCGTGTGGGGCAGCCAGCAGGACACCGTCTTCGAGGCGGTCGACGAACTGGCCGAGGCGGGCCACTCCGTCAAGGCCATGGGCGTCAGCGATATGATGCCCTACCCGGAGGCGGAGGTGACGGCGTTCCTCGAATCGGTCGAGGAGTGCCTGGTGGTCGAGATGAACGCCTCCGCGCAGTTCCGCGGGCTGACCCAGCGCGAGCTCGGCCGGTTCGGCGAGAAGCTGACGAGCTTCCTGAAGTACAACGGCGAGCCCTTCGAGCCGATCGAGATCGTCGAGGGGTTCGAGTCAGCCATCGGCGGGGACGCCGACGTCCCCGAGGGGACCGAGTTCGTCCCGGCGGCAGGTGATTAAGCTATGAGTGCATTCTCAGCCATCGACGAGGAACGGGAGATCGACCGCGAGGAGTTCACGCCGGGCGTCGAACCCCAGCCCACGTGGTGTCCGGGCTGTGGCGACTTCGGCGTCCTGAAGGCGCTGAAACAGGCCA
>JBDGSW010000111.1:0-15484 GCA_042217345.1 Haloarculaceae archaeon
ACCGCGACGGGCTCGTCGGCTACGCCGAGGGCCGCGACGACCAGGTCGGCGGCGCGATCCAGAAGGCCATCGAGGTCGCGAAGCTCAACCTCATCGACGTCTCCCGGGGCTGTGGGTCCTGGGAGTGTGGCTGTGGCCGCCCCCACACGGTCGCGCTGCGCACGACCGGGAAGGCCGGCAGCGTCGAGGTCGAGCTCCAGCCCGCACCGCGCGGGCTCGGGCTCGCGGGCGGGGAGACCGTCCGGCACGTCCTCGAACTCGCCGGCATCGAAGACATCTGGACGCGCTCGTCGGGCAACACCCGCACGACGGTCAACTTCGCGAAGGCGACGTTCAACGCGCTTCGCAACACGGCCGAGGCGCGCGTTCCCCAGCGCACGATGGAAAAGCGTGAGGTGATCGAGTGATGCAGGCGCTAGTGCAACTTCGCGGCGACGTGAACATGGCGACGGACGTCGAGGACACCCTGGACATGCTGAACGTCCACGGGGTCAACCACGCGACGCTGGTCCCCGAGCGGGACAGCTACCGCGGGATGATCACGAAGGTCAACGACTACGTGGCCTACGGCGAGCCCAGCCAGGAGTCGGTCGAGCGGCTGCTTCGCCGCCGCGCCGAGCCCCTGGAGGGCGAGGCCGACATCGACGACGAGTGGGTCGCCGAGCACACCGAGTACGACGACATCGGCGAGCTGGCGTGGTCGCTGCTCTCGGAGGAGACGACCCTCCGCGAGCAGGGACTGTCGCCCTCGCTTCGCCTGCACCCGCCGCGCAGCGGTCACGACGGGGTCAAACACCCCACCAAGGAAGGCGGCGAACTCGGCAAGCACACCACCGAGGAGATCGACGCGCTCCTCAAAGCGATGCGATAACCATGACGAGCAAAAAGAAACGACAGCGCGGGTCGCGAACCCACGGCGGCGGGACGCACAAGAACCGCCGCGGTGCCGGCCACCGGGGCGGGCGCGGTCGCGCTGGACGCGACAAGCACGAGTTCCACGACTACGAACCCCTCGGCAAGTCGGGCTTTACCCGCCCGCAGAAGCTCCAGGAGGAGATCGCCGAGATCGACGTCCGCGAGCTCGACGAGGACGCACCGCTGTACGCGGCCGACGACCTCGCCGAGGAGACCGACGGCGGCTACCGGATCGACGCCCGCGACGTCGTCGAGGACGGCCACGAGGTCGACGTCGTGAAGGTCCTGGGCGGCGGGCAGGTCCGCAACGAGCTGACCGTCGTCGCCGACGACTTCAGCGACAGCGCCCGCGAGCTCATCGAGGGCGCCGGCGGCGCCGCCGAGCTGACCGAGCGCGGACAGCAACGCCAGGAGGCCGCGGACGCCGACGCCGCACCGGACGAGGAGCAAGAAGGGGCCGCGTAGCATGGGCTGGAAGGAGACCGCCGAACCGGTACTCACCCGGATGCCGTCGGTCCGGCGCCCGGAGGGGCACGTCCCCTTCAAGCGGAAGCTGGGCTGGACGGTCGGCGTCCTGGTGCTGTACTTCTTCCTGACGAACGTCACCATCTACGGCCTGAGCGGCCAGGGAACCAGCGCCTTCGGGCGCTTCAGTTCGATCATCGCCGCCAAGACCGGCAGCATCCTGCAGCTGGGGATCGGCCCGATCGTCACGGCGTCGATCGTCCTGCAGCTTTTGGGCGGCGCGGACCTGCTCGGGCTGGACACGCAGAACAACCCGCGCGATCAGGTGCTGTACCAGGGGCTGCAGAAGCTGCTGGTGCTGGTGATGATCTGCCTGACCGGGCTGCCGATGGTGTTCGCCGGGAGCTTCCTGCCGGCCAGCAGCCAGGTCGCCGGCGGTCTCGGCATCGGCATGGCCGGGGTCAAGTGGCTGATGTTCGCCCAGATCGCCGTCGGCGCGATCCTCATCCTGTTCATGGACGAGGTCGTCTCCAAGTGGGGCGTCGGCTCCGGCGTCGGGCTGTTCATCGTCGCCGGGATCAGCCAGTCGCTCATCGGCGGTCTCTTCGCGGTCAACCAGCTGGGCAGCTCGACCACCGGGTTCGTCCCGGCGTGGATCTCGATCGCGCTCGGCCAGACGAACGTCGGTCCGCTGTTCGGCTCCGGGCTGAACCAGTACCTGTTCAGCAACCAGTTCGGCCTCGTGCCGCTGGTGACGACGCTCCTCATCTTCGTGGTCGTCGTCTACGCCGAGAGCGTGCGCGTCGAGATCCCGCTGTCGAACACGCGGGTCAAGGGCGCCCGCGGGCGCTTCCCCGTGAAGCTCATCTACGCGAGCGTCCTGCCGATGATCCTCGTCCGCGCGCTGCAGGCCAACATCCAGTTCCTGGGTCGGATCCTCAACGCCCAGCTGGGCAACGGGATGCCGGCCTGGCTCGGCGTCTACGCCCAGGGCCAGCCCACCGGCGGGCTGTTCTACTACCTGGCGCCGATCTACTCGCCCGCCCAGTGGATGTGGTTCGCCGGGGGCGGCGTCTCCAATCCCTGGTGGCAGGTGCTGATCCGCGTCGGCCTCGACCTCACCTTCATGGTGATCGGCGGCGCCATCTTCGCCGTCTTCTGGGTCGAGACCACCGACATGGGTCCGGAGGCCACCGCCCAGCAGATCCACGGCTCGGGCATGCAGATCCCCGGCTTCCGCCAGAACCCCGGCGTGATGGAGAAGGTCCTCGAGCGGTACATCCCGCAGGTGACCGTCATCGGCGGCGCCTTAGTCGGGCTGCTGGCCGTCCTGGCCAACATGCTCGGCACGATCGGCAGCGTCTCCGGGACGAGCCTGCTGCTGACCGTCTCGATCACCTACAAGCTCTACGAGGAGATCGCCGAGGAACAGCTCATGGAGATGCACCCGATGATGCGCCAGGTCTTCGGCTCGGACTAGCCCCGCCGCACGCGGTTTTCTTTCGACGCCGATCGGCCAGCGGCTGCACCGGTCGCGCCGACCGATCCCAACTCAGAAGATCGCTCGCTTGACCACCCGGCGGACGAACGTCTTGGGCAGGTCGGCGTGGACCTGCAGGACGGTGCAGGGCAACTCGTCGGCCAGATCGTTCGAGAGGTCGCCGAGCACGAGGTCGTGGACGGCGGTGTGGGGGTCGTGGCCGACCAGGGCGACGTCGGTGTCGCGGGTGGCGTCGACGAGGCCGCCGATCACGTCGTCGGTGGCGACGATTTCCGAGGCCGTGTCGGCGACGCAGAGCTCGCGGAGCTCGGCGTGGTACTCCTCGGTGCGCGCGCGGAGTTCGTCGGAGGCGTCGGGGTCGAGGGCGGTGACGAACCGGACGGTGGCGCCGGCGGTCGCGGCCATCGCGCCGGCGAGGGCGACCTTCAGGGGGCCGTGGGGGCCGCGCTGAGCGAGGACGGCCACCTCGTCGAGCTCGGCGAGGCCGCGGTCGCGGACGAACGCCGCGTCGCAGGGGAAGTGTTCCATGAACCAGTCGACGTCGTGGCCAAGCAGCGTGTCGTGTAAGCGCCCCTCCGAGACCGACCCGACGAGCAGGCCGGCGTCGACGTCGTCGGCGTAGTTGGCCACCGCGCGGCGGACGTCGTGGGTGACGACCGCCTCGGTCTCGACGGGGGCCGACAGCGAGGCGGCGAGTTCCTCGGTCTGGCGCTCGAAGGCGCGGTCGGCTGGCGTCTCCTCGGTGGCCGACGAGAGGGTCACCTGCTCGGGGACCGCCTCGAAGCTGACGACGCGGACGCGGCCGCCGCGGTGGCTGGCGACGGTGCCGGCGACGGTCAGGAGTGCGCGCTCGCGGGCGGCGGGGGTGTCGGTGTCGATGGCGACCAGGACGTCGCTGCGCGAGCCGTCGGCGACGACGCGTTCGGTCTCGGCGAGGGCGCGGTCGCCGACGGCGCCGCGGAGGGCGTCGAGGGCGGCGCCCTCGCGCTCGGTCTTGGCGCGGCCGTACAGGCGGTACCAGCCGGCGCCGGCCAGGAGGATGCCGACGGCGCCGGCCAGCGCGACCGGGCCCATCGTGGGGATGAGGACGAGCCCGCCGAGGATGCCCAGCAGCTGCACCCAGGGGTAGCCCGGGGCGACGAACGACGGGTCGTAAACTCGCGAGGTCGCTCTCGCGGAAGGCGACGAGCGCGGCGTTGATGAGCGTGAACACGAGGATCTGGAAGGCGGAGGCGAGCTTGGCGAGCTCGGTGACGGGGACGGCGGCGATCAGCAGGATCAACACGGCGCCGGTGAGGCCGATGGCGTTGATGGGCGTGCGGAAGCGCTCGCTCACCTCGCGGAAGGTCGCGGACGCGAGATCGTCGCGGCTCATCGCCAGGGGGTACCGCGAGGAGGAGAGCACGCCGGCGTTGGCCATGCTCGTCAGCGCGAGGACGGCGACGACGGCGACGACGTCGGTGCCGATCCGGCCGGCGAAGTGGTCGGCGGCGACGGCCATCGGCGTGTGCGTGTCCAGGGCGTCGACGGGCGTGACGCCGACGACGACGAACACGACCAGCGTGTACAGGAGCATCATCACCAGCACGGAGCCGAGCATGGCGATGGGGATGTTGCGGCCGGGGTCTTCGACCTCCTCGGCGACGCTGGCGACCTTGGTGACGCCGGCGTAGGAGACGAACACGAAGCCGGTGGCGGCGAGCAGTCCGCCGGCGCCGGCCTCGAAGAAGGGGTGCTAGCTGCTCGCCTCGACGAAGGTGATGCCGTCGGCGACGAACAGCACGAGCACCGCCACGACGACGGCGACGACAACAGACTGGAGCCGCCCGGTCTGTTTGACGCCGACGACGTTGACGCCGATCAACAGCGCCGCCAGGCCGACGCCGACGGCCTTCGTCGCGGGGCCGGGGACCTCCACGAACAGCAGCAGGTACCCACCGAGGCCGACGAGCGCGAAGGCGCTTTTGAACGCCAACGAGAACCAGGCGCCCAGGCCGGCGATCGTGCCTGGCAAGGGCCCCATCGCGCGGTCGATAAACAGGTAGGTACCGCCGGACTCGGGCATGGCGGTGGCCATCTCGGCCTTCGAGAGGGCGGCGGGCAGGACGATCAGCCCGGCCAGCAGGTACGCCAGCACGACGGCCGGCCCGGCTTTCTGTGCGGCCAGCCCCGGGAGCACGAAGATGCCGCTGCCGATCATGGCGCCGAGGCTGATGGTGATGGTGGCGAACAGTCCCAGGTCGCGTTCGAGGTGCTTTGGCACGGTCGTAACGTGAAACCCCGACCGGGGTGCGGATGAATCTTCCCGTCGCCGGTGGCGCTCGCCCCGCGGGGCCGGGCCCGTCCGCGACCGCTCGAGGCGGCCACGGGGAAACGCGTAAGGCCGAAATCGGCGAAACGGACACGTGAGCGAAGGCGTCGGCGCCGTCGGGTTCGCGGGGCAGCGCGCGGTCGTCGCCCGGATCGTGGGCACGCTCCAGGTGCTCCAGGCCGGGCTGATGGGCGCCAGTGCACTGGCGTCGCTGGCGTTCGGTGAACCGTACGTCGCGGGCGCGTTCGTGCTCGCCGGCGTGCTGACGGGCGTCGTCGGCGCGGGTGCGCGCGCGTGCTGTCGCGCCGCGCCCGATCCCGACCTCAAACACGCCATGGTCGCCGCCGGACTGGGCTGGTTCGTCACCGCCGCCTTCGGCGCGTTGCCGTTCTTCCTCTCTGCGCGGCTGCTCCCGCCGGCGGCCGTCGCGAGCTACGTGCCCGCGGGCGCCGGGTACGCCTCGAGCCTGCGGTACTTCCGGGACCCGCTGCACGCGCTGTTCGAGGGGATGAGCGGGTGGACGACGACGGGGCTGACGATGGCGGTCCACGAGCCGTCGCTGCCGCTCGGCCTGCTGTGGTGGCGGACGCTGATCCAGTGGGTCGGCGGCATGGGCGTCATCCTGCTGACGCTGACCGTGCTGTGGCAGGCCGGCGGGGCGACCACCTACAACCTCTACCGCAGCGAGGCGCGCGAGGAGAAGCTCCGCCCCAGCACGGGCGGCTCCATCCGCGAGCTCTGGCGGCTGTACGCCGGCCTCACGATCGCGGCGTTCGCGTACCTGGCCGCCGGGCTGTTCGCCCTCCGGCCGTCGATCCCGGCGCGGGTCGTCCTCTGGGACGCGCTGACCCACGCGATGACCGCCATCTCGACCGGGGGGTTCAGCGTCCTCGACGACAGCGTCGCCTCGTTTCACTCGCCGGCGGTCGAACTGCTGTTCGTGCCGGTGATGGCCGCCGGCGCGGTCGCGTACCCGGTGTACTACGCGCTGGTGCGCGACCGTGACGTGGGCGCGGTGCTGCGCGATCCGCAGGTGCGGATCCTGGCGGTCGCGCTGCCCGTCGGTGCGGGGGTGCTGACGGCGCTGCTCGCCGGGCGATACGGGCTCGCGGCGGCGGCGCGCCAGGCGGTCTTTCAGTACGTGAGCGCGCTGTCGACGACGGGATACCAGACGGCGCCGCTGGGACAGTGGCCTGCCCGGGCGGTAGTGTTCGTCGTCTTCGGGGCGATGGTCGTCGGTGGGTCGGCGGGCGCGACCGTCGGCGGCGTCAAGCTGCTGCGGGCGTACCTGATCGCCAAGGGCATCCGCTGAAAGATTACCCGCGTGTTCCAGCCGCTGCACGCCGTCGTGACCTTCGAGCTGGCCGGGGAGACGCTCGACCGCGAGGCCATGGAGGACGAGGTGCTGCAGGCCATGACGGTGACGCTGCTGTACCTGGTCGTGCTCGTCGCCAGCCTGCTGGCGCTGTCGGCGGTCGTGCCCGAGCGGTTCACCCTGGGAGACGTCCTCCTGGAGGTGGCGTCGGCCCAGAGCACCGTCGGCGTCTCCGCGGGCATCACGCGACCGTCGATGTCGCCGATCGCCGAAGGCGTGGTCTTGGTCCAGATGTGGGTCGGTCGCCTGGAGCTGATCCCCGTGTTCGTGTTCGCCCGGGCGCTGCTGTTCGGGTTCGACCCGACGTGACCGCGGCGAAGTCCCTTACTTTCGGGACGGCGAAGCCTGCCCATGTACGTGATCGTCGTCGGCGCGGGCCGCGTCGGCAGCGAGGTGATCGACCAGGCGACGGCCGCCGGCCACGACGTCGTCGTCATCGAGGCCGACGAGGCCCGCGCCCGCGAGATCAAACGAACTGCCGACTGCCTCGTGCTCAACGCCGACGCGACCGACGTCGACGCCGTCGCCGAGGCCGACCCCGAGAAGGCCGACGCCCTGGTCGCGACGACGGCCGACGACGCGACCAACCTCATGGTGATGCTGGTCGGTCGCGACCTGGGCGTTCCGACGCTCGTCAGCGTCGTGCAGGACCCCCAACACATGCCCTACTTCGAGGCCCAGGACGTGACCGTCTTCGAAAACCCCCAGGAGCTGATCGCCGAACACCTCCTCCGGCGGGTCGAACACCCGACGGTCACCGACTACCTCGACCTCGCCGCCGAGGCCGAGGTGTTCGAGGCGGCGATCCAGGCGGGCGCGCCCGTCGCCGGCGCGTCGATCGAGCGCGCGGCCGGCCGGGGCCTGCTCCCCGCCGACGCGATCGTCGTCGCCATCGAGCGCGACGGCGAGACGATCGTGCCCCGCCGGGACGCGGTGTTCGAGGCCGGCGACGTCGCCACCGTCTTCTCCCAGCGCGGGGCCACCGACGACGTGGTCGCCGCGTTCGAGACCGGCTGACCGCTACCGGTCGAGTGCCCGGGCGGCGACGTACGCCGGCAACGCCAGGACGTACGCGGCCGCCAGCGCGGTCGTCAGCGGCGTCCGTCCGAGCAGCACGAGTAGCGCGACCAGTCCCGGGCCGGCGAGCAAGAGCGCGTCGAGGGCGTCGTCGGGCGCGCCGGCCGCCAGCAACTGTCGCGGCGCCTCGCGGTCCAGCCGGGTCACGCGTAGGCCCCTCCCCGGGCGAACAGCGCGCGCAGCAGGACCAGCACCGGGATAATCTCCAGGCGCCCGATCCACATGTTGAAGAGGAGGGTCACCTTCGCCAGCGCCGGCATGGCGGGGCCGGTGATCCCCGTCGAGAGGCCGACGTTGCCCTGGGCGCTGGCGATCTCGAAGAGGACGTTCTCCAGGGTGAACTGCTGCGTGTCGACGGTCGCGAGCAGGGCGGCCAGCCCGACGACCAGGAACACGAACCACAGGAAGCTGACGATGGCCGCCTCCTCGAACTCGCGGGCGGCCTCGACGTCGCTGAGGACGCGGCCGTCGAGCCGGAAGCGCCGCACGGCCGTCGCCGGGTAGAACACGCCCTGGATCCGGTAGATCGACCCCTTGACCAGGGTGAGCGCGCGGATCAGCTTGATGCCGCCGACGGTCGAGCCCGCCGCGGCGCCGACGACCATCCCCAGGGTGACGGTCAGCTGGGCGCCCGCGGGCCAGCGCGTCCCCAGACTCTCGGCGGTCTGGAATCCCGCACACGAGGCCGCCGAGACGAACTGGAAGGCACCGTAGCGAAACGCCGCGAACAGGGTGGCGGGGGTCAGCGCCGCGCCGTAGACGCCCGACAGCGCGAGGACGACGGTCAGCAGCGCCGTCCCGAGCGCGAAGAACGCGAACACCCAGCGGGTCTGGAGGTCGGCGTAGAGGTTCCGGACGTCGCCGCGGAGCACGAGGTAGTGGATCGGGAAGGCGATCGACCCCAGGGTCATCACGGGGACGAGCGCGAAGTCGATGACGGCGCTGTCGTAGGTGGCGATCGACTCGTCGGTGACGGAGAAGCCCCCGGTCGCCAGGCCGGTCATGGCGTGGTTGATCGCGTCCCAGACGGGCATGCCCGCCAGCCACAGCAGCGCGATCGACGCGAACGTAAAGAGGATGAAGATCCACCAGATCGTCCGGACCGTCGAGACGACGCTGGGGTGGATCTTCTCCGAGCGCGCCTCGCTCTCGTACAGCGTCAGCGAGCCGCTGCCCGGGCGGGCGAGGATCGCCGTCGTGAGTACGATGACGCCCACGCCGCCGATCCACTCGACGAACGAGCGCCACCACTGCAGCGTCGCGGGCAGGCGGTCCTCGTGGACGGTCATCGTCAGCCCGGTGCCGGTGAAGCCGCTCATGCTCTCGAAGACGGCGTTCAGCGGGTCGCGAAAGGCCGCAAGCGTCGGCGTGTCCACCGACGCGGGCACCGACAGCACGCCGGGGTCCAGCGCCGCCAGCCAGGCGAGCAACAGGAAGGGCACGGCGCCGAAGACCGCCACGAGCAGCCAGCCGGCGGCGGCGATCATCATGCCGTGGAGCTTCCCTGGATCGGCGGCGTCGGCGTACCGGCGCGCCAGCGCCAGCCCGATCCCGAGCGGGAGCACGCCCGAAACCACCAGGACCGGCACGGCGTAGAACTCGCCCCAGGCGACCGAGACGAGGACGGAGACGAACGGCATGACCGACAGCGCCTGGAGGATCCGACCGAGGTCGCGGGCGATCGTCCGGAGGCTCCCCCGGCGGCTCCCGGTCCAACTCATCTGGCCGTGGCTTCCGTCGGCGGGCGCTTATACCCAGCGGACCCCGGCGACCGCGGGCCGATGCCGCCCCGCCGACGCGGGCCCGTCACCTTCCGTCGGCGTGATCCTCGAAGTGGCCGAATACGTCAGTGATCGCGGGGGTGGCGCCGACCGCCGAGTAGACCGTCAGCACGTCCCCCGCCCTGATCTCGGTGTTCCCGCGGGGGGTGATCGGGTCGCCGTCGCCGTCGCGCTCGACGGCGACGATCAGCACGTCGTCGCTGACCAGCCCCTCGTCGGCGGCCGCCTGGAGGGTCAGCCCGGCGACGGGCGCCCCGGGGCCGACTTCGATCTCGAAGACCTCGGCCTCGCGGCCGACGCGCATGTAGTCGCTGATCGAGGGGCGCTTGACCGCCCGGTAGAGGTACTCGGCGATGAGCCGCTGGGGGTTCTCCATGGTGGTGACGCCGATCTGGCCGAACACGCCCATGTGCTCGGGGTTGTGGACGACCGAGACGATCGTCGGGACCGACAGCTCCTGGGCCAGCAGGCAAACCATGATGTTCGTAGCGTCCTGGTCGGTGGTGCTGATGACGGCGTCGGCGCGCTCGGCGCCCGCGTCGCGCAGGGTGTCTTTGACCGTCGCGTCGGCGTTGATCACCAGGCAGTCGTAGTCGTCGGCGACGGCGCCCGCCTTCTCGGAGTCGCGCTCGACGACCGCGACCTCGTTGCCCCCCGCGGTGGCGATCTGGATGAGCGGCGTGCCGATATCGCCCGCGCCGACGATGACGATGTACATCCGTCGACGGCTTCCCGGCGCGCGGCCGAAAACCTACCGGACTCCCGAGGGCGGCGCCACGACCCCGTCCGCGGGGTCGCGCGAGCCGTCGCCGTGGCGAAACCGTTATCCGCCCGTCCGCCCCTCGCTGGAACATGAGCCAGTCGCAATCGATCGACTACCCCGCCTGGACCAAGCGCGGGTTCCTCTTCGGCGTCGGGCTGTTCGTCCTCGCGGAGCTGGTCGACGCCGTCGGCCCGTCCGTCCTCGGGCCGCTCCCCGGCTGGGAGCAGACCGTCCTGCTCTTGCTGGCGGTGGTCGGCGTCCTCGTCGGCCTCCTCTCGCCGCTGTTGTTCGGCATCGTCCTGCCGCTGATCGAGTAGCCTCACGCTCCGTCGCCGCCGAGGGCGTAGTCCTCGGGCTGCTCGTAGACGCGCCTGAAGACGGCGTCGACGAAGTCCGCGGCGTGTTTCGGATCGGCCAGCGCCGAGAGGTGGACCTCGCCGTCGGGGGCCTTCCGCGTGGCCGGCTGGGCGACCTTGAACACCGGGAACTCCCCCAGCAGCGCCTCGAGGCGCTCGCGCTCGGCGGCGTCGACCGTGACGACGATCTCCCGGTCGCGGTAGGTCACGGCGGGACCGTCGGCGTCGCCGGCGGTGAACCGGAGGGGGGACTCGCCGCCGTCGCGCCGGTGGCCGGCGATGGCGGCGGCGATGCGGGCGCGTCGCGCCGCCGCGTCGTCGGAGTCCATGCCCGAGGGGACGCGGGCCAGGAACAAAAGCCCCGCCGCCACGCGTGCTCGTCGGCGGACGCAGCCGATAGCAACAGCTAGAAGTCACGGGATAGTGAACGGGCGGGTATGGCGAATCCGCGAATCCTGATCCTCGGGCCGCCGGGGGCGGGCAAAGGGACGCAGAGCAGCAACATCGCCGAGGCCTACGACGTCGAACACGTCACGACCGGCGACGCGCTCCGGGCGAACAAGGACATGGACATCAGCGACATGGACACCGAGTACGACACGCCCCGTCAGTACATGGAGGCGGGCGACCTCGTGCCCGACGCGGTCGTCAACCGGATCGTCGAGGAGGCGCTCTCCAGCGCCGACGGGTTCGTCCTCGACGGCTACCCGCGCAACATGTCCCAGGCCGACGAGCTGGCGGGAATGACCGACCTGGACGTCGTCCTCTCGCTGTCGGTGAGCCGCGGCGAGCTGGTCGACCGGCTGACCGGCCGCCGGGTCGACCCCGAGACGGGCGAGAACTACCACGTCGAGTTCAACATGCCCGACGACCCCGACGTGGCCGACCGGCTGGTCCAGCGCGACGACGACACCGAGGAGGCCGTCGCCAACCGCCTGGACGTCTTCGAGGACAACACCGCGCCGGTGATCGAGCACTACCGCGACCACGCGGGCTTCGTCGAGATCGACGGCGAGCAGACGCCCGACGGGGTGTGGGGCGACATCGAGACGGCCATCGACGAGCGCGTGTAGGGCGGCGCGACTTCGGGGGATCGGCCGAGCGCCGGGGGCGCCCGGCTCGTGCGGCAAGTAAAAGGTTGATTAGCGACGGTCGTCTACCCCTGCGACAATGGCACGGACAGCGGAGAAAGTGGAGTCGCTCGCCGAGGAGGACGGCTCGCTGGTGGCGGCGCTCGAGTCGGTGCTGTCGGTCGCCGAGGAGCAGGGAACCGTCGAGTGGCGCGACGTCAGCGACGAGATCACCAGCGGTCAGTGGGGGCGACTCATCGAAACCGGGCTCCTGACCGACGCCGACGGCAGCGGCTTCGTCGTCGACGACCCGGATGGGGTTCGCAGCGCGCTCACCGAGGACGACGTCGAGCGCGCGGCCGCGGCCGGCGACGACGAGGGCGAAGGGTGGTCGATCTACGACAAGGCCGCCGGCCTGGTCGCGCTGGCGATGATGGCCGGGTACTCGCTGCCCGCCGTGCGCAACACGGTCGGCAGCACGGTCGACGTCATCTTCGGCCCGCTGGAGTCGACGCTGCCCTTCTACGTGGTGATCATGGTGCTGGCGGTGCTGACGGGGCTGTACTCGACGCTGCTGCAGAACAACCTCGTCGACATGGACAAGATGTCCGCCCACCAGGAGAAGATCCAGGAGATCGAAGAGCGCCGGAAGGCGGCCAAGGAACGCGGCGACGACGAGGCCCTCGAACGCATTCAGGAGGAACGCATGGAGGTCATGGGCGATCAGATGGGCGCGATGAAATCGCAGTTCCGCCCGATGGTCTGGATCATGCTGTTGACCATCCCGGTGTTCCTGTGGATGTACTGGATGCTGCTGTCCCAGCCGCACCTGATCCACCCGGCGACGATCACGATGCCGCTGATCGGCCAGACGAAGTGGACCAACACGATCGTCGGCCCGATGCAGGCCTGGATCGTCTGGTACTTCCTGTGCTCGCTGGGGTTCACCCAGATCATCCGCAAGTCGCTGAACGTCCAGACGACGCCGACGTGAGCGGCCGGCGGTTCTGGAGCGGCGGGTAACTCACCGTTTTCCGGCGGTCAGTCGACGTCGCTGTCGACGTAGACGTGCCGGTCGTGGACGAGGTGCGGCAGGATGCTCTTGGCGAAGTGGATCGCCACCACGAGGACGATCGGGCCGAGGAAGATGCCGTACCACCCGAACGCGATCGATCCGAGGACGTACGCCAGCACCATCAGCCCCATGTGGAGGTCGCCCTTCGAGATGTACGAGCGGATGAACAGGTCGGGGACGGTGTCGACGACGACGAAGACGACCGCGAAGAACGCGATGGGGTACCAAAGCGGCACGGGGCCCTGGAGGCTGCGCACCAGGAGGTAACCGACGTAGGGCACGTAGACGATCTTCATGCCGAGGACGGGCAACAGCGTCATGACGCCGGTGACGAGGCCGAGCAGGATCGGGAAGGCGACGCCGGTGCCCGCCGGCGCGACCAGATCCAGCCCGTAGTAGGTGACGGCAGCGATCAGCCCGGTGACGCCGATGGTGATGAGGTTGCCCGTGTAGATGGTCGTCAGATCCGCGTCGACCCCTTCCATGAACGAGACGACGCCGTTGACGCCCTCGAAGGTCGAGCGGAACCACTCGCCGAGCTTCCGGTCGTCGCGCAGCAGGTAGAACGCGACCAGCACCATGACGAACAGGCGCACTCCCCAGGTGAACGTCGCGGCGGCGTACGTCGAGATCAGGCCGACGTTGTGCTCGGCGAACTGCGTCCACGTCCCGGGATCGGTGAGCGACGCGACGTTCAGGTACGGCTGGAGCATCGCCTCGTACTGGCCCAGGCCGCTCTGGGTGAGCAGCTGGTGAAGCTCCCTGACGGCGACGAGGGCACCGTAGCCGAGCACGAGCAACATCGGACCGCCCATGACCAGCAGGGCGACCGACGCGGTTACGTCCGGGTGGTCGACCCGACTGTCGAGCCAGCGCTCGACCGGCCGCACCGCGTAGTACAGGAAGATCCCGACGACGATCGCCCCGACGAACGAGTAGACGACGTACGCCACGACTGCGGCGATGGCCGCGCCCGCGAGCAGCCAGACGACCTCGTCGCGGGGCATCGTCCAGGATCCGTCCATACCCTGCGGTACGACGCTGCGGCTGAAAAGCGGCCTGCCTGGGGATGCATGGCCGCCTGGACGCGAAGGGTTGATCGCCCGGACGTGCGGATGACTTCGGCACGGGTCCTCACCCACGGCGTCGCCAGCCGGCGGAAGACACAACCTCTTTTAGCGCCAGCGCCGGAGGACTGATATGCTGATCACCGTCTCGGGGCCGGCGGGCAGCGGCAAGAGCACGCTCGCCGCCGGCCTCGCCGACGCGCTCGACGCGGAGCACGTCAGCGGGGGGGACATCTTCCGGTCGCTGGCGGACGAACGGGGGTACTCGCTCGTCGAGTTCAACAAGCTCGCCGAGGAGGACGAGGCCATCGACCGCGACCTCGACCGCCGGCTCCGCGAGACCGCCCGCGACGCCGACCACCTCGTGCTCGAGTCGCGCCTGGCCGGCTGGATGGCCGGCGACTACGCCGACCTCCGCGTCTGGCTCGACGCGCCCCTGTCGGTCCGGGCCGCCCGCATCGCCGACCGCGAGGACAAGTCCGTCGACCAGGTGCGCGAGGAGACTCGCACCCGCGCCGACAGCGAGCGCGAGCGCTACCGCGAGTACTACGCCATCGACATCGACGACCTCTCGATCTACGACCTGGTCGTCAACACCGCCCGCTGGGACGCCGACACCGTCCGCGAACTGGTCCACACCGCCGCCGACTCCTACGACCCGGCCAGCGACGAAGGCAAGTACCCCGTCGACGGCGTCCGCTACGAATTCTGATGGCGCTGCGCTCCGGCCCCGCGGATCGCTCGCCCGCCGACCTGCTCGCCTTCGGCGTCGTCAACCTCGACAAACCACCCGGCCCGTCAGCCCACCAGGTCGCCGCCTGGGTTCGCGACATGGTCGCCGACACCCTCGCCGACACCGGCGCCGAGGGGCCGGGAGTGGACCGGGTCGCCCACGCCGGCACGCTCGACCCGAAGGTCACCGGCTGCCTGCCCCTGCTGCTCGGCGACGCCACCCGCGCCGCCCAGGTGTTCGACGACAGCCGCAAGGAGTACGTCGCCGTCCTGGAGCTGCACGGGCCGGTCCCGACCGACCTGGAGTCGATCGCCGCCGAGTTCGAGGGGCCGATCTACCAGAAGCCGCCCCGGAAGAGCGCCGTCCGCCGCCGGTTGCGCGTCCGCGAAATCGACGCCCTCGACGTCCTGGAAGTCCGCGATCGCCAGGCGCTCCTGCGGATCCGCTGTGAGAGCGGCACCTACGTCCGCAAGCTCTGTCACGACCTCGGGCTGGCGCTTGGCACCGGCGCGCACATGGGCCACCTCCGCCGGACGACCACCGAGCCCTTCGACGACACCGACCTGGTCTCCCTCCAGGACCTCTCGGACGCGCTGGCCTGGTACGCCGAGGGCGACGCCGACCCGCTCCGGGAGGTCGTCGCGCCGGCCGAGCGCGCGCTCGTGGAGCTGCCCCGGGTGACCATCGCGCCCAGCGCCGCCCGCGAGGTGGCCGAGGGCGCACCGGTGTACGCCCCGGGCGTGATCGACAGCGAACTCGATGCCGAAGCCGCCGCGGACCGGCCGCTGGTGGCCTGTTACACCCCGAACGACGCGGCCGTCTGCCTGGGTCGGCTGGTCGGCGATCCTGACGCCGACGGCGGCACCGTCGTCGAGTTGGAGCGGGTGCTTGTGTGATCGCAAAACGAAGGGCTTAATCCGGGGTGACCCGACTTCCCTCATACGGGACCGTGGGGTAGCGGTATCCTCGGCGCATGGGGTGCGTCGGACCTGAGT
>JBDGSW010000162.1:0-15378 GCA_042217345.1 Haloarculaceae archaeon
GTCAGCAGCGTCTCGTTGACCGTCGAGGCCACCTCGGCGACGAAGATCTCGTAGCCCGAGTAGACGTAGGGCTGCTCCTCGCTGGTGAGCTGGGTGTGCAGCGAGTGGCCCAGCTCGTGGGCCAGCGTGTACATCGACTCGACGTCGTCCTGGTAGTTCATCAGGATGAACGGCTGGGAGTCGTACGTCCCGCCGCTGTAGGCCCCCGACTGCTTGTTCGGGGTCTCGTAGACGTCGACCCACCGCGATTCGAGGCCCTCGGCGAGGCGGGACTGGTAGTCCTCGCCCAGCGGCGCAACGGCGTCGATCACGTACTCGCAGGCCTCCTCGTAGGGGACCTCGGGGCTCTCGCCCTCGACCATCGGGACGTACAGGTCCCACATGCGCAGTTCGTCGGTGCCGATGCTCTCGCGTTTGAGCTCGGCGTGGCGGTGGAGGACGTCGAGGTTCTCGCGGACGGTGTCGACGAGGGTGTCGTAGACCTCGACGGGGACGTTCGGGCCGTCGAGGGCGGCCTCGCGGGCGGTGTCGTAGTTGCGCGCATTGGCGAGCTTGCTGTCGGTCTTGACGCTGTTCTTGTAGGCCGCTCCCACGGCGTTGCGGACCGTCTCCCACTCGTCGTAGAAGGCGTCGTAGACCTCCCGGCGGAACTCCCGATCGGGGTTTTTCTGCAGGGTCGTGAAGTTGTTGAGCGTGATCTGGCGGGGTTCGCCATCGGGACCCTCGACGCTCGGGAACGCCATGTCGGCGTTGGTGAGCATGTTGTACACCTCGCCGGGCGCGCCGGTGACCTCGCCCAGCTCGGCGAGCAGGTTCTCGATCTCGGCCGAGCGGGTGTGGTCTTTCATCCGCAGCACGTCGTCGAAGTAGTGGTCGTACTCTTCGAGTGCGGGCTCGGCGTCCTCGAACGCGGCGACGGCCTCGCGGTCGAGTTCCTGTAGTTCCGGCTCGATGAAGGAAGCGGCGCTCTGGGCGTCGGCGGCCAGCGACTGCGCGCGGGCGGTCAGCGCCTGGTAGTGGCCGTCGGCGGTGTCCTCGTCGCGGCGCATCCGCGCGTAGGAGGCCACGTTCGAGACGGTGCGCATGATCTCCTCGCGCAGCTCCAGCAGTTCCAGGAGCGTCTCGGCGTCCTCGGTGACACGGCCCTCGTAGGCCCGGAGGTCGTCCAGGCGTCCCTCGACGGACGCGTAGGCGTCCTCCCATTCCTCGTCGTCGGCGTAGAGGGACGCCAGATCCCACTTGTACTCCTCGTCGACCTCGCTGCGCTCGGGAACCGAACTCATGGCACGGCGTAGGGTCGTGTCCGGGGTAAGCCTTTCCGGACGGCCGTCCAGCCGGGACGGTAAGCCTTTCCGGACGGCCGTCCAGCCGGGACGGTAAGCCTTTCCGGACAGCAGTGGTGCGTTCCAGTAATGGCAGCCGACGCGGACCGCCTCCGGGAACTGCTCGCAGCCGTCGCCGACGGGGGACGGCTGGACGGCGAACCGACCTTCTACGCGGTCGTCGGCGGGCACTGCTACGGGTGGGCCGACGCAGCCAGCGACGTCGACGTCCGGGGGTTCCACGTCGCCGACGGCCTGCGGTACGCCCTGCTCGACCGGCCCGCCGAGCGCGTGGCCGTCAACCAGGACGGCACCACCTCCGGATTCGAGCGCTGGGCGGACGTCGACCTCGTGAGCTACGAACTTCGGCAGTTCGGCGAACTGGTGGCCGCGAGCAACTTCAACGCGATTGAGGCGGTGTTCGCGGCCGAACCCGTGTTGAACGAGCGACCAGCCGCCATCCGGTCGCTACGCGAGCGGATCGAGACCGTTCTGCCGATGGATCTCCCCGCACGCTACCGCGGGATGGCGCGGGAGAACGTCGCGGTCGCCCGGCGCGATTCAGCCGAGCGTGCCGCCGCGAAGCACTGGCTCTACGCCCTCCGCGGCGCGCTCGCGGCAGTCCACGTCATCGAGCGTGAAGCGGTCCTCGCCGACGTCCGCACGCTCTCCGAGCGCGTGCTGGGGGACGCCGACCTGGCGGAGACCCTGATCGCAGCGAAGGCGACCGGCGAGGGGTCGCTGGATCCGGGGCTGGCCGAGCGAGCCGACGACCGCGTCGGGGCGTTGCTCGACCGGACCGACGCGGCTGAACCGGCCGCCAAAACCGCCGTCGAACCGGCCGTCGACGACTGGATGCGGTCGGTGCGGGGGTGGACGTAGCGGGGCGGGTCGCTCACGGGCCGTCCAGGCCGCGCTCGACGGTCTCGGCCACCCGCGCGCCGGTGGCTCGCTCGACGCGCCGGTCGCGAAACACCGCGCGGGCGCTCGCGACTGCGTCGGGATCCGCGGTGAACTCGACGCCGGGGTACTCGACGTCCGCGAGCACCAGCCCCGCGGCGGGTGCAGGGGGCACGCCTTCGGGTCCGGGCAGGGGTTCGGGCGCGAGCACGCGATCGACCGCGGCGCGGTCGCGCTCGCCGCGTCCGACGGCGTGGACCAGGGAGACGACCCGGCGGACGAACTGGCGCGGGAATCCGTCCGATTCGAGCCGCACCACGAGGAACTCGCCGTCCCGCCGGAGCGCGCCGTCGAGGTCCCGGACCGTGCCGGTCTCGTCGGGCGTCAGGTTGTGGAAGTCTCGCTCGCCGCCAAGGCGTTCGAGGGGCTCGCGCGCCCGCTGGTCGTCGATCGCCGGTCGCGGGGCGTGCAGGTGATAGACGTACGCGCGGGCGGCCGCGTCGTGGGTAGCGTGGAAGTCGTCGGGAACGTCGGCGCTGGCCCACGCGCGAACGTCGGCCGGGAGTTCGCTGTTGAACGCGGCGGGCGTCAGCCAGTCGGGCGCCCGGAACGCGACGGTCTGGGCGAGCGCGGAGACGCCGGCGTCGGTGCGCCCCGCTGCGGCGTAGCCCGGGGGCACGTCCGCGTCGGCGTCGAGGACGTCGAGCGCCCGGAGCGCGTCCAGGACGGCGTCCGCGACGGTGGGGACGTCCGGCTGGCGCTGGAAGCCGTGGTAGGCCCGCCCGTCGTAGGCCACGCGGTACGCGCGCATGCCCGGCCGGTGGGTCGGACGGCCGATGAGGCTTCCGCCACCATGATTTATATAAATCTTTCGACGATTCAACCATCGAGTTTGTGACCAATTCGACGAAATCGGCAGACAGCGATGGATTTGAACTCGCCGGGATGAACTGCAAGCGACGGCAAATCACCGCCAGCGCCGGCTATTTATACGTCCCACCGGGGCCAAGCTGGGGGTGCAATGCGCCTGAAGACAACCGCCAGCGCACTGGCACTGACCGCAGTCCTGCTGATCGCCGCGGTCGCACCGGCCGCTGCCGCCGGGAGCGCGGCCACGACGCACAGCGAGACAACCACGCACGCGGACGACCACGCTGACGACGCCACGGCAGGCGGGCAGGCAGACGCTCACGCGTCGGGCTCGAAGACCGCCAACGGCAGCGCCGACGGGTCGACGAGCGGCCACGCGCGTGCCTCGAGCTCGGCCGAGGGCACGGCGGCCGGCTGGCTGTTCGGCCTGGGCGACGTCACGGCGTGGTTCGACACGGTCGTGGGCCACGGCGCCCACGCGACCGCGGAGTCCGGCGACGGCGACGGTCACTTCAACTTCGTGTCGGTGATCCTCGCCCACGTCGCGAACGACTCCGCACAGGAGCACGCCCAGGGCGGTTCCCCGCACCAGGGCGACCATCAGGGCGCCGCTGACGGCCGCGGCGCCGGCGAGGCTCACGTGACGGTGGGCGACGACGGCGTCAACGCCAGCGGTCGAGTCGCCGTCCACGCCGAGGGCGACTTCGGCGACGACGCGGGCAACGAGACGTCGACCGGCAACGCCACGGCCAGCGGCCACGGCGACGTCGCCGTCGGCCTGGCCGACTAACCCGAATCCACGCTGACGCACGGCCCTCCGCACGCACGCGACTTCGACCCCATGTTTCCCCACCGCGTTCCCGAAGATAGAATACGCTCGCTGACAGTGCAATCCCCGTACGGGAGCACAGAGTGGAATGAGACGGTCGAGACGGGTGGCGCTGGCTGTCGTCGCGGCGACAGTCCTGTGGACGGCGTTCGCGGCCGTCCCGACCGCCGCGAGTCAGTCCGCGCCCCCACGATCGATCGCCGCGCCGGCGCCGGGCGGGTCCGCCGCGACCAACGCCACCACGCCGGCGAGGGACCCCGACAGCGTGCTCATGCGTGCCGACGTCGGCGCCGACGGGACGGCCACCTGGCGCCTGGAGTACCGGTTCCGGCTGACCGAGCCCGGCGAGCGCGAGTCCTTCCAGTCGTTCCGCGCCGACGTCGAGGCGAACCGGTCGGCCTACGAGTCGGCGTTCGCCGACCGCATTCGGCCGGCCGTGCGCGCGGCCGGGAACCAGACGGGCCGCGAGATGGCGATGGACAACGTCACCGTGTCGGTCCGCGAACAGCAGCTCGCCCAGCCGACGGGGATCGTCGCCTACACGTTCACCTGGCGGGAGTTCGCGCGGGCGAACGCCACGACGATCCGCGTCGGCGACGCGATCCGCGGGTTCTACCTCGGCCCGAACACGAAACTGACCGTGGCCTGGCCGAGCGGGTATCGCCTGGACGCGGCGGTCCCCGGACCGACCACGTCCGACGCGGACCGGCTGACCTGGCAGGGCGAACTCGGCTTCGGCCGGGACGAGCCGCGGGTCGTCCTCGTCGCCGCCGGGGCCGACGGGACGGCCGGCGGCGTCCCGGTCGCGCTGGTCGGCGGCGTCGGCCTGCTCGTGTTGCTGGGCGCCGCCGGCGCGGTGTTCGTCCGGCGCCGCAGCCGCGGCCGAGACGACGACGCGCCGGCGGCTGCAACCGCCGACGCCGCCACCGCGACCGCGGCTTCGGCCGACGCGTCCGACCCCGACCTGCTGACCGACGAGGAGCGCGCGCTCGCGGTCGTCAGCGACGCCGGCGGCCGGCTCAAACAGCAGGAGCTGGCCGACGCCTGCGGGTGGAGCGAGTCCAAGACCAGCCGCGTCGTGGGCCGGCTCCGCGAGGACGGCGACCTCGAGGTGTTGCGGCTCGGCCGCGAGAACGTGCTCGCGCTCCCCGGGGAGGACGACGATGAGAACTGACACCCCGCCCTCGACGGGGCACGAACCCGGAGGTGAAGCGCGATGACCACCACCCGCACCACGCTGGTGGTCGGGCTGGCCGCGCTCCTGGTGGTCGGCGTCGCGCTGCCCGTCGCCGCGCTCGTCGGCCCGACGGCCGGCGGGGACGGCGCGAACGCGGCCGCTGGCGCCCCCGCCGATTCGACCGCGCTCGGCGGCACGAACGGCTCGGCGATGCCGGCCGGCAGCCGGTTCGCGGGCGCCGTCAGCGCCCAGCGGGCGTCGCTGCACGGCGAGCTCGCGACGCGGACGCTCGTGGTCAGGCTGGCGCGGGCCGACTCCGACCGCGAGCGGGCGGCGGTGCTCGCCGACCTGCGCGCCCGGACAGACGAGCGGCTGTCGACGCTGGCCGACGATCGCGACCGTCTCCGGCGCCTGCGCGACAACGAGTCTGTCTCGCCGGGCTCCTACGCACACGCCGCCGCGCGGGTGTCCGTCGAGACCACCGTCACGAAGCGCCTGTCCGTCCGCGGCGAGCGCGCCGCGCGGACGCTGCCGCCGGCGGTCGCCGATCGGTACGACGTCCGCGCGCGGGCGTTCGCGGCACTGGCCAACCGCTCGGCCGCGGCGGAGACGGCACTGACTGAGGTCGTCGGTGAACCGGGAGCGAACGGCTCGGTCGACCTGCCGGTCGAGTGGAACGACTCCCGACCCGGGGCCGGTCGCGGGACGATCCTCGATCCGTCGCTGGATTCCGGGGCCGTCCGGGACGCGCTCAACCGGACGGTCGACCCCGAGAACCGCACCGACTGGCCGTTCGCCGGCGCCGGATCGCCGGCCGCCGGGCTCGGCGGGTCGGTGAACGGGTCGGGCGGGTTCGCCCTGCAGCCGGACGGGGCCGATCAGGCGAAGTCGCGGTAGGTCGGCCGCTCGCGGTCGCCGGGGAACTCGTCGAGGGGTACCTGTTTCTGGTCGCCCGAGTCCATGTCCTTGATCGTGACGGCGTCGTCGGCCAGGTCCTGCTCGCCGACGATGATCACCGTCTCGGCGTTGATCGAGTCGGCGTACTCAAGCTGGGCGCCGAAGCTGCGCCCGGCGACGTCGGTCTCGACGACGTGGCCCCGCGAGCGCAACTGGCGGGTGAGGTCGGCGGCCACGTCGCGCGTGTCGCCCACCTGGAGGACGTAGTAGTCCGTGGTGAACGCCTCGTCGGGCCAGACGCCGGCGCGCTGACAGAGCAGCGACAGCGGCGCGAGCCCGGGGGCGACGCCGACGGCGGGCGTCGGCTGGCCGCCGAAGCTCTCGATGAGGTCGTCGTAGCGGCCGCCGCCGAACACCGACCGCGAGACCTCGCCCGTCGAGTCGAAGCACTCGAAGACGACGCCGGTGTAGTAGTCCAGCCCGCGGGCGGTCTCCAGGGAGAGCGTGCAGTACTCGCGGGCGCCGAAGTCCTCCGCCGCCGCGAGCACGTCCTGGAGGTTGGTGACCGCGTCGCGGACGCGGTCGGTGCCGGCGAACGCGACCAGCTCGTCGAGGCCGTCCTCGCCGACGGCCAGCAGGTCGTCGAACTCGGCGGCCTGGTCGTAGGACAGGCCGGCCTCGTACAGCAGGTCGTGGTACTCCTCGCGGCTGATCTTCTCGGACTTGTCGACCGCCCGGATGGCCGCGCGGACGTCGACGTCGGCGTCGAAGGCCGTCAGCAGTCCGCCGAGGATGTCACGGTGTGAGACGCGGAACTCGAAGTCCTCGCGGGTGAGCCCCAGGCCGGTCAGGGCGTCGGCGGCGAACGCGAGCACCTCGGCGTCGGCCGTCGGTTCGCTCGAGCCGAAGACGTCGACGTTGGTCTGGTAGAACTCGCGAAAGCGGCCCTGCTGGGGCTCCTCGTAGCGCCAGAACGGCCGCGTCGAGAACCACTTGATCGGTTTCGAGAGCTCCTGTTGCTTGGCGACGACCATGCGGGCGACCGTCGGCGTCAGCTCGGGCGTCAGCGCGACGTCGCGGCCGCCCTGGTCGGTCAAGGAGTACAGCTCGTCGACGATGCCCTCGCCGCTCTTGTCGACGTACATCTCCGTGCGCTCCATCGCGGGGGTGCCGACCTCGCGGAAGCCGTAGCGGCGGGCGGTGGCCTCCAGCTCGTCGATCACCGCGCGCCGGGCGCCCATCTCGGCGGGGTAGAAGTCGCGAAAGCCCTTCAGGCGGTCGTACATGTCCCGGGGTTCGGCAACGCCGCGCTTGAAACTGTCCCATTAGTCCCGCAGGCCCACGACGCGCGTCTGGTCGTGGGCGGGGAACACCTCGGCGACCGCGCCCTCGCCGTGTTCCTCGCGGACGAGCGCCCGGAGTTCGGCCTCGTAGTCGCCCTTGGGGATCGCCTCGCTCGGGCCTTCCTCGACCTCGAGGGCGGCGTCGACGAGGTGGTCGACGGCGCCGCGGCCGAACCCCGAGAGGGGGGCGACGTAGTCGACGCCGTGGCGGTCCTCGACGCTCTGGGCCTGCGCGCGCGAGACGGTGGGCACGCGGTCGTCCCGGCGGGTGCCGTCGGCGACGACGTCCCACTCGCCCGCCGCGACGACTTCCAGCGCGTGTTCGTGGACCTGCTGGATGCCGTGGCGGGGGTAGCCGTCGGCGACCATCCGCTCGACGGCCTCGCGGGCGACCGACTCGTCCAGCTCGACCGTCTCGAAGGGAAAGCCGACGGCGTCGGCTGCCTCGCGGGCGTGATCGGCGGCGTCGGTGACGCCGAACGTCGCCGCGACGAGCGTGACCTCGTAGAAGGAATCGAGCACGAGCGCGGCGAGCGTGGAGTCCTTCCCGCCGCTGTAGCAGACGGCGGCGTCCATCTACCGCCGCTGGATGTCGAAGCTCTTCGAGTCCGGCTTCAGTTCCGACAGCAGGTCTTTCATCTTGTCCTCGTCGATCTTGCCCTGGATGCGGCCGCTCTGGGCGAGCGCGACCACCTGGCGCTCGACCTGCTCGCCGAAGTCGGGCTTGGACATCTTCACCGTGTTGAGCCGCTTGCGCGCCCCGTCGGTGAGGTACTGGCGCAGCAGGGCCTGCTTCTGGGCCTCGGCCTGCTCGCGCTGGGCCTCGCGGGCCTCCTCCCCGGCGCCGCCGCCCTGGCCCTGGCGCTCGCGGAGCTCCTCCATTTTCTCCTGGCGCAGCCGTTCGAGTTCGTCGTCGTCGGGATCGCCGCTCATGCGTACCCACTCGTTGTTTCGTTTGCTGGAAAATCATTTCGATAGCCTACCTGCCCGCGACCCCGCCGCTGGCTGGCCGGACCGACGGCTGGCGACCACAGTTGACAGCGAGAATCCGCGGTCGACTCAGGCGTAGCGCTCGAGTTCGGGGCGGTCGAGCTCGCTGAGGACGTCCCCGGCGGTCTCGTCCAGCAGGCTGCGGCCGTCGCCGGTGACGCGGCGGCCCTCGCCCTGGGCAGTCTCGACGTAGCCGGCCTCCTCGAGCTGCTGGAGGATGGTCCGGAGGATCTTCCCGGAGGCGTCGGTGTGGCCCTTCGGGCGCACGCGGTAGCGCGTCGAGCCCTGCTTGGCGTCGCCGTACTCGGTACGCAGGCGCTGGACGCCGATCGGGCCCTCCATGGCGACCTTCCGGAGGAGGCTGGCGGCGCGGGTCTGCCAGAAGTCCTCCTGCTCGGGCGGGAGTTCGCGGCCGGTTCCGGTCTTGGTGAAGCGGGCCCACTCGGGTTCCTCGACGGCCCCTTCCTCGGCGAGTCGCTCGGCGACCGCCGCGATGAGCTCGTCGGCGGGAACGTCGTAGAGCGTCGTCATTGCCACTGGGTTCCGCCCGGCGTCATAAAAGCGCATCGTTAGCCGCTCGCCGCCGTGTGCGGGGGATTCACGTGATCCCGCCCGCGTCCGCCCGTACCGATCAGTCCGTCCGCCGGCGCTGGCGACCCCGCTGGGCGCCCAGCGCGGCGGCGGTCCCGCCGCCGATCAGCGTCGGCAGCCAGTAGGTGGCCACGCGGTGAATCACGACGGCCGCGCTGGCCGTCGCCGCCCCGATGCCCGTCGTCGAGATCAGCAGGACGACGAACGCCGCCTCGACGCCGCCGAGCCCGCCCGGCAGCGGCGTCACGCCCGCGATCGAGCCGACGGGGATGACCACCAGCGCCGCTGCCAGCGGGATCGCGGTCCCCAGCGCGTACACCGAGAGCCACAGCGAGACCGACAGCGCCACCCAGCCCGACAGCGAGTAGCCCAGCGCCGCCGCGAGCGTCCGCCGGCTGGCGGCGACCCGGTCGATGGCGGCGAAAAAGCCCTCGATGCGGCGCTCGATGACGTCGTGGGCGGCGGGCTCGCGGCCGGGCAGGACCCGGCCGACCGCGCGGATCACCGGCGTGAGCAGGCGGACGACCGACGCCTCGAGCTCGTAGCGGTAGCGCCAGCCGACGAAGGCGGCGACCGGGATCGCCAGGGCCAGCCCGATCACGGCGCCGGTCGCGATCAGCAGGTTGCGCCCGAGCGTGACCGTCTCGACGGCGAAGTAGGTGACGCCCAAAAGCGCCAGGCCCACCGACGGCACGAAGTGCAGCGCGTCGACCGACGCGATCGCCGCCAGGCCGGTCTCGTACTCGCTGTCGGCCGCCTGGGAGATCAGCAGCGCCGACAGCGGCTCGCCGCCCGCCTGGCCGAAGGGGGTGACGTTGTTCGAGAAGATCGCCGCCGTGAACAGCAAGATAGAACGCACGCGCGGGACCGGGACGTCGAGCACCGCGAGGACGGTGTGCAGCGCCATCCCCCACGAGGACAGCCAGACCACCGCGACGCAGAGCACGAGCGCGACGATGGGGGCTCGCGCGCCCGAGAGCACGGCCAGCACCTCGTCGATGCCGACCAGCCAGAACAACACGAGCAGCACGACGACCGCGCCGAGAAAACCCAGCAGCGTCGCGCTTCGATCGCCGTCCATACGAGTGGTCGTGGACGGGTTTCCGCTTGAAGCCTCCGACTGCCGGCCGACGGCGCTCGCTGGTCGACGCGGGTCCCCGGTACCTATGGTGACTGCCTGCCAAGGCGCCGGCATGGACGAGCGGGCGGCGCTCTCGCTGTTGGCCGAGCAGCTCCCGGCGGTCGGCGACGACGCGGCCGTCGTCGGCGAGTCGGTGCTCTCGACGGACATGCTCCACGCGTCGACGGACTTTCCCGACGGCACGACTCGTTACACCGCGGGCTGGCGCGCCGTCGCCGCCTCGCTGTCGGACGTGGCCGCGATGGGCGCCGACGCGACCGCCGCCGTCGCCGCCTACGGCGCCCCCGCGTTCGACCGCGAGGAGCTCACCGACTTCGTCGCCGGCGCGACCGACGTCTGCGAGTTCGTCGGCGCCGAGTACGTCGGCGGCGACCTCGACGGTCACGCGGAGTTCACCGTCGCCACCACTGCCCTCGGAACGACGACCGACCCCGTGCGTCGCTCGGGTGCCCGGCCCGGCGACGCGGTCTGCGTGACCGGGACGCTCGGGCGCAGCGCCGCGGCCATCAGGCTGTTCGAGCGCGGCGAGGCCGAGCGCGCCAACGACCTCTTCCGGTTCGCCCCGCGGGTGGTCCCCGGGCTGGCCATCGGCGCGCACGCGAGCGCGATGATGGACTCCAGCGACGGGCTGGCGCGCTCGCTGCACCAGCTCGCCGACGCCAGCGACTGTGGCTTCTCGATCGAGTCGCCGCTGCCGATCGCCGACGTCGTCGACGCGGTGGCGACCGACGCCGACGACCGCCTGGAGCTGGGGGCGTTCTTCGGCGAGGACTTCGAGCTGGTGTTTACGGTTCCGCCCGCCGACCTGCCCGCGGTCCGGGCCCACTGCGACGTCCCGGTGACGCGAATCGGGCGGGTGACGGCGCCCGACGAGGGGATCACGCTCGACGGCGAGCCGCTGGCCGACCGGGGCTACACGCACGCCGGCAGCGACGGCGAGCGCGAGCCCTAGGCGGCGATCTCGATCGGGATCGGGGTGAAACACGCCAGGCCGAGGGCGAACGTCGCCAGGCCGAGCAGGACGCGCTTGCGGTCCAGCGGCGCGTCGTCGATCGGCGTGGTCGGCCCGGCGTAGGCCAGCCCGAGCGACAGGACGCCCCAGAGGAACCAGATGAACACGGCCTCGCCGCTGGTGACGAGGTAGAGGTACCCGCCCAGTCCGAACAGGGCCGCGGGGACCGCCGCCGACAGCGTCTCCGTGCGCGACCCGAGCATCGCGCGGACGATGTGGCCGCCGTCGAGCTGACCGACCGGCAGCAGGTTCAGGAAGGTGATGAACATGCCCAGCCAGCCGCCGAAGACGACCGGATTGAAGATGACGTGCGGGTCGGCGTAGGTCAGTTTGCCGCCGGCGACCGCGGCGATCCCGCGCAGCAGTAACGGGTCGTTGAACCGCATCACGAACGGCACCCGGACGGGCGGCAGCTGCAGGCCGACGGCGGTGACGACGACGGTCGCGGCCAGCCCCGCCAGCGGTCCGGCAACGCCGATGTCGAACAGCGCCCGGCGGTCGGGGATGCGCCCTTTCATCTTGATGATCGCGCCCATCGTTCCGAAGATCGTCGGGACGGGGATGAAGTAGGGCAGCGTGGCGTCGACGCGGTGGTACCGGCTCATGACGTAGTGGCCCAGCTCGTGGGTGCCGAGCACGCCGAGGACGGCGGCGGTGAACGGCCACGCACGCAGGGCCGCCAGCGGATCGGCGGCGACGTCGATGCCGTACCACATCGTGGCGCCGACCAGCAGCGTCGAGCACACCGTCGCCAGCGCGAGCGCGATGTTGAGCCAGGGGACGCCGTCCAGTCCCAGCGAGGCCGGCTCGGCGACGAGCGCGTAGGTGCCCGGGCCGATCGCGTGGTCGGCGTCGTCGTAGTGGGCGCGCAGCGAGACGTCGTAGCCGTACTCGCGGAACAGCGGCCACAGCTCGCGCTCGAGGGCGTCGGCGGGGGCCGCGGGCCGGCCCACGTAGAGGATGGTCTCGCCGTCGGTGCGCACGTCCCGCACCCGGAAGACGGACGAGAGGCGCTCGACCGGCGGGCCGTCCCGCGGGACACCGCTGGCAGCCATTGTCGTGGACTTTGGCAGCCGTCGCTATAAATCCCGTGACGGCACGAGGGGAGAATCGACCGCGAACGGCCGGGCGAGGCCGTCGGCGGTCGCGCCAGCCGTCGGGCGGCCGGCGTGAGGGAGTTGGGGACGGTCGCGCGGGCCGCGCGACCGGTGGTGTCGTTCGCTCAGGCGGGCTCGATCCGCCAGGTCGTCGCGCTCGTGTACGACCACTTCTCGATCTCCAGGTCGCTGGCTGACTCCCGGAGCTTGACCATCAGGGCGCCGATCTCCTTGGGCGAGAGGCCGACCTCGTCGGCGATGAACTTGCTCTTGAAGTACATCTCGCCGTCGGCAGCGCGCTGTTTCAGGTAACTGCGGAGGCGCTCTTCTTTCGTCTGGGTGGAGGGCTGCGTGGTTGCGCTCATTGTGACACCTCGCTCGATCCTATCGGCCCAGTGAGCATATAAAGCGGTGAAGCTTCGTGTCGATTCGTCGATTTTAACGCCGGTTCCAGTCGGTTCGAGCGTAAAGGCACCTGAAACGGACCTTTCACGACGCTCGCAGAAGCGACGAGACGTTTCACGGAGCAATCTGGAGCGGTAAGATCGGCTTGTGTAATCGCAGCCGCCAGGTCCCGGCCGGAACGTCAACGATCGTAACTAACGGCGCATGTTGCCGCATCTCGGCGCGCCCGGCGGCGCGGCGCGCGCGGCGAGTAAGCCCCGCCGACCGGTCGGCGGGGACGGCCGACCCCTGCGACGAGCGGGTCGAGGCCGGTGGGTCGGGGGCGCTCAGGACCGCTCGTGGACCCAGAACTCGTCGTCGACGGTAACTTCCTTCTTGAACAGCGGGACTTCCTCCTTGAGGCGGTCGATGCCGTCAGAGACCGTCCGGAAGGCCTCCCCGCGGTGGCCGGCGAGGACGACGACGAAGACGATGTCCTCGCCGTACTCGATCACGCCCGTGCGGTGGTGCATGACGACCTCGAGGACGCCCTCGCGCTCCTCGAGGTCGGCGCAGAGGCGCTCCATGGTCTCGTCGGCGACGCCCTCGTACTTCTCGAACTCCAGGTACTCCGTCGGCTCGTCGTCGGGCGTCTCTTTCGCGCGCACGCGACCCGTGAACGTCGCGATGGCGCCGGCCTGCTCGGCGCGCGGTGAGGCTTTGACGCGCGCGACCAGCGATCCCAGCGTCTCGAACGGCTCGGTGGTCGCGAGTTCGTCCAGCACGGCGTCGACGTCGACGGCGTCGGCCTCGGGTGCGGCGACCAGCTCCGGGCCGCGGTGTTGGCGCCCGCCGAGTGCCACCTGCGGGACGTCCGCGTCGCTGTAGCCCTCGATCAGCACGTAGTCGTACCGTGGTGCCAGATCGTTCAGCGTCGCTTCGAGCGTGCGGTCGGCGCCGGTGGCGAACCAGCCCGCGTCGTCGGTGAGCGCGTAGGTGGCCTCGGCGCCGGCCGCGCGGTGTCTGGCGGTGTCTTTGCCGTCGGTGTCGACGTCGGGCGCGTGCGTACAGCGTTTGATCGTCGCGACTCGCCCGCGCTCGGACAGCCGCGCGGCGAGGCGCTCGACCAGCGTCGTCTTCCCGGAGTCGGAGGGTCCGACCACGCCCAGAACTTTCATGGGCGGACCCTGGTGCCCCGGCCGCATTAGCCTTCGCCCGCGGCGTCGGTCCCGCTCGGTGGTTGACAACCCTTAAGAGCGCCTCGCGGCAACCCCGAGCAAATGAAAGTCGTCGTCTCTCTCGGCGGGAGCGTCCTCGCGCCGGATCTCGAATCGGATCGGGTCGACGCGTACGCGGACGTCATCGAGGGGCTTGCCGAGGACGGCCACCGCGTCGGGGTCGTCGTCGGCGGCGGGTCGGTCGCCCGCGAGTACATCACGACCGCCCGCGAACTGGGCGCCAACGAGATCCAGCTCGACCAGCTGGGCATCGGCGTCACGCGACTGAACGCCCGGCTGCTCGTCGCCGCACTGGGCGAGCGAGCCGCCCCGACGCCGCCGGAAACGTACGAGGACGCCGGCGCCGCCCTCCACCGCGGGGACGTGCCCGTGATGGGCGGGGTCGCCGCCGCCCAGACCACCGACGCCGTCAGCGCCGCGCTCGCGGAGTACGTCGACGCCGAGCTACTGGTCTACGCCACGAGCGTCCCCGGCGTCTTCGACGCCGACCCCAACGAGGACGACGGCGCAACCAAGTTCGAGACGCTCTCGCCCGAGGAACTGGTCGACGTCATCGCCGGCATCGAGATGGCGGCCGGCAGCAACGCGCCCGTCGACCTCCTGGCGGCGAAGATCATCCAGCGCGCGGGCCTGCACGCCGTCGTCCTCGACGGCAGCGACCCGTCGGCCGTCGAGCGGGTCGTCCGCGAGGGCGCCCACGAGGGGACCGAGATCAGCCCGGGTGGTGAGTGATGCCGGCGGACGCACACGACCCCTACGACGTCGGCTCCAGCACCGACCGGGCGTTCTGGGCCGACGCCGTCGCCGACGCGATCGAAGCGACCGATCCCGACGAGCCGATCGTCATCAAGGGCGGGGTCTCACCCTCCGGCGTCCCGCACATCGGCCACTTCAACGAGATCCTGCGGAGCTACTTCGTCGCCGAGGCGCTGCGCGACCGCGGCCACGAGGTCCGGCAGGTGTTCACCACCGACGACAAGGATCCGCTGCGGAAGATCCCCCGGACGCTCGCCGACCTGGACTGGAACGTCGTCGACTTCGGGGACGACGCCGTCGACTCGGCGGCCGTCGGCCAGAACCTCGGCAAACCGTACACGGCGATCCCGGACCCGTTCGGCTGCTGTGAGTCGTACGGCGCGCACTTCACGAAGCTCCTCGAAGAGAGCGCCGCCCTCGTGGACGTCCCCGTCGAGTTCGTCTCCAACACCGAACTGTACGCCGAGGGCGCCTTCGAGGACGCCACCCGGTACCTCCTGGGCCACCGCGAGGAGGCCCGCGACGTGCTCGCGGCGTACCAGGACAGCGTCGGCGACGAGTACGTCCCCTTCACGCCCCAGTGCGCCGAGTGCGGGAAGCTGACGGGCCGCGTCACCGACGTGGACCTCGAGGCGGGCACAGTCGCGTACGTCTGCGAGGACGTCGAGGCCGGCGAGCGCACGATCCAGGGCTGCGGGCACGAGGGCACGGCCACCTTCCGGGAGGGAAAGCTCCCCTGGCGCTTCGAGTGGCCCGCCCAGTGGGAGATCCTGGGGGTGGACTTCGAGCCGTTCGGGAAGGACCACGCCGAGGGCTCCTGGCCCAGCGGCG
>JBDGSW010000026.1:0-14869 GCA_042217345.1 Haloarculaceae archaeon
AAGGACGCCAAGTTCGTCGAGGACTGCGTCCGCGCGATGGCCGAGGGGGTCGTCTCCGAGTTCCCCGACCTCCCTGACGACGCCGTGATCACGATGAAGCAGTCCAACGACGAGTCGATCCACCAGCACAACGCTCACGCCGAGCGCGTCGCGGAGTTCGGGGACCTCGAGGGCGAAGTCAACGGGAAGTGAGCGGCCGACGGTGGGAGCGTCGATGCCGCGCGGTGATCACAGCAGCGCGCGAAGCCGACCGAGAACCAGGAGCGCCAGCAGCAGGTACGTCAGCGCCAGCACAGTGTTGCGCTTGTGAGCGCCGGGCGCGAACCCGAGGGCAGAGGGGAGCGCCCGGCCGCGCGGTCGCGGTTGGCCGTCCACCGACCGGGTGATCCGGACGAGCGTCGTCATGGCTCCGGCGTCGGCGCGGCAGTCTGTTCGGACGAGTCGTCGGCCGACGCGGACCCGGTTGGCGTGGTGGTCGGAGTCGGCGTGAGAGTCGCTGTCTGCGTGGGCGTCGCGGTCGGCGTAGGCGTTGGCGTCGGCGTGGTGGTCGCGGTCGGCGTGGTCGTTTGCGTGGGCGTCGCGGTCTGTGTGGGCGTGGCCGAGGCCGACGTTGTGGTGGTCGCGTCCGGTGGCTCGCCCGGCGTGGATTCCGGCGTCGGCGGTCCCGTTGGCGGGCTCGCCGGTGGTGCCGCCGTGTCGTTCGCCGGGTGCGTCTCGGAGCCGGTGCCGTTCCCAGCCGGCGCGTCCGGCGTCTCGGTACCGTTCGCGGGGGCGGCGACCGGCGGATCGAGCGCGGCGCTCGCGTTGCCCGTTCCGTTGCCGGCGATCTCGCCGTCGCTGGCCGTGCCGTTGCCCGTGCCGTTGCCGGGTTCCGCGACCGTGCTGGCGATCGCGAGCCCGCGGCGCCAGCCCGTCGGTCGGTCGCGCTCCGACAGCAGCCCGCCGTGGTGGGGCCGGTCGAAGCCGGTCGCGACGACCGTCGCGTTCACGCGCTCGGTGTCCGAGAGCAGCGCGACGGTCGCCCCGCCGAGGCTCGCGCTCGCGACGAACACCACGACCGTGAGCACCGCGAGCGCCCGCGCGGGCGTAGCGGTCGGGGTCACTCGGCCCCCTCCTCGCCGTCGCGGTCCACCCGACTGGCGGTCGCGCCGCCGTCCGTCTGGTGGTCCTCGGCGACGGCGGCCCCGCTCGCCCCGGTCGGCTCGGCGGCGAACCAGCCGCGCCCGACGCCGATGGCCATGCCGGCCAGTCCGCTGACGGCGACGGCGACGACGACGGTCCAGACGCCGGGGTGCAGCGCCGCGGTCACGATCGCGTACGCGGCGAAGGCTGCGAGCGCGAGCGTCGCGTACCGGAGGTCGACCGCGCCCACCGAGATTGGACCGCCGGTCGCGGACGTCGCGACCGAATCGCCACCGGCTGGTTCGCTCGCGGCCCGCTCGACCACTGGGTGGTCGGCGTCGCCGTCGTCTCCGTCGGTCGCCTCGCCGGCGGGGTCGTCCCAGTCGTCGAGAGGGTCCTCACCGCGGGCGGCGGCGTCCGACGCCGCGTCCGCCGAGTCCGTGCGCTCTTCGCGCCCAGCCCGCAGGAAGCGCCAGGCCTCGACGGCGGCCAGCAGCGCCAGCGGAACGACGACGAGCAGGAGCAAGCCCGCGGGCGTCTTCGCGAACTCGACGACGTAGCCGATCCGCGGGATCGCCGCGTACACCGGGCCGACGACCGGGAGGGTGACCGCCGGGACGGTCCCCAGGACCGCGCGCGCCGGGACCGATCCGGGATCGGGGTCTTCGTTGTGGTCGCCTTTCGTCCGGAACGTCAGCTCGCCGGCGTCGGTGGTCTCGACGCCGACGACGCGGTGGGTGGTCGGCACGGGGTTGGACCCGCGCGTGAACGTGATCACGTCGCCGGGCTCGATCGCCGCCGGGTCGGTCGCGTAGACGAACACCACGTCGCCGGGGTCGATCGACGGCTGCATGCTCCCCGAGAGCACGACGTAGCTCTCCTCGGCGCCGACCAGCGCCGGCGCGCCGTGGACGACGAACGCCAGGACGAACAGCCCGAAGGCGACCGTCACCGCGACGGCGCCGACCCGGCGGGCAGTGGGCAGGCGCTCGCGACTTCGCGCGAGCGCGTGGCGGCTCAACGCCGACCTCCCGGGCCGCCCGCGCCATTGGGATTGGTCGGCGCGCCGAGCAGGCCGTCCGTGGCGTTGCCGGTCAGCGAGTCCGGGCCGTAGGTCGCGACCGTCGGCCCGCCCTTGATCGCGACCTCGCACAGCTCGGGCGTCTCGCCGCTGGGGCCGACGACCGTGAAGGCGACCGCGGTCACCTCACCGTCGCGGAGCGCGACATCTGTGACCCGGAGTTCGTACCCCGAGCCGTCCAGCGGATAGGTGTCGCCGACCGCCAGGCGCCCGTTCACGTCGAGCTTGCCCAGGAAGACGCACTTGCCGTCGACGAGCGCCGAGACGGCGACGTCGCTGATGGCGTAGCACCTGGAGTCGGGGTCCGGGCTCGGCTCGGGATCGTCGCCGCAGTCAGCTGGATCGACGCTCGCGAAGGGGTTGGTGGCGCCCGCGTCGTGGCGGCACTGGACGGCGGCGAACGCCAGGGTCGTCTGGGTGCTGGCGTCGGGACCCGCGTAGTCCCTGGGCAGGGCCCACTCCAGGCGGAGCCGCCGGACCTCGCCGGGTGCGAGACAGGTCCCCGAGTCGGGGGCCCCGTCGCGGTCGCCGGCGGCGTCGAGCGGGAGCCCGACGACTCCCGCCGCCAGGACCTCGCGCAGCGTGCCGGCGAGCAGCGGGCTCGCCCCCGCGCGGTCGCCGGCCGTCGTCGCGTTCCAGAGTTCGACGCGGAGGGCGTCGTCCAGTGGAGACGGCGGCGTTGGACAGGTGGTCCGGAGCCAGAGCGCGGCGGGGTTCTGCCCGGGCACGCTCGTCGGTAGCGTCAAGTCGACGGTGCCGTGGCCGCTGCGGTCCCGGGGGGTGAGCGCGAGCGTCAGCGGCACGCGCCCGTCGCTCTCGCCGCAGTCCGCCGGCGTCTCCCAGGCGACGTCGAGGTCGAGCGTGCCACCGCTCAGCCGCTGGGTCAGTCCCTCGCCGTCGCGCAGGAACGCAGCGGTGCCGACGCCGGAGAGCGCGCCGAGGCCGCCGACGCCCGCGAGTCCCGCGAGCACGCGACGGCGATCGAGCCCCGGGCCGGCCCTGCGGTCGGCGTCGCCGGTCACGCGTCCGCACCTCCGTCGAACGGGTTGGCGGTGCCGCAGGCGACCGCGGCGACCGTCACGTCGAACCCGGCGGCGTCCGACTGCACGGCGTCCCCCACGTCAGGGGGCAGCGCCCACTCGAACCCGAGTGCCGCTCCCTCGCCGGCGGTCAGGCAACTGTGGCCCAACTGTTGGCCGGGCGCGAGGGCGTCCGCGGCCGCGCGGAGCGAGCCCTCGGCGAGCACCGGTTCTAGCTGGAGCGCGCCGTCGACCGGGAACTGCGAGAGCCGGCCGTCGCGGGCGCCCAGGCCGCCGACGCCCCGGTCGTCCCAGACCGTGACGGCGAGGGCGTCGGCGAGTTCCCCGCCGTCGCCGGCGCGATCGCCGGCCGCCGCCTCGGGTTCGGTGACGCCGTTCTCGGCGTCGCTCGAGAGGTCGAGGCTGATCCAGACGTCGATGCCGTCGGCGGTTTCGGGGACCGATTCGACGTTCACGCCGACGGCCAGGCGGCCGTCGTCGCCGGGGAGGACGTCCCCGAGGGTGACGACCGGACCGCCGGCCGACGGGACGTAGCGGGGCTCGCGAGCCGGGTCGAGCGTGGCGGTGGCGCCCCCGTCGCCCGGGCCGGCCTGCGTCTCCAGTACGGTTCCGTTGTAGGTCTCCTGCCACGCGACGGTGACCCGGGCGTCGGGATCGGCGGTCTGCGCGTCGGCGTAGCTGGTGTAGGAAAGCGGCGCGCCCGCGCCCATCGCGGTGACGGCGCCGGAGCCGACGGCGGCGCCCGCGAGGCCGACGCTCGCGAGCAGGCGGCGGCGCGTCCACGGGATCATCGGTACCGCCGCCCGGGCGCGAGCGGGTGCGTGCTGGGGTCGAGCGCTGGTGTCATGGTTGCTGTGAGGGGCGATCGAGTGGTAGCTATGGCGTCACTACCGTCGGGAACGTGGACGGTACGGGGTCCGTACCGATCGATTCGCAGGCCCCGGTCGCGCATTCGAACCGCCTCGCGGCGCGGGCCGCGATGCCGAACTCGGGGCGGGCACGGTCGGACTACGGTGACGTCGCGCCGGTGGGGTTGTGCCGCGACTGGACGGCGGTGAACCCGACGTCGAAGGCGACGCTGTCGGACTGGATCTCGTTGCCGACCGTCGCGGGCAGCTCCCACGAGAAGCCGATGCACTGCGTGGTGGCCGCGGGGTAGGGCTGGCGGCCCTCCTGCGTGCGGTCGCCGTCGAGGGCGATGCCTTCCGCGAGCGTCGACATGACGTTCGCCAGCGAGCCGCTGAGGATCGCGGTCTCGCCCGCGAGCACGACCTGCGCGATCTGTGTGTAGATGTTCGCGAGGTCGCCGGGCGAGGGGGCGACGTACGCGTCGCCGGGCGAGGACGCAAGCTGGGACAGCAGCGAGGTGTCGGCGTCGCCGCCGAGCGCGATGGTGAAGACGCGGATGCCCGCGTTCTTCGCGGCGGTGGCCGCGCTCTGGGCGGCCGAGTCGCTGTCGGCGTTGCCGTCACTCAGCAGGATCATCACCTTCGAGGCGCCCGCGGTGGCGTTCGTCCCGCTGACGAGCTCGGTCTGGCCGGACTGGATACCGGAGGCGATGTTTGTGCTGCCGCCGGCCGAGTACCCGTCGATCGCGCTCTTGACCGCGCTGTAGTTGGTCGTCAGCCCCTGATCGACGGTCGCGCCGCTGCTGAAGGAGACGGCCGCCGCCTCGTCGGGCGTCGTGAGGTTGTCGACGAACCCCTTCGCGGCCGTCTTCAGGGCGGCGATCTTGCTGCCGCTCATCGACCCGGAGACGTCGCTGACCAGCGCGACCTCCAGTTCGCCCTGCTCGCCGGTCGTCGGCTCGAAGACGTTGTCGCAGTCCTCGTCGTACCACACCGTGACTTCGATCGCGTCGGCGAGTTCGCCGCTGTCATCGCCGTTCGGATCGACGTCGGCCTCGGGCTCGACGACGCCGTTCTCGAGGTTCTCGACGAGTTCCCCGTTCATCTCCAGCCACGCGGGGTTGTCACAGAGGTGCAGGCTGATGGTCACCTCGCCGGAGTCGCCCGGCTTGACGTCCTGCAGGTTGAACACCGGGATGCCGTCGCCGTTGACGAGGTAGTCGTCGCTGCCCTCGCCGCAGTAGCCGTACTCCGCGAGGAACTCCTCCCACGCCTCGTTGGATCCGGGGCGGGGCGTCTGGTCCAGCAGGTAGACGCCGTCGCCGAGGTCCTGGGCGTCGGGGTAGAACTCCTCGAGGTCCGAGAGCCGGCCCGGGCCGCCGTCGTAGGTGGCCTTGTAGTCGAGCTTGAGGTCGAGCGTGCCGGCCGTGATCGCGTTGTCGGTGAACAGTTCGGTGTCGGTGAAGTACGCGGAGGTGCCGAGGCCGGCACCGGCCGATGCGAGCCCGATCGCGCCGAGGCCCCCCAGGACCTTCCGGCGCGACAGGTTGTACAGTTGCGGGTCGTCGTCGTTCATGGTTGGTTGCCCCCCGAAGGGGAGGACCCACCGACGGAGTCGAACCGTCGTGTACACCGGTGTGGGTCGGACTCGGCCGTCGCGTCGCTCAGGGCGACGGCGCGGTCGCGTTGAACGGGTCGTCGTTGTGGCGGACCTGCTCGGTCTCGAACACGAGGTCGAAGCCGAACGAGTCGCCCTGAATCTCGTTGCCCACGGCCGCGGGCACCTCGAACAGGAGGTAGATCACGTACGGGCTGCCCGAGGTACCGCCGACGGGCATCGGATCGCCGCTGGCGTCCTTGATCACGTAGCCGCCGGCGAGGCCGGTGTCGACCTCGCGCGCGGTCAGGTACTCGACCGACGCCGTGGCGTTGCCGTCGAGGTCCGTCGGGGGCTGATAGCCGCCACTGAGCTCGACCGCGGCGCTGGCGTTGTTGAACACCGGATCCAGGTCAGCGAGGTCGGACTTTTGGCCGCCGGTGCTGCCGTCGGTCGGGCCGCCGTAGGACTGCCACCCGGAGACGAACAGGAAGTCGTCGAGGTCCGCGCTGTTGCCGGTGCCGCCCTCGGCGACCTGCTCGGGCTCGGGGTTGGGGCCGCCGGCTTCGGTGAAGTTCTCCGTGCGCACCTGCACGTAGCCGGGGTTGTCGAGCACCGCGACCTCGAGCTCGACGACCAGCCAGTCGCCGGGCTTGACGTCCTGGGCCTGCAGGCCGATCACTGGAGCGCCGTCGGCCGTGCTCGTGCGCCCGAGCACGCCCGACTGGGCGGCCCAGTAGCCGTCGGCGGCCACCTGCGTGGCCGTCACGCTCATGTCGAGCGTGCCCGCGGTGAGCGTGTTGCCGGTGAACGATTCGGTGTCGGTCAGGTACGCGGAGGTGCCGAGGCCGGCGCCCGCCGAAGCGAGCCCGATCGCGCCGAGGCCCCCCAGGACCCGCCGCCGGGACAGGTAGTACCGCTTGTCGTCTGTCGTCATGATGTGTTCGTGCCCCAGCCCGCGCGACCCCCGGTGAGCCGCTGGTTGGGTACCCACCCTTGTGGGGACACCACGGTATCTATGGACAACCTGTCACGTTCCTAAGCCGACCGTCGACGCGGCTAGGTCGGCCGTAGCCGCCGCTAAGTCGGGCTTAGGTGCGTGATACGTTCTGGATGGCGTTCGGGTATGCTCTGATAGGCGGGCCGTATCTACCGGATACGGGTCCCCTGTCGCGGGGCTCCCGTGGTGCGGTCGGGTCGACAGGGTGCGCGTAGCTACGGTCGGTGCGGGAGTGTCTCCGACGGGAGGAATCACATTCGATGGTATTCGAACGCGCGTCGCTCTCCGAGGCCGACGTACACGACGTCCTGAGCAGCCCGCGCCGCCGCGCCACGCTGCGCCACCTCGGGAGCGCCCCCGACGCGGTGCCGGTGAGCGAGCTGGCCGACGCGATCGCCGCCGCCGAGGCGGGGTGTGACCCGCCGCCCCGGAAGGTGCGAGAGGCGGTCTACGTCTCGCTGCACCAGACGCACCTGCCGGCCCTGGCCGAGCGGGGGGTCGTGGTCTACGACCGCGAGACGGCCCGCGTCGAACCGCTGGGCGCCGTCCGCGAGCTCGGCCGATACATGGACGTCGACGGCCCGCTCGGGCTGGCCTGGACGGAGGTGTACCGCGGGCTCGGCCTCGGGGGGCTCTGTCTGGTCGTCGCCGCGGAGGCCCAGCTCCCGGGTGTCGGCTCCGTGCCGACGGTCCTGTGGGCGACGGTCGCGCTGGCGCTGCTGGCAGTCGCCAGCGCCTGGCAGCTGTGGACCTACCGCTGGGCGGTCGTCCGCGGTCTCCGGCGCTGAGCGCGGCCCCTGGACGCGCTCACCACGCGGTCGACGACGGGCGACGTCAGGTTGCGACACCGTGACACGTAAAATTCTTAATCTATGAGGAGAAATATATCGGGCGAGACGCCTGGGTTCTGCTCGGTCGCGTCGCGGGTGAGGGGAGAGACATGAGTGTCACGCACGCGGAGGGGGGCGGAGACGGCAGCGACACCACCGGGGAGGAGCTCACGTACGACGCGATCTTCTTCACGTTGAGCAACGCGCGGCGCCGGTACCTGTTGCACCACCTCAAACGATACGAGGAGCCGGTGTCGGTGGGCGACCTCGCGCGGGAGGTCGCGGCCTGGGAGAACGACGTGCCGGTGGAGGCGGTGACCCACGCCCAGCGCAAGCGCGCGTACTCGTCGCTGCACCAGACGCACCTCCCGAAGATGGCCGACCTCGGGATCGTCGACTACGATCGCGAACGCGGGGTCGTCACGCCGACGGAACCGATCGACAAGCTGGACTTCTACTTGGAGGTCATCCCGAATGACGGCATCGCCTGGCACGAGTACTACCTCGCGGTCTCGGCGATCGCCGTGGTGCTGTCGGTGTTGTCGGCGCTCGAGGTCGCCCCGTTCGAGGCGCTGTCCGCTGCGGCCGCGGCCGTGCTCGTGAGCGCCTTCTGGTTCGCCTCTGCGGCGGTCAACGCCTACTACGCGCGCGGCCAGCGCTTCGGGGACGGGGAGCTCCCCGCGAACCTGCGGTGAGCGGTCAGGACAGCGCCTCGGGGTCGAAATCCATGCCGTCGCACTCCGGGCAGCTGGCCGTCCCGTACGGACGCAGGACGTCGCCGTCGGTCACGATACACAGACAGATGTTGCGACACTTCGTACACGCCGCGAGCAGCCGCGTCTCGGCGGGTCCCGGCGCGTCCGCGTCGTCGCCTCCGTCGTCTCGGCCGTCAGTCTGTATCGATCCCATCGGTTCACTATTGGTCGCTTCCACGATAGCAGTGCCATCTGTTTAGACAGCCCATTGAACACCGGGGGCTTATTCGGCTCGGCGTGGACGGCGACCCATGAGCATCTTCGGCGAGTTCGCGGTCCCGCCCGAGGCGTTCGTCCTCACGGCGACCCTCGAGGCGGTTCCCGACCTGGAGATCGAGATCGAGCGGCTGGTCGCCGCCGGGGGCGTGCTCACGCCCACGTTCTGGGTGGACGGCGACGCCGACGCCTTCGAGGCCGCCGCCGGCGACGACGACTCGATCAGCGAGCTGACCCGCATCGACGAGTTCGAGGCGGCGACGCTGTTCCGCGCGACCTGGGCTCGGAACAACGAGACGCTTGTGTTCGCCTACACCAAGCTGGGTGCGGCGATCCTCGAGGCCACCGGGAACCGCGAGGGCTGGAACCTGCGCATGCGCTTCGAGGACCACGACCGGCTCCGGGAGTTCCAGTCGTACTGCCGCGAGCGCGACATCGGCTACCGGCTCCAGCGCCTCTACGAGATCAGCCACCCCCGCCGCGGTGTCCAGTACGGCCTCACCCCGAAACAGCACGAGGCGCTGGTCACCGCCTGGGAGCGGGGCTACTGGAAGTCGCCGCGCCAGACCGACCTCGACGCCGTCGCCGACGAACTGGGAATCACCCAGCAGTCGCTGTCGGACCGCCTGCGGCGCGCACACTACACCCTGATCGAGAACACGCTGATCGTAGCCAGCGATGAGGGCTCGTGACCCTCAAAAGCGCAGTGGCTCGGCGTCCTCCCAGCGGGGGTCGAACTCCGAGCGGACGTTCGCGGCGAACTCGCGGTCCTTCAGGTCGATGACCGCGAAGGTCTCGTCGGCGTTCAGCGGGTGGGGCACCTCGATGCACACCTCGGCGTTGTCGATCAGCTCGAAGGTGCCGGTGACGTTCGGCAGGGTGCGCACCGAGAACTGCTCGTGGCGGGACATCTGCGAGCGGTAGCGATCGCCGACGGACTCGGGCAGCTCCGAGACCAGTTCCGGTCGCATGAGCAAGGAGACGTCGACGTCGCGCTCGAGGGCGTTGCCCAGCTCCTCGACGAACATGTCGCCGACGGCGTCCATGTCGAACTGCTGGGACAGCGTCGAGGCGACCATGACGATGCGCTCGTCGGCGGCCGCCAGGCGCTCGACGAGCAGGTCGACCGTTTCGTCGGGGCCGACCGCGGCCGTCCAGAAGGTCTCCTCGACGGGCTCGGCGGTCTCGAGTTCGCCCACGAGATCGTTGACGATGGTCTCGTACTGGCTGGCTTTCTCCTGGAGTTCGCGCTTTTTGTCCTCTAGCAGGCGGTCCAGCGCCGTCTGGGGCTCGACGGCGACGTACTTCTTCGGCCGGGAGGCGCTCTGGCTGCGCACGAGGTTGTACGTCTCGATGCTGTTGAGGACGTCGTAGATCCGCCCCATCGGCACGTCGCTGACCCGCGAGAGCTCCTTGGCCGTCGTCGGCCCCGTCTTCAGAAGCGCGCGATAGGCCCGGGCCTCGTACTCCGAGAGCCCCAGGTCACGTAGACTTGCCATTACGTACCCCGGTTGGGTGCGGGGGATATAAACGCATCGCAGGTTTACCCCTGTGTATTATCCCTGTGGGAACCCGTCGCGTCGGCGATTCGCCGCGTCGCCGTCGCCCGCTCAGGAACCGGTCGCCAGTTCCGCTAACTCCTCTGGCGTCGTCGCGGTCCCCTCGCGCTCGCCGTCCTGAAAGAGGCGGGCCTCCCCGTCGGGTGCGTCGGCATCTGGGACGACCACCGCCTCGTGGTCGGCGATCCGCAGCGCCGCCCGGTGGAGGTCGCTGCCGGCGGGCGTGCCCACGCGGAAGACCCGCGGCGACTGCAGGCGGTCGGCGACCGCGGCGTAGCCCGCGACCTCGACGCCCATGCGCTCGGCCGCGCCGGCGAACGCCGCGACCGCCTCGCGAGCGACCGTCCGGTAGCGTTCGTCGCCGGTTAGCGCCGCCAGGTCGACCAGCGCGTCCGCGAGTTCGACGTTGGTGTCGAGCGGGAACAGCGCTCGGTCGCACAGCCCAACGCCCGATTCGGGGCCGTCGCGGAACGCGCCGCTGTCGGTCCGCAGCGTCTCGATGGCGTGGTCGGCGACGGCGACCGCCGCCTCGTCGTACTCGCCCAGCACCGACCAGGCGGTCGTCAGCCCCTCCAGGAGGCGGGCCTGGTCGAGCAGCAGCCCGGACTCGCCTACCTCGCCGGTGTCGGGGTCGGCGAAGTGCAGGACCTCGCCGTCGTCGACCAGCTCGGTCAGGACGTGATCGAGCGCGCGCTCGGCGTAGCGGCGGGGCCGTTCGTCGTCGGTGTAGGCGTGCAGGGCCAGCAACGCCCCCGCCGCGAGCCCGTTGCGGTCGGCGAACACCGTCTCGTCGACGGCGGGCGCCTCGGCGCGCTCGCGTTCGGCCGGCTCCAAGCGGTAGTACTCGTCGTCGCCGGCCTGGCTGCCCGCGAAGGCGTCGCCGGTCCACAGCGTCGTCGTGAGGTACTCGACGGTCTGATCGGCGGGCTCGCGGTAGGCCTCGTCGCCGGTGTAGCGGTACGCGCGCGCGAACGCCCGGACGATCCCGGCGTTGTCGTCCAGCAGCTTCTCGCGGCTGGGGTTTGCCCAGTCGCGGTTGGCCGCGTACCGGAAGAACCCGCCGCCGTAGGTGTCGAGCAGGTGCGTCCGCACCGCCTCGAGCGTGCGGGTGGCCTGCTCGCGCGCGCGAACGAGGGCGAACTCCACCGTGCGGGGCATCGGGAACTTCGCGTCCGAGCCCCAGCCGCCGAACTCCTCGTCGTAGGCGCCCAGCAGCTGCTCGACCATGTGCTCCTGGATTCGGGGGGTGAGCTCGCCGGCCGGCGGCGCGCCGTCGCGCAGCGCCCGGGGGACGCGCCCGGCCTCGGCGCCCTTGGCGTCCCAGGTCTCGCGGACGGTGTCGAGGATGTTCCGGAAGCCGTCGATCCCCAGAAAGCCCGCGCCGGTGATGATCTGGCCGTCGGGCGTGCAGAAGACCGTCGAGGGGAACCCGCCCATGTTGTAGCGCTCGCGGACGCGGGGGTGGCGGTCCACGTCGACGCGGACGGGGACGAACCCGTCGTTGACGTGCGCGGCGATGCGCGGCTCGGTGTAGGTCGTCGCGTCCATCTGGTGGCAGTGGGCACACCACGGCGTCGACAGCGACAGGAGCACGGGCTTGCCCGCCCGGTCGGCCGCCGCGAAGGCGTCGTGGCTCCACTCGCGCCACTCGACGTTCGTGCGCGCCGCGGACTCGTCCATGTCCGGCGTCGGTGGCCCCCGAGTAAGTATCCTGCGTCACGACCGCGTCGTCGTCCCGCCCGCGCTGGCGCGTCCCGCCCGCCTGCCCTCTCGCCCGTCCCCAAGCGTCCCACGCTCGGCCTGCGGGGGCCGGCTCGATCGGCTGTTCGGGGCGCGGGCGCTCGCGTCGCCGACGTGTTCGAAGCGGTTCTATTTTGGGTTTCGGCCCGCTAGAGGCGGGCATGCTGCGCATCCTCGCGCTGTTGTTGCTCATCCCGCTGTTCGACGCCCTGCTGCTGGTGGCGGTGGCGGCGTGGATCGGGTGGCTGCCCACGGTGCTGCTGGTGGTGCTGACGGCGCTGATCGGCATGCTGCTGGTCCGCGCCGAGGGCAGAGACACCCTCCGGAAGATCCAGTCGAAGTTCGCCCAGGGGGAGATCCCCACCGACGAGCTGCTGGACGGCGGCCTGCTGATCGCCGCCGGCGCGTTCCTGCTGACCCCCGGCGTGGTCACCGACGCCGTCGGCCTGCTGCTGGTGATCCCGTTCACGCGCTACCCGGTCCGGCTGGCGGCCAAGAAGTGGGTCGTCACGCCCTACGTCGACGCGAAGATGGACGGGTTCGTCACCGGCAACGTCTACACCGCCGGCTTCCCCGGCGGTGAGGGCGGCGGCGGCGGCCCCGGCTCCGGGGAGACCTACGACGTCGACCCGGACGAGTACGACTTCGACGACGAGGACGACGCCAGCCCGTCGGGCGGCCAGTCCTGAACCGGCGGCGCGAGGGTGCGTGCGACCGCGGCCCAGTCTTCCGGTGAAAAGAAACCCTTAACACGGACAGGGCGAAACAATCGTCTGCGCTCACCTGGGCCAATAGCTCAGTCAGGTTGAGCGCTCGGCTGATAACCGGGAGGTCTCCGGTTCAAATCCGGATTGGCCCACCTACTCCCCTTGCGCTTTCCAGCCGGGGGAAATTGGGGCCGGGAACTCCCCAGCCACCCAATTTCGGTGTTCTATCGTCCGATAGCGACGCCCCTGTCGGCTCCACCGTCACGACTCTCACGCGGCGAGCGCGGCCGCTGGCCGGTCGGGATCGTCGGTCGGAAGGGAGAGGCTGGGAGAGGGTCTCCCACTGTGAGAGGCGGTCTCTCGCTGCGTGGCACGTGCCGGACTCCGACTGGCGGCGTCCGGCGCAGCCACGTTGTACGTGGACGTTCCGAGGGAATACTCTGGCCCTTCGGAGTCCAACCAGTTTATTACGCGCGCTCGCGGCTGGTAGGAAGGCGCAGCGGGCCGTCCGGGAGCCGACCCGGCCGCTACGCCCCGCCCTCGATCGAGACGTCCGCGTGCAGGCTCTCCTTCAGCGCGTCGTGTACCTTACAGAGCTCGTTCGCGCGCTCGATTATCTCCTGGCCCTGCCCGTCGTCCAGCGCCGCGTCCACCGAAATCTCGAAGGTGACGCTCGTGAGCTTGCCGTCGTCATCGACCTCACCGGTGACCCGGTTCTCGATGGTCCCGAGGTCGTCGACGCCGCGCTGCTTGCCGCCGACGCGCAGCGCGGGGACGTAGCAGGCGGCGTAGTCGGCCAGCAGCGTCTCGACGGTGTCCGGGGTCTCCTCGCCGGTGGCGTCGATCGTCAGCTCGTAGTCGCGCACGCTGGACCCGGAACTGTACCCGTCCGCGCTCGTGGTGAGGACTTCCTTCGCCATGGCTGGCGGTAACGACCCGCGCGGCCCTAAGCGTTCCCGTCCGGGGAGCGGTTTTCGGAAATCCGGAACGGACCCGGTTCGACTCAAGGGCTCGGGCGCGCTCGCTTCGGCCGTGTGCCGGACGACCCGCTGTCAGTCGCGAATCGAGGTGGATCGCTGAAATGCCGAGGCGCTGTCCCGACTGCGGTAATCCCGACGTCGCCCCCGAGGGGGGCTGTCCGTTCTGCCGGCGCTGCGGGTGGAGCGCGTGCCACGGCGGGCGCTAGCGGCGGCGCTGGTCGCCGCAGTTCTGACCGCGCACGTGCGGTCGACGCCCGCCGCGAGCTGATCCGCCCCCCTCAGAGGACGACGTCCCAGACGTGTCCGCAGCCCGGGCACTCGTAGGTCCGCCTGACGCCCGGATCCAGCAACTCCCGTTCGATCAGCTCACACTTCGCCGACATGCATTCTGGACATGGTACGTCTGTCACTCGGTCGGGTGAACGACCCCACGGGTCCTGAGCGTTGGTCCTAATCATTGAGGGGCCTCAGGGGGCGTCGGGCTCAGCGCCGTGTGCGGCCCGGAGCGACCGGAGCAGTTCGGTCCGGTCGGCGGAGTGTTTCAGGTGCGCGGGACAGCCACAGGCCGAGGCGCCGACCCCCTCGACGACGAACGTGCCGGCCCAGGCGCGGGCGATCTCGCACTCGCGGTCGGCGCGGTCGAACCCGCCGGCGCCGACGGCGCAGCCGGTGTCGGCGTCCCAGCCGGCGGGCAGGCGGTGCTCGCCGAGGGCGCCGATGGCGAGGGTCGCCGCTTCCGGAAAGTTGACCACGACGGTGTCCGTTCCTGTGACCACGCCGGGGAGTGGTCCCACGCCAGCAAGCCCTTGCGACCGCCGACGTGCACTGGCGGTGTCACTTGCTATCATAGACGAGCTTAAATACGGGAGGGACTAACCCAAGGTGAAGGCCAACCCCGGCTTTCGATGCAAACCATGCAGGGAAACGCACAACAGCAGGCGTACGACCGGGGGATCACGATCTTCTCCCCGGACGGACGTCTCTACCAGGTCGAGTACGCCCGCGAGGCCGTCAAGCGCGGGACGGCCAGCGTCGGCGTCCGCACCACTGACGGCGTCGTCCTCGCGGCCGACACGCGCGTTCGCTCTCCACTTCTGGAGCGCTCGAGCGTCGAGAAACTCCACAAGATCGACGACCACGTCGGCATCGCCAGCGCCGGCCACGTCGCCGACGCGCGCCAGCTCATCGACTTCGCCCGGCGCGACGCGCAGGTCAACCAGCTGCGCTACGGCGAGCCCATCGGGGTCGAGTCGCTCACCAAGGACATCACGGACCAGATCCAGCAGTACACCCAGACGGGCGGCGCGCGCCCGTTCGGCGTCGCGCTGATCGTCGGCGGCATCGAGAACGGCGAGCCGCGCCTGTTCGAGACCGACCCCTCGGGGACGCCCTAC
>JBDGSW010000031.1:0-14640 GCA_042217345.1 Haloarculaceae archaeon
TACATCACCAGTCCGACGGCGATCGCGGCGACGAGGAGCCCGACACTCGAGGAGAAGAAGTTGAAGGTGAGGATGCCGGCCAGGCCGAGCAAGACGGCGACGGCCTTCCCGACCTGGGCGGCGATGCGGGTGGCGCTGACGCGCGAGCGGTTGCGCGAGAGCAGCGCGCGCAGGACGCGCCCGCCGTCCATCGGGAACCCGGGCAGCAGGTTGAACCCCGCGAGGGTGACGTTGAGGACGGCCAGGTAGGCCAGGACGAACCGGCTGGGAGCCATCCCGGCCGGGAGCGCGACGAACCCGAGATAACAGACCACGCCGAGCCCGAGGCTGACGAGCGGGCCGGCGACGGCGATGGCCAGCTCGCGGCTCCACTGGTCGGGAAACTCCTCGAGGTGGGCCAGCCCGCCGAGGAACCAGAGGGTGATCGACTCGGTCGGGACGCCGTAGCGGCCGGCGACCACCGAGTGGCCGAACTCGTGTAAGAGGACGCCGGCGAACAGTCCCAGGGCGGCGACGGTCCCCAGAATCCAGGGGAGTGACCCGGCCGACAGCGCCGCGACGTCGATGCCGGCGTCGAGCAACTGGTTGAGCAGCGTCGCCGTCGCGGCGATCTGGGCGCCGACGAGGTACGCGATCACCGGGATCGCCAGCAGGAAGGAGGCGCCCAGTTCGATCGGCACGCCGAACGCCGAGCCGACCCGTACGCGTGGCATAGACGTCGCTTGGGCCCTGAGGCGCTTGAGGCGACCCCCGGCACTTGCAACGTCGCCGGCGTGTCCACGAGCCGGGAGATCCATAGGTCGAAGGGGGTGGAGCGCCTACTGGCGCACATGAACGTCCGACTGCCGAAGCTCACCGACCCGTCGGGCCTGTTCGATTACCTCATCACGCTGATCCTGGTGATCGTGCTGTTCTTCGGGATCGTGCTGTACCTCGGGCTGGGCCCGTTCTGACCGACCGGCCGAACCCGCTCGTTTCGCGTCGAGAATCGCCCGCAGAGACGGCGGTCCGGCCGCCTCCAGGCGCTCCCGAAACGCCCCCACCGAGCGCACAGTACGTGACTGTTACCCACGGGAGAGCCCCGGCGAGGCGGCGCGGGGCGGTCGGGGGCGGTCCGCTCACCAGTCGTCGCCGAGCGCCTCGCGGGCGCGGCGGTAGCCCTCGTGGGTCCGCCAGGTGCGCCCGGAGTCGACGTGTTCGACGACGTACGGGCTGCCGCAATCGCCGCACTGGTAGCCGCCGTCGGGGTACTTGACGGGCTTGGAGGCGCGGTGGCGGTCGGGCGCCCACTCGCAGTCGTCGCTGGTGCAGACCAGCCGCAGGCGGCCGTCGGTGAAGGTCCGACAGTGTCGGGGGGCGTCGAGTTCGGCGGCCTTCCGGCGGAAGCGCTCGCCGTGGCCGCTCTCGCCGAAGTGGTGGAACTCCCAGGCGTGGACGAGTTCGTGGCGGATCGTCCGGGTGAACTCCGCCCAGCCGAACGTTCGGTAGGCCTCCCAGGTGAGGACGATCGTAATCCGCTCGGCTTCTGGATCGTACCGGCAGGCGCCGGCCCGGCGCTTCGCGCGCTCCGAGATCTCCCACGCCAGGCGCTCGACGGGCAGGTCGATCGCGACGGTCTCGGCGTACTCGGCGGCGCGGGCCAGCAGTTCCGTCCGCGTCCGGGGCTCCTCGCCCGACGACTCCTCGTCGACAGCCACGGTTGTCCGTCTCTCGAAGGCGGCCGTCAAAACCGTTGCGCCGACGGCCGACCGCCCCCGTCCTCGTCACTGCCCCTAACAACGTTAGTCCGCCGTGCGCATTATCGCAACAATGTGAGATTCTGCCCCGGCATTTATCCCGGTCGCGCCGGAAGGGGGTGCATATCGCCATGATCGAATTCGCCGACTCCGCGGAAGCAGAAGCGCTGGCCGAGCGAGCCGAGGACCTGATGAACGAGGTCGTCATCCCGAAAGAGCGGGAGCTGACCGGCGGCATGCCGGTCTCGCAGGGCACGATCGACGAGCTCCGCGAGGCCGCGCGCGAGTACGGCGTCTACGCGCCCCAGATCGACGAGGAGTACGGCGGCATGGGCGTGGACTTCCGCGACGTGTTGCCCACCTTCGAGCAGGCCGGCCGTAGCCTGCTGGGCGCGACCGCCATGCGCGTCGACGCCCCCGACGAGGGCAACATGCACCTGCTGGAGATGCAGGGCACCGAACTCCAGAAGGAACAGTACCTCGAGCCGCTTGTCGACGGCGAGATGCGCTCGGGCTTTTCGATGACCGAGCCCATGCAAGGCGCCGGCTCGGACCCGAAGATGATCAAGACCACCGCCGAGAGAGACGGCGACGAGTGGGTCATCGACGGCCACAAGTGGTACACCACCCAGGGCGTCGAGGCCGACGTGTTGCTGGTGTTCGCCCGCACCGACCCCGACGCCCACCCCTACGAGGGCTGTTCGGTGTTCATCGTCCCGAAGGAGGCCGACGGCGTCGAGATCGTCCGCAACATCCCCCACCTCGGCAGCGAGGTCGTCGGGAAGGGCCACGCCGAGATCAAGTACAACCAGGTGCGGGTGCCCGAGGAACACCTGCTCGGCCAGGAAGGCCAGGGGTTCCAGCACGTCCAGCAGCGCCTCGGCCCCGCTCGCTTGACCCACTGCATGCGCTTTTCGGGCATGGCCCAGCGCGCGCTCGGCATCGCCGAGGCCTACATGAGCGAGCGCGAGGGCTTCGGCGAGCACCTCAGCGAGAAGCAACACCCCCGGTTCGTACTCGCCGAACAGGAGACGCAGCTGGCTGCCTCGCGGTCGCTGATCCGCCAGGCCGCCCAGCGCATCGCCGAGGGCCACCAGGCCCGCATCGAGGTCTCGATGGCCAAGGTGTTCGCCGCCAACGTCGCCCAGGAGTCCATCGACACCGCCCTGCAGTTCTGCGGCGCCAACGGCATCACCCGCGACCTGCCGCTGGCGGACTTCTACGAGTCCGTCCGGGCGTTCCGCATCGTCGACGGCGCCGACGAGGTCCACAAGCGCACTATCGCCCGCGCGGCCTTCGAGGACGTCGACGAGTCCGAACTCGAACCCGTGGTGCGCTACGGCGAGTGAGCCGATGGTCGACGCCACCGTCTCGCTGGTCGACCGAGGCACCCTGCGCACCGACGTGAACCACGGCATGGAGAACTACGTCGTCGGGACCGCCGACGAGCCCAACCCCGACGCCATGCTGATCGAGGGACCGGTGTACAACCTGGTGATCGACCACCCCGAGGCGACGATCCTCTGGGACACCGGCAGCCACCCCGACGCCGGCGACGGCCACTGGCCGCCCGAGCTGTACGCCGCCTTCGAGCACGCTGACGCCGCCGAGCGCGACCTCCCGACGGCGCTGGACGACGTCGGCTACGCGATCGACGACGTCGACGCCGTCGTCCAGACGCACCTCCACCTCGACCACGCCGGCAGCCTCTACCACTTCGCCGACACGGACGTCCCGATATACGTCCACGAGGACGAATTGAAGTACGCCTACTACAGCGTCAAGACGGACGCAGGCTCGGACGCCTACATCGCGGGCGACTTCGATCACGACCTGAACTGGCAGATCGTCCACCGCGAGACCGAGACGCACTTCGCGGACCTTCAGTTCCTGCACCTCCCCGGCCACACCCCGGGACTGCTCGGGACGCGCCTCGACCTCGACGGCTACGGGACGGCTCTCTTCGCGGGCGACCTGGCGTACGTCCGGAAGAACTACCGCGAGGGCCACCCCATGGGCGGCGCGCTCATGTGGAGCAAAGACCACTGGCGCCGGAGCCGCCAGCGCGTGCTGGAACTGGAGCGCCGCGAGGACGCCACGGTGTTCTGCGGCCACGACCACGAGGACGTCGCGGTCCTGTGCGACGGCCTCCCCTGAGCCGCTCGCGTCGTCTGCGCTCTCTCCGGTCGAGTGCGCTGTTCGCGGCTTCGCCGCTCACTTCCCTGTGGCCTTCCTCCGGTCGGCCACGCTACTCGCGGCTTCGCCGCTCGCTCGTAACGAAGACTCACTTCGTTCGTCCTCGCTGTCCCGAAGAGTTAATCGCCGACGGCCCCGCCCTCTGGGCGATGAGCGAGGAGCACTATCGCAAGCTCGAACGCATGTACCACGGCTCGCCGATCAGCGACACGATCCCCTCGGAGCTGTCGGTGAGCGAGGGCCGCGCGACCGTCGAGATCCCCCTCGAGGAGTCCTATCACCACGCGCTCGAAGCAGCCCACGGCGTGGTCTACTTCAAGGCGCTCGACGACGCCGCCTTCTTCGCCGCCAACTCCCTCGTCGAGGACGTCTTCGTCCTGACGACCGACTTCGATCTGTACCTCGAGCGGCCGGTCTCGACGGGCACGGTCACCGCCGAGGGACGAGTCTTCAACGACAACCCCAGCCATCTCATCGCCGGCGCGGTCGCCACCGACGACGACGGCAACGAGATCGCCCGCGGCACGGGCACCTTCCGCAAGAGCGACGTCGAGCTCACCGCCGAGATCGGCTACGAGTAGCCGGTCAGGGCGACGGCCGCGTTCCCAGCGTCAGGTGCGTGGTCACGCGCTCGCCGTCGCGCAGGACGGTGACCGAGATCCGGTCGCCGGGACGTGTGTGCAGCATGAGGTACCGCGAGAGCTCCTGCTGGGTGCGGATTGGCGTCCCGTCGATGGCGAGGACGACGTCGCCCCCGGTCGGCACGCGCCGGCCGTCGACCATCCGGGCGCTGGTAGCGGCCTGTAACGCGCCGTCGGCCGGCCCGCCGTCGAGGACGTCGACGACGACCACTCCCTGGGCGCGGTCCAGGTCGTAGGCGTCGGCGACCGCGGGCGTGACCGGGATCGACCGGATGCCCACGTACGGGTGCTGGAAACTCCCGTGGGCGATCAGCTCGGGCACGACGCGGTCGACCAGCAGCGGCGAGATGGCGAACCCGACGTTGTCGCCTTCCTTCGCGCGGTTGACGCCGACGACGGTGCCGTTCAGCGAGACCAGGGGACCGCCGCTGTTGCCGGGGTTGATCGGCGCGTCGGTCTGGATCGTCGCCGGGATGGCAAAGCCCTCGTTGGTGGTCATCGAGCGGTTGACGCCGCTGACGATCCCGCTGGTGATCGACCCCTCCAGCCCGAAGGGGCTGCCCAGGGCCGCGACGCGCTGGCCGGGCACCGGGTTCTGCGCCGCCAGCGCCAGCGGCCGCGCGTCGTCCGGGACGTTCGATACCTTCAGCACCGACAGATCGGTGTAGGTGTCGGTCCCGACGATCCGCGCGCGGTGCCAGGTCCCGTCGGCGAACTGCACCGTGACGTTCTGGGCGTCGCGGACGACGTGCTCGTTCGTGACGACGTGGCCCACCGAGTCGTAGACGAACCCCGATCCCTGGCTGATCGCCCCGCTGGTGGTCGTCACCTGGATCGTGACGATCGACCGGTGCGTGCGCTCGAACACCTGCCGGTACGAGCCGCCGGTGGCGGTCAGATTCACCGTCCGCGCGCCCGGGGGCGCCGCCGCGAGGTCGTGACCACCGCCACCGCCGCCACCGCCGCCCGGCGCTGCCGTCACACCGTTGTCCAGCGACAGGCCGTTCGGGAACTGCGCCGCCCCGAACGCGCCGACAACGAGGCCGAAAACCAGTACGCCGACGAGCAACCCCACGCCGATGCGGCTGCGCATGCCGCCTCTTCGCGGACGGACGTGACAAAATTTGTGGTCTGACAGGGAACGGGATTCGGTCGGCCGAATCCACGCGAACGCCCCGGAGCCGACGGATTCGGTCGCGGCCCGCGCGACCGTGTCGAGCCCGAAATACTTTACCCGGGGGACCCGGGAATCGAACTGATGCAAACGAGACAGTTACTGCTCGTCGCCGTCGTGGCGGCAGCGGTCGCGCTCGCCGGCTGTGGCGCCCTCCAGCAGGGGTCAGGGCCCAACGGGAACCAGACGCAGGGGCCCGGCGGGGACAACGCCGAGTGGCCGGCGACGCTGCCCGCGTCCGCCGACGGGACCCACGCACAGCTCCTGGCGAACGCCGACGGATACGTCTCCGTCCTGAACCTGACCGTTCGGAGCCAACAGCAGTCCAGCGGGTCGGGCACCACCCACATCGACTCCGTCTACCGGATCGACAACCGTCGCTCCGCGTACCTGCTGCGGCGGTCCGTGGGGGCGGGCGCCTTCGAGCAGACCACCACGCGCTTCACGAACGACACCGCGACGTACCTTCGCTCGCAGTACGGCGGGCAGGCCAGCTACAGCAGCGACACGCCCCCGTACGACGGGAGCAGCATCGGTTCCGTCAAGCCCGTCAACGCCACCGAGGCCCAGGGCCCGCGGATCAGCACCCTGTTCAACTTCTCGGCGGGCGGCGTCGACGCCTCGGCGGTCACCTACGCCAAGACCGGCACTGACACCGTCGACGGACGGAAGGTCGCAGTCTACGCCGCCAACGCGACGCAGCTGCGCCGGGCGATGCAGCGCGCCACGAACGCGAGCAGTAGCTCCAGCCAGAACCGGATCACGAACGCCACCGCGACGGTCGAGCGGACCGCCGACGGCCTCCTCGTGTCCAAGCACCTCCGCGTCGCCTTCCACTCCGAGAACGGCGACGGCTCACTCGAGTACGACTACCGGGTCCGCCAGGTCGGCGACGTCACCGTCTCGCCGCCCGAGTGGGTGCCCAAGGCCGCACAGGGGAGCTGACGGCTCATAGCCTACTATCGACTCGTCGGCGGACGTTGACTGATTGGCATCCGGCTTTCTCTACCTGCGAGAACTACATGAACCACGCGAGTACTGCACCGCACCCGATTACGACCACGTCACCGAGATAGTACCCTCCATGAGGGTACGCTAACACGATCCCGAACGCCCGATAGGGAGCTAACGGAGTGATGTCGACCACCGGCGCGACAAGTAGATTGAACGCACCGAGGAGGACGAATCCGACGCCGACGGCGCGTACCAGCGTGCGTACCCACCCGCGTGCTCGAACCCAATACACTTCGGCCGCCAGCCTGGCGCGCTCGAGGTCCATATCCCCGATACCTTGTACAGGTTTGTCAACATTTCCTACAATTAGTTCTGGATCCACAGTCCCCGATTGGGGAGAGGCGGGCTGAACCATCAAGTAGAACCAGGACAAGAGAGACGTCCATTTTCGAATGATGGTATAGATAGCCATCGGGCTGTTGCTCCGTTCGGTCGCCCGCTGTCCACATTCTGTGTCCAAAGTCCACTGCCGGGCTGTCGATACACCCTTTATGCAGTCATCATTGAAGAGGAATGTTCGCCGCCGAAGGCGGCAATTTCCACGAGCGCCTCTGTTGGTGCAGATTTTTTCGAGGAGTAGTGCGCGAAGCGCACCCGACGAAGAAAAAAGGTGCGTGGGATCGCCCGGATTGTGAACTACGCGAAGACGATCGCTCGCTACGCTCGCGCTGCGTCTTCTCTCGTTCAAATCCGTGCTCTACCAGTTGCTGTCGCTCACGGAGCGGTTCGCGACAGCAACATGGGATCGCCCGGATTTGAACCGGGGTTACGGGCACCCAAGGCCCGAAGTATACCAGGCTAACCCACGATCCCGTACGGGCAAGTGGCCGACGCCGGGAGGTAAGCGTTTCGTTGCCGGCTCACGCCGGCTGCAGTCCCCAGAAGGTCGCGATACCCAGCGTCGTCACCACCGCAAGCAGCGCCTGCAGCGGCGTGCCGACCCGCACGTAGTCGGTGAAGCGATACCCGCCGGGGCCGTAGACGAACAGGTTCGTCTGGTAGCCGACGGGAGTCATAAAGGCCGTCGAGGCGGCGAAGGTGACCCCGAGGACGAACGCGAACGCGCTGGCGTGGAGACTCTGGGAGACCTCGATGGCCACGGGGATCATCAGCACGACGCTGGCGTTGTTGCTGATGACGTTCGTAAGCAACGCGGTGACGACGTACAGCAGGCCCAACACGGCGATCGTGGGCAGCACCGACGCCGCCGCGACGACGAGCGCGGCGATGAGGTCGGCGCCGCCGGTCTGTTCCATGGCGATGCCGAGCGGGATCACGCCGGCCAGCAGGAAGACGACGTCCCACTGGACGGCGTCGTAGACCTCCGGGGGCTTCAGACAGCCGGTCAGGACCATCCCGAGCGAGCCGGCGAGCGCCGCGGTGACGATGGGAACGGGCGTAAACGCCGCGGCGAGGACGACCGCGGCGACGATCCCCAGCGCGATCGGGATCTTCGACTCGCGGTAGTCCGGGCGCTCGATCTCCTGGGCGACGATGAAATCCCGGTTCTGCGAGAGGCGATCGAGGCTCTCGGGGGTAGCCTGGACGAGCAGCGTGTCGCCGACGCGCAGCCGGATGCGGTCCATGCGCGTGCGGAACAGCTCGCCGCCGCGGCGCAGCGCGAGGACGGTCGCGTCGAAGCGCTGGCGGAAGGTGGAACTCGCGAGCGTCTCGCCGACGAGGTACGCCCCGGGCGCGATCACCACCTCGACCAGGTTCTGGCGCTCGCTGGCCTCCTCGAGGACGCCCTCGTCGACGGCCTCGGGCAGGAGGTCGAAGCCCTCGACGTCGCTCAGGGCGATGAGCGTGTCCCGATCGGTGCGGATGGCGAAGACGTCGCCGGCGCGGATGGTCTTCGGGCCCAGCGGTTCGAGAAAGATCTCGTCGCCGCGGATGAGCTGGATCACGTCGACGTCGAAGTCGGTGTTGGCCAGCGTCTCCTGGACGGTGTCGCCGATGGCCGGCGAGTCCTCGCGGACGACCACCTCCGTGAGGTACTCGCCCATCTCGAACTCCTCGGTGAGGTCCTCCTCGGGCTTGATGCGCTCGGGGATGAGCCAGCGTCCGACCGTCAGCAGGTACAGCGACCCCACGATGGTGATGAGCGCGCCCAGCTTCGTGAACTCGAACATGGTGAACGGCGCGCCGGGGACGCCCAGCCGGCCCGCGACGGAGCTGGCGAGGATGTTCGTCGACGTGCCGATCAGCGTCAGCATGCCACCGAACATCGAGGCGAAGGAAAGGGGCATCAGCAGCTTCGACGGCGAGGTCTTGCCCTCGGCGGCGAGGTCGGTCACCATCGGCAACAGGATCGCGACCGCCGCCGTGTTGTTGATGAACCCCGAGATCGGGCCGACGAACCCGACCGTCGCGCCGAGCTGGCGGAGCTCGCTCTCGCGGGTGACGCTGGCGATCTTCGCCCCGACGAGCTGGATGACGCCCGTGCGCTGGACGCCGTAGCTCAGCACGAACATGGCCAGGACGGTGATCGTCGCCGAGCTGGCGAACCCCGAGATGCCGACGTCGACCGCCTGCGAGATGGGTGCGCCCGGCTCTGTGAGGACGTACACCGGCCGCCCGAGCAGCCCGAGCGCGACGGCAATCGACGAGAGCGGCTGGACCAGCAGCAGCGTCACCATCACGCCGATCGCCGTGATGTCGATCGGATAGGGCTCGGTGGCGAACAGCACCAGCGCCGCGAGGATGATGGCGAACACCAGCGCCATCCCGGGCGTAACGGGCGGGAGTGCCACGGCCGTCACCTCACCCCCGCCGGTGAAAAACCCGCTGTTATCCCGTCGGTACACCGCACGCTGCCCCGGCACGCCGTCACCCGATCCGCGGACCGCCGCGCCGCCTCCCTCACCCCGACGGCTGGCCGCCGGTCGACCCCGCGACCTGTCGGGTCACGCGCTCGTAGGCCGCCGCGAACGTCTCCTCGCCGCGGAAACACGCCGCCGCGACGGCGAGCGGGTCGACCGTCGCGCGGCCCTGCTGACCGTCGACCACCAGCGTCGGCGCGGCGCCCTCGGTGTGCCACTCGCCGCCGAACTCGCGGACGAGCACGTCGGCGAAGTACCCGCCGGCCTCGGCGGCCCGGGCGGCCAGGAACGACGGCTCGGCGTCCGCGATCGACTCGAGCGCCGCCGGGTCGTTCTGGGCGACGTACTCGTCGGCGACCAGCCGATCGAGGCGCGCCAGCGACGCCGGCGAGAAGTCCAGATCGTAGCCGGGCCACGTCGCCGCGAACGCCGCCGCGTCATCGCGGAGGTCCGCCGGCGCGAGGCCGCCGGCGCCGCCGTCACCGGTGGCACCGACGGCGTCGCCCCGGCCGGCCGGGTCGCCGACGTCGAGTTCGTCGGCCACGTCTGTAACCGTCGCCTCGTCCCCGGTCTCCGCGCCGCCGGCGTCGGCCGCCGATTCGGCCCCCGCATCGGCGTCGCTCGCTGTCCCGAGCTCCTCGTCCCCGGCGGGCGCCTCGGGGATCACGTCGTCAAGCGAAGCGCCCCCGTCCTCAGCGGCGCTCGCTTCGCCGGCCTGCTCCGGGGCGGGCGTCGGTTCCGCCTCGGCGCGGCCACCGGGAGTCGATCGGTCAGTCTCGTCGGTCTCGGAACGCTGGTCAGCGGCCTCGAGGTTCCCGTCAGCGGCGTCGGCACGTGCGTCTCCGACATCGGGACGCGCGTCAGCGACATCGGTATCCGGGGATCGAGACGCGTCGGCACCGTCCCCGTCAGCCGACCCACCCGAGCGGGCCGCCTCGGCCTCGGCCACCGTCGGGTCGACTTCCGGCCCCGGCCCCGCGGATCGGGCGTCGCCGCGGTCCGCGGCATCGTCCGCGTCCGCCGCGGCGCTCGGCGAACCGTGGTCGGTGTCGGCGGGCGCGGACGCGTTGGCGTCGCGCACGGCCGGGGCGTCAGGTCGGTCGGCCGTGAGTCGCTCGTACTCGGCGACGAAGCCCGCGGTGCCGGTCAGTGACTCGGCCGCCGTCGAGAAGGGCCGGACGGTCGTCGCGTCGTCGCCGACCGGGACGGCGACCGTCGGTTCCTGTCCCTCGGGGCGGCGCCACTCGGCGCCGAGGACGCCCACGAGCGTCTCGCCGTAGTAGCCGCCGAGCTGCTTGACGAGCTTCGTGAAGATCTGGGAGTCCATGTCCTCGCCGCCGACGGACGTCCCGACGAAGCGGTCGGGCTCCCACTCGGTGTTGGCCAGGTCGTCCAGCCGGGCCAGCGACGGCGCCGAGTAGTCCAGGCCGTAGCGGTCCCAGGCGTCGGCGAACTCCGTGGCCACCGCCTCCAGGTCGTCAGTGTCGGTGCCGTCGTCGGCGGCGTCGGGCTCGGCGGCCGGTTCGGCCGGGGGTTCGTACCCGAGCTCCCCGGCGAGGTCGCCGAACAGCGACGCCTCGGCGAAGGAGTGGCCGGCCACGTCGAAGACGTCGATGGCCGCGTCCGCGCCGTCGACGGAGAGAGCGACGTGCCAGCCGCCGTCGTCGGCCCGGCGCCACTCGCCGTCGAACGCCCGGACGAGGGTCTCGCCGAGGTAACTGCCCGCCTGGATCGTCAGCGCGGTGTGGCGCTCGGCCGCGGCCTCGCCGCCGTCGTCGCGCTCGGCGCGCATGACCGACAGCACCGTCCGCTCCTCGTCGGCCAGCGCGTCCAGGCGAGACAGCGACGCCGGCGAGAAGTCGAGATCGTACGCCTCGAAGGTCTGGACGGCGTCGATCGCCGCGTTCCGGAACACCGTCGGCGTCGGCTCGCGGTCGAACGCCCGCGCGGCGTCGACGCCGTGTTCGCTGGCCGTCCCGACGTCGGCCGCGTCGCTCCCGCCGCCCCCGACGAGTCCGCGCACCGCGTCGAACAGCCCCATAATCGGGACTCGGTCGGCCACGGCTAAACCTTTGTGCCACCTGACCTGTCGCGCGATCCTACGCTTCCTCGCGCAGCTCCATGTCGGCGACGATCCGCTCGGGGTCTCTGCCCTTGCGGATGCCGTCGAGCAACAGGAACGCCTCGTCGGGCGCCAGGAAGTGTCGCGTGACGGCCCGGCCCAGCGGCGTCGGCTCGAGCCCGTCGATGAACTCGTACTCCAGCAGCTTCCCCAGGGCGTGTTTCGTGGGCACCGCACCCACCATGCGGTCGTTCAGGCGCTTTGCGTGTTTGCCGCCGACGGCGACGTTCGCCAGCGTCTCCTCGACCGCGGCGGACTCGTCGTAGCGGGTGACGACCGGCTCCATGTCGCCTTTCAGCAGCTTGAACGCCACCTCGTCCTCGCTCATCTCCATGCTGTTGTGGTAGCTGCCGTCGGGCTCGACCAGCACGTAGACGGTCCCCTGGTCGTGGTAGTCCGGCCGGCCCGCCCGCCCGAGCATCTGGCTGAACTCCTGGACGGTCAGCCACTCGATGCCCATCGCCAGCGAGTCGAAGATCACCTGCGACGCCGGGAAGTCCACGCCCGCCGCCAGCGCCGCCGTCGTGACGACCGCCGCCAGCTCCTGGTCGGCGAAGTCCGACTCGACCTGCTTGCGGCGCTTGTAGTCCAGCCCCGCGTGGTACGGCGCCGAGTCGTACTCGAGGCGCCGGGAGATCTCGTGACAGCGCCGCCGCGAGTTGGTGAAGATGATGGTCTGGCCGCGGTAGCCCTTCGAGGACTTGGTGTCGAACGCCCGGCGCACCAGCTTGTTCTCGATGTCGACTTTCTCGCGACCGTCGGCGAAGGTGACGTGGCGCTCGATCGGCACCGGGCGCTCCTCGAACTCGATCAGCTGCGCCCGGAGCGTCTGTGCCAGCTGGCTCGGGTTGCCGACCGTCGCCGACAGATAGATCCACTGGGCGTCGCCGTCCTGCTGGGTCTCAGTGTAGTACTTCAGCCGCGAGATCAGCCCGTCCAGGCGATGGCCGCGCTCGTCCTCGCCGAGCGTGTGGACCTCGTCGATCACCACGGTCCCGACGTCGCCCAGATCGCGCCCCGTCCGCAGCGCGTGGTCGATGCCTTCGTAGGTGCCGACGATCACGTCGGCGTCCGGCTCGAAGCGGTTGCCGTCGTCGTTGATCCGGCTGGCCCCGACCCGGATCGTGACGTCGACGACGTCGCCGTAGCGCTCGGCGAAGTCCTCGTGTTTCTGGTTGGCCAGCGCGACCAGCGGCACCAGAAACAGCATCTTCCCCTTCCCGTTGAGCACGCGGTCGACGCCGGCCATCTCGCCGATCAGGGTCTTGCCCGTCGCCGTCGCGCTGACGACCAGCTGATCCCGGCCGTCGAGCGCGCCGTTCTCGACGGCGAGGCTCTGGACCGGCAGCAGGTTCTCGAAGCGGCCCTCGAGCTTGCCCTGGATCCCCGGGTGCAGATTCAGCGAGTCGACCGGGACGGGGTCGACCTCGTCGACGGTCGCGCTGATCTCGTCGAACTTCGTGAGGTCCGGGTCCAGTTGCCCCTTCAGGAGGTTGGTGATGCGCTCGAGGTCCTGGACGTCCAGCAGGAGGTCCTCCAGGCGCTCGCGCGCGCTCGCGCTGAGGTCGCCCTGCATGGCGAGCTGGCGGTCCAGCTCCGCCGTCGCGCAGTCGGGGCAGATGTGCTCCTCGTCGGTCTCGATGGCGGTCTCGGACGTGATCGGCGAGTAGTAGCCGTCCGAGGCACAGAAGCGGCAGGTGCGTACGACCGTCGCCTCCAGCTGGTAGGCGTCGAGCATCTCCCGGAGCTCCTCGCGGCCGGCGGGTGAGGTCTGCTCGGAGATGCGGATGCGGTCGGCTCGCCGGGCGAGTTCGACGAACTGGTCGGGGCTGCGCGGGTCCTCGCTGGTGCCCTCCTTGATCCGGAAGCGCCCGGGGCGGGGCCCGGCGTCCGTCTCCGTGAGTTCGAGGACGGCCTGGAACAGCCGCCCGCCGTCGCGCTCGGCGACCACCCGGTAGTCCTCGCCGACCTCGTGGAGGAACAGCGTCTCGACCCGCGATACCTGCCGTGACACGTCCGCGTGTAGGGAATCGCGCTATTTCAAGCGCTCGGAACCGTCGGTGGCGTGTCACACGTCCCCGCGGTCAGGGCGGGTGGGGCCGAGGTCACCGGCCCATGCCGTGCACGCCCTGGTGGCCCGCGGGGCCGTTGCCGGGCCCCCTGCTCCGCCGTGGTGGTAGTCGGTCCGGGTGCCGTCGGGGTGCTGCTCGGTCCACCCGTCGCCAGCGTGGTGGTCCGTCCAGCCGTCGCCGGCGTGGCGGGCGCCCAAGTTGGTGTGCCAGCCCCACTGGTCGCAGACGTGGCCGATCGTCGAGACGGCGAGAGGTCCCGGTCGACGGGCGGTGGCGACCAGCCCGCGGTCGCTACCCGGCGAGCAACCGAGCCGTACGCGTCCCGCATCGACGGTGCTTACCGCTCACATAGGGCACGCGTTACAATGAGCACGGACGACGTACAGTCACCTGATCATGAGAGTCAACTGGACCGCAGTACTGCTCGGGTTCGTCGTCACGGCGATCCTCGCGCTCGCCGTCTCGTGGGTGTACCCCCCTGACGCGACGGCCGTCTGGTACCTGGGCCTGCCCGGCCTGGTCGGCGGCTTCGTCGCCGGGTACGTGGTCTCGGGCGTCTGGGCCGGCACCGTCCACGGCGGCCTCGCCACGATCGTCGGCGCGCTGGTGATGCTGGCCTTCCTCCTCGTCTTCGGCGCCCTGTTCGTGGGCATCGTCCCGGCGATCGGCGGCGCAACCGTGGGGTTGCTCGCGCTGTTCGTACAGGCGATCCCCGGCGCCATCGCCGGCGGCGTCGGCGGGTGGGTCAGGGACCGCCGGACCACCCAGCTCGCCGCCGAGACCACGCCCCGCTAACCGCGGGGCTACAGAGCCTGTCCAAAAAACATCGCCAGATGGCGTGGTTGAGAGCTAGCTAGGTTATC
>JBDGSW010000105.1:0-14622 GCA_042217345.1 Haloarculaceae archaeon
ATCGACCACCTCTTCGTTCACTCAACCGCCGACGCTAACGTGCAAAGCTGAGTTACCAAGTACGTAAGTAGCTCTCTCAGATGGTGAGTGCAGGACCACGCGACGGAACGGGGCGGTCGATCGACAGACGATCACTGCTACTGGGCAGCGGCGCACTCGTCGGACTACTGGCGGGTTGTTCGAGTAAGAGCGGTCGACCGTCGGGCGACGATGGGCAGTCCTCGCCGCCGACGACGTCGGGAACCGGAACCCCACAGCTCTCCCTCGACGAGTTCCAGTTCCCGGACGGCGCGACGGCAGACGGGCTCTCCGCGTCGCTCGTCGATACGCACACCGCGACGATCACCGGGGCGGAGTCGGTCACGATGTCCGAGTCGGGCCAGGTGAACTACGCCGGTGGACACACCCAGGACGTCGCAGTCACGAAGCGGATTAGTTCAGCCGGGGTTCGCAAGAAGGCCACCGGCGGCGACGTGCCCGAGGCGCTCTGGGTGCCAAGCGGCGCGTCGAAGTCATACGTCCGGATGGACGCGGGGTTCGAGAAGAAGTACCGGATCGATCACACGGATATCTCGCCCGACGATGCCCTCGAGAGTACGGTCCTCACGAACCTCCTGGCAGCCGGGGACTGGGGCGGCGCCGTCGACGTGGTCGCCGTCGACGGGGTTCCCACGGCCCACTACCGGGCAGAGTCGATCGCCGACGAACGCGCACTCCAACGGGTGGTGTACGAAGACTCCTACGACGGGCTGCAAGCGGACGTCTACGTCACGCAGGACGGGTACGTCAGGAAGTACGACTACGACGTCTCGGGGACGTCCAGCGGCCGGAAGAAATCGAAGAATCTGACGACGACCTTCGGGAAGCTGGGGGAGACGACTGTCTCCGCCCCGGAGTGGCTGTCGACCGCGAAGAGCGACGGCTACGAGTTCGAGGCCGACGTCGTCCAGAACAACCGGGTCGTCCAGTTCACCGACGTGAACGGCCCCGACATCGATGGCCTTCGTGCGTCCGTGAGTGGACAGGGGACTCATGCCAGCGGCCGGGTCTCGGAGACGGTCAGCGAAGGCGACACGCTGAATCTCGCGATTACCGAGGGGGGAACCCTCTCGACCGCCATCGACGAGATGCCCGCGCAGACGACCTCGCTCGGTGACTACGTCTACGCGGAACTGCGGGACGGCAAGTTCACGCTGTTCAGCGGGGACCTGTAGCCGCCGGGGAGCGCTCCGACCCTGCCAGTGTGGCTGTGGTATTAGCCGCCGTCGACCAGCCGGGCGACCATCTCGGAGACGAAGTCGATCTCGTCCTGGTTGACGCCGTGGCCCATTCCTTCGTAAATCCGGACGGTGACGTCGGCGTCCAACTGTCGGAGGACGTCGGCGGTCTCGTGGACCCGGTCTTCGGGGATGTGCGGGTCGACGTCCGAGCAGCCCAGGAACGCGGGCGTGCCGTCCAGCGAGCCCTCGTACTCCGCGGGGTCGACGGTCTCGCCGATCAGCCCGCCGCTGAGGACCGCCAGGCCGCCGTAGCGGGTGGGGTTCCGGGCGGCGAACTCGCTGGCGAGACAGCCGCCCTGCGAGAACCCGAGCAGGAGCACGCGCTCGCGGGGGATCCCCGCGTCGGCGGCGGCCTCGACGGCGTCGCCGACGGCCTGCAGCCCGGAGGTGCGGCCGGGCTCGTTGCGCTCGACGGGCGCGAGGAAGGAGTTCGGATACCAGGTGTTCCGGGCGGCCTGGGGGGCGAGGTACGCGACGTCGGGCTGTTCGAACTCGCGGGAGAACTCGAGGATGCTCTCGGCGGTGGCGCCGCGGCCGTGAACGAGGACGGCCGTGGCCCGAGCGTCTGCGAGCGCGGGGCCGGCTCTCGCGAGCGGCTGGTCCTGGTGCGGGCCGGCCATCTCAACGGTCCTCCGACTGAGCTGTGGGGTCGACGGGTCGCGCGGACTCGGCGCGGTGAATCATCGCTCGGTGTTACTACCCGTGCCGGAGGCTTGAGTGTCCGGGCTCCGGACGGGCGAGGCAGCCGCCCGGCGAACCCGATTCAGAAGACGACGTCCTCGATCGGCGCGTGGCCGAAACACAGGGTCGTCCCGCGCATGGCGTAGCGGTCACAGCCGGCTTCGCTGCACTCCTGTAGAGTCGGCAGACACATGCCCCACCGCGGGGTCGGCGGGGTCCTAACTGCGTCGGTCGGCTCGGGCGTCGAAACGGGCGGGCGTCAGTCGTCCTCGGAGGGGAGGTGGTCGCCGACGCCGGCCTCGACTGTGAGTTCGCGGGCGCGGGCCTGCAGGAAGACGCCGAGTTCGATCGCCAGCCACGGCGCGAGGAGGCCGGCGGCCAGCAACAGGAGGACGGCGTCGAGGGCGGTCGTCCACGTCGGGAGGACGAACAGCAGGGCGTGCAGCAGCCGCGGCGGGACGAGCGTGACCAGGAGGTACGACGGACGCAGCCCGTCGGTGGCGGGGGTGTGAGACTGGGCGTGCAGGCGCGCGGCGCTCGGGCCGGCGCTCTCGGGCGGGGTGTCCAGGAGTTCGGCGTCGTACCCGCCGGTGGGGAACGGGTGGGACCACGTGACCGAGCCGTTGGGGGCGACCGAGAGCAGGCGCGAGCCGTGCGAATCGACGATCAGCGTCTGGCCGTTCGGCTGGCGGTCGGCGTCGCGGGGCCACTGCATGCGCTCGTCGGCCCACTGCCAGGAGCGGTGCCACGAGCCGTTCGCGCGCTGGTACTCGACGACGCGGTTGTTCTCGCTGTCAGCGACGAGCACGGCGGGCCCACCCTGGCTCGCGGGGATGTAGTCGGGGTTGTGCTGCTCGAAGAGCCGCGAGTGGTTTCCGTCGGCGCCGAGCGTCCAGTTCTTCTGGACCCCCTCGCCGGGTCGGATGAACACCACCTGGTCCTGGTTGCGGATGTCGGCCATCACGCGGCCGTCGGGCAGGTACTCGACGTCGTTGATGTGCGTCCAGTCGGCGGGATAGGCCCCGCCGCTGTCGGGCTCGTAGGCCTGGCTGGCGTGCCACTGCCAGATCACCTGGTCGGTCGTCGTGTTGTACATGAACACCCGATCGGGGTAGCTGATGTCGGCGACCAGTAGCACGGAGTCGTTGACGCGGTCGACGTCGTGGATCTGCGAGGAGCCGGCCGCCGAGCCGACCCAGGTGGCCAACCGCGTCACCGCGTCCGTCGAGAGGTTGATGCGCTCGACGACGTTCATCGTACAGCTGTCGGCAGCGCAGCGATCAGCGGGGACGCGGTTGGTGGCGACGTACATCACGCTGTCGGCGCCGGCGGGGCTGGGATCGACGTCGTGGTAGACCTGCCAGGTGCGGTTCCGGTAGACGACCGAGCCGTCGGCTCCGTAGGCGACCAGCTGGCTAGGGCCGGCGGCGTCGATCGTGACGACGAGCCGCCCGTCGTCGGTGGGCGTCGCGACGTCGGCGGCGGTGACCTCGTTGACGAGGTACGACTGCGCGACCGAGAGGAGGGTGAGCGCGACGACGACGGCGAGGACGACGCGGACGTGGTAGCGACGCGGCCGCAGGCGGGGCGGGAGGGCACCCATCGTACGAGCCTGCATACACCGGCTCGCCACTTAGGCCGCGTGCCTGCCGTCGCAACCCCCGGGGCCGTCAGCGGTCGGCCGGCGATCGATCGGCCCGCTCGAGGAGCCGGTCGATGCGATCGTCGGTCGCCGGGTGCGTCGAGAGCACGCGCGCCAGGGAGTGGTCCTCATCGCCGCGGGTGTAAAGCGGTGACAGCGGCCCCCACTCGGGCTCGCTGACGCGCTCGATCTTCCGGAGGGCGCGCGCAAGCGCGACCGGCCGGCCGGTCACCGCGGCGGCGCGGTCGTCGGCGGCGTACTCCCGGCGCCGTGAGTGCGCACGCACCAGCACCAACAGCCCGAGCAGGACGACGGCGACGATCCCGTTGACCAGCGCCTGGAACCCGCCGGGACCGAGCCCGCCGCGCCCGCCGGGGCGCCCTCGGATCCACGCCAGTCCCCGCGACAGCCCCGTCGCGAACAGCAGGAGGGGCAACAGCGCGACCGTGAGCACGCCGACGGCGGTACGGGTGAGGCTGAACGCCAGCGTCTGGACGAGCCCGTCGCGGCTCTCGAGGTGGGCCAGCTCGTGGGCGACGATGCCGTCGAGCTCCGCGGGCCGCAGGATGCGAAAGAGCGCGCGGTCGACGACGACGGCCCCGCCGCGCGCGCCGCCCAGCGACAGCGCGTTGGGCAGGGGCATGTCCGCGACGAAGACGCGCGGCTGCTCGACGGCCATCCGGTCGGCGATTGCGTCGAGGCGTCGATACAGGTCCGGCGCGCGCGCCCGCGGGAGCTCCGCGGCGTCGAGACCGGCCAGCAGCTGCGTCGTCGTGACCTGGTAACTCAGGTACCCCAGCAGCAGGGTCAGCCCGCCGACGAGCAGCAGCGTCGTCGCCAGCGGGGGACGCGCCAGCCACAGCGCGACGAGCAGCCGGAAGGCCAGGTACGCGGCGATCCCGTAGACGGCGAGCACTGACAGGCCGACGAGGACCATGAGGGTCCGCAGCGCGAGCCGCCCCATCGTCCGGCGGTTGGGGCGGGCGGCGCAAAGGCGTGTCGGGAGCGAAACACCGCGCGGTGGCGCGAGGTTCGCGCGCGGAATTGCCGGCACCAAACAGTGGAGGCCCAAGATTAAACCCGTCCGAGTCGGTACCAACGCCTGTGCCGACCGTCGAAGTCTCGCTTCCGCAGGACGTACAGGCCCAGTTCGACCGCCTGGTCGAGGAGGAGTTCGTCACCGAGGAGGAGGCCGTCGAGGAGCTGCTCTCGGCCGGTCTGGACGCCTACACCCGGGATACGTCGGGCGACGACCGCGGCGCGCCCGACATGGCCGACGAGTACGCCGACGACATGTGGGACACCGCCGAGGATCCCGCAGGCGGCCCCGCCAGCGGCCGCGACGACGACTTCCTGTAGCCGTCCCACCGCCTCCGCCGCGTCCACCCCCGGTGACCGTCGTCCGGGTAGCGCTGCATCCTCTCGCTCCCGAGCGTCGTCGACTAGCTGACACGCTGTCGCGCAGTGGGAACGACCGGTCCGTACTTCCGGCGGAACGTGGTACCCACTCGCGTGACGCAGTACCTACTGTTCGGTGGGAAAGGCGGGGTCGGGAAGACGACCTGTGCGGCGGCGACGGGGCTGGCGCTCGCACGCGAAGGGGCCGACACGCTCGTCGTCTCGACCGATCCGGCCCACTCGCTGTCGGACTCGTTCGAGCAGTCGATCGGCGGCAAGCCGACCGCGATCGACGCCAACCTCTGGGCCGTCGAGATCGATCCCGCCGAGCGCATGGAGACGTACAAACGACTGTTCGCCGACCTCCTCGAGGAGTTCGGCGAGGTCGGCGTCGACGTCGAGGACCGGGACCTGGAGGAGTTGTTCGCCGCGGGTATCGCCCCCGGCGGCGACGAGGTGGCGGCGCTGGACACCCTGCTGGAGTACGCGGAATCCGACCGCTGGGAGTACCTCGTGCTGGACACCGCACCTACCGGCCACACCCTCCGGCTGCTCGACACGCCCGAGATCGTCGGCGCGACCGTCCGGACCGCCATCTCCGTCCGCGGACAGGTCCGCCGGCTCGCCGACTCGGCCAAGCGAATGATGCTCGGGCCCGCCTACTACTTCGGCCGCGACGACGACGCGGCCGGCGACGAGCTGGCGGACCTGGAAGATCGCATGGAACGGGTGGCAGCCCTCCTGCGCGACCCCGAGCGCGCCTCCTTTACCATCGTGCTCATCCCCGAACGGATGGCTCTGGCCGAGACCGAGCGCCTGGTCGCCGAGCTCCGCGAGGTCGACGTCCCAGTCGGCGGCCTCGTCGTGAACAAGGTGCTCGCCGACCCGGCGCCCGACTGCGACCGCTGTCAGTCGCGCGCCGCTGCTCACGAGGCGATGGTCGCCGAGGTGCGCGAGACGTTCCCCGACCTCCCGGTGCAGGTGCTGCCCGAGCGGGAGACGGACGTCAGCGGTCTCGCCGAGCTGGACGACCTGGCCGACGAGGTACAGCTGCAGGCGGTCGAGGCGGCCGGAACCAGGGGTTGATCACTGGGCGACGGGCTCGCGGCCGACGTCGGCCAGTGCGTCCGCCAGCCGCTCGCGCTCGCGCTCGAAGGGGGCGGGGTCGCCGGTGCGGAACTCGGCGGCGACGTCGCGGGCGCGCCGGAGGTGGTCGCGGGCGGCGCGGTAGGCCTGCCGGGCCGAGGCGGCGTCGCCCGCCTCGCGGCACTCCTCGGCGCGTGCTTCGGCCTGCTCGGCGGCCGTGCGGTGGGCGGAGAGCAGGTTCCCGGCTGCCCACTCGACCTGCATGCGCAGCGCGTCGGGGTCGCCGTCGAAGTGCTCGCCGTGGCGCGCGAGCAGGCCCGCGACGTCGTGGCAGGTCTCCAGGGCGCGCCGCCAGGCCTCGACGGCCGGCTCGTCGGCCTGGACGGCGGTGATCGACGCGTCGGCGGCGGCCACCAGCGGCTCCGCGGAGAGCTGGGCCAGCGCCTGCGTGACGGCCGAGCGCTCCTCGCGGATCTCCTCGACCTTGAAGTACTCCCCGTCGGACGCGAGCGCGATCGCCCGGTCGTACTGGGACTGCGCGGCCACGTAGCGCTCGAGGGCGCCCTCGGAGTCGCCCCGCCGGCGCCGCTGTTCGGCGGCGGCCGCCAGCTGGTCGGCGCGGCGGCGGTGCGCGCGCAGTTCGGTCTGGGTGAGTCGCGTCGAGAGGTGCTCGATCTGGCGGGCCATGCCCTGTCCGCCGGCGTCGAACTCGTCGACGACGTCCTCGGCCTCAGTGAGCAGCGACCGCGTCCGCGCGACGGCCTCGGCCGCCGCCTCGGGCTCGCCGGCCTCGATGCGGTCGTCGATCTCGGCGAGGGTGTCCCGCGCGCGTTCGAGCTGTCGATCGACGGTGACCCAGTGGGTGACGGCGTCCCGGACGAACGCTTCGACCGCGGGGAGGTCGTCGCCGCCGGCGACCCGGAACTTGTAGCGGTCGCTGATCCGCGTCGTGACCGTCACGCGGCTGCGGAACAGGCCCTCTCTGGTCTCGATCGAGCGGACCTCCGTGTAGGGGATCGAGACGGCGTAGTCGTCGGTGCCGCCGACGCCGGCGCCGCCGACGACGAACAGCAGGCGCTCGTCGGTCACGGCCAGGACCGCGCCGCAGTCGGCCGCGGGCTCGAAGACGCGCCCCCCGTCGTCGTCCTCGCGCTTCAGCCCGTGTTTCTCGTTGGTCAGGACGTACGCCGCCCGCTCGGTCCCCTCGAAGCGACCGCTCACTGGTCCGGCCCGCAGTAAGTCCCCCGTCCGTCCGGTCCCGGCGGCCGCCGCCGAGCTCTCGTCGATGTCGAGCTTGCCCCCCATCGTTCCCACTCCGTTCGCTCTATCTCTTGTTGCTCCTCCGTAATTAATCATCCGCCCGACCGGTGCCAGCGTCGACAGGTCGGCGCCGCCTCAGCCGAACGCTCCCGCCGCCAGCCCGGCTTCGACGAGCCGGTCGATCTCGGCCTGGATCGCGGCGAGCTCGGGGTCGTCGTCCGGAGCGGGGACGGCGCCGTCGGCGACGGCCGCGACTCGCTCGTGGGCGCGCACGGAGAGGGCGGCCAGCCGCCGGCGCCGCTCGGTGTCGGAGTACGGCGGCAGCGCCAGCTCGGAGACGACGGCCTTCGAGAGGCCGGCCTTCCCGCCGGCGATGTCCGAGAGCGTCCGCTGGTAGGGGGCGGCGTTCAGCAGGGCACAGAGGAAGTGCGCCGCCTCGCGGTCGTCGGTCGCGACGAACATGTAGTGGTCGCCGGGGACGACCGGTCGCTCACCGAGGTCGGGGTCAGTCCGCGTCGAGACCACCGCGAAGTCCGGCTTGAAGTTCAGCCGGCACCAGACCACCTTGTAGTCGGCCCAGGTGTAGGGCCCCAGCCCGAACACCGAGTAGAACGGTCCCTGGTCGAGCCACGAGGACTTTCGGTCGGTCAGCGCCTCGCGGTGGGCATCGAGGTAGGCGTAGGTGGCCGGGTGCTCGCGCCGGAGCTCGTCCTCGTTGTCCTCGCCGGCGCGTCGCTGGGGGACCAGCCGGAGGTCGTGGCCGCTGACGCCGTACTTCCCGACGTGGCGCGACCGGAGATAGGGGTAGACCGTCTCGGCGTCGACGTTCTCTAGGTCCGCACGGTCGAGCCCGAAGACCGCGCTGGCGTCGTCTTTCAGCCCGTGTCGGATGTCGTGAGCGCACTCGCCCAGCGCCGCGCGGTCGGCGTCGGCCCGCAGCCACGCCGAGGCGGGCTCGGCGCGGTCCAGCGGGACGAGCTGTGTCTGTCGCCGCTCGGTCGCGTCCCGCAGCCCCGACAGCGACCCGAACGTGGCCGCCTTGCCGTCGGGCGTCCAGACGGTCGCTTCGACGGGGAACGACGGCTCGGCCTCCGCGCGGAAGGCGTAGACCGCGGCGTCCGCGCGCCCGTCGGCGAACGGTGACAGCGCCGCCAGGTCCTGAACTCCTTCGAGCGCGAGCGAGCGGTCGCCCACCCGGAGCCGCCGTAGGACCGCCCCCGCGGGCCCGCGGACGGCGTCGCGCTTGAGGACGAACGCTGCAGCGCCCCCATCGCGCAGGTAGCGGTGGACGCATGTCCACGCGTAGGGAATCGAGACGTCGTCGTTGCTGTGGCCGAGACGAGCGGCCGCGCCGGCGTGCGGTTGGAGGCCGAGCTCGTCGACGTAGCGCTCGCGGAAGCGGGCTTTCACCCGATCGGCCAGCCGCTCCCACGGCACCCACGGCGGGTTCCCCGCGAGGACGTCCACCGCGTCGACCCGTCCCGTTCCGGGTAGCACGAGCGGGTCATCGCGGGTCAGTCCCAGCGCGTCCGTGAGCGTGACTGGGAGTTCGACCGTCGCGCGCTCGGCGGCGGCGAGCTCGTCGAACAGCGCCGCGGCGTAGGCCACCTGTGCGCTCCTGACGGCGACCGGGTTCAGGTCGACGCCCGCGACCGATCCCGTGACGGCGTCGACGACGGCGTCGGGACCGGTCGCGGTTAGCGCCGCCCGCTTGCGCTCGATCGCGGCGACGAGGAACGCGCCAGCGCCGCAGCCCGGATCGAGCAGCGTCGCCTCGGCGAAGTCCGGTCCCGCCACGGCGTCGACGCCGAGCGCCGCGACGCCGAGGGGCGTGTAGTACTCCCCGAGTGCGTGCCGCACCTGCCGGTCGACGACGCGGCGGTACAGCGCTCCCAGGTCGTCCGGGCCGAGCGCCCGGAGGTCGTCGGGGCCGACGGCGGCCCGGACGCGGTCGCGCCCCTCGCTGGGCGCCAGGACTTCGTCGTGCAGCTCACCGAAACCCACGTCCAGCGCACCGGTGCCCGCTCCGGGGTCGCGCTCGACGATCGTCACGCCGGTGCAGTCCTCGATCGCGTCGAGCAGCCCGTCGAGCAGGAAATCGACCGTCAGTGCGTCGACGAACACTCGCTCGGCCGCCGGGCCGGCGGCCTCGCCGTCGGCCGCCAGCCCCGCGAACACGTCGCCGTGGCTCTCGCGGACGAACGACCGCCAGGTCTCGAAGGCGTCGGCGAGGCGTCCGCCGTCGCGCAGGCGCTGGCGGGCGGCGGCGCCGTATCGCTCGCGGAGGGCGTCGACGGGGACGGCGGCCAGCGGGCTACACATGTGATTGCCGGCGGTTGGACCGCCCCCGTCAAATAGCTCCCGTCCGCGCGGGCGCCCGCCTCAGTCCGCGCGCCCGCTCTCGCCCGCACCGCCGCTCGACGGATCGGCGCTCGGGCCGTCAGCGTCGTCGAACCGCTCGGCGAGCGCCGCCCGGTCGGCCTCGACGTCGTCGACCAGGTCCGGCCGGAGCTCCTCGGCGACCGCCAGCGCGGCGTCGAGTTCGTCGCGCGCGGCCGCGAACGCTTCCTGCGCGGGCTCGGTCGCTCCCTCGGCGCGCAGACGCTCGCCCGCGCTGCGGTGACGGTCGGCGAGTTCGCGGCGAACCGCGACCAGTTGGGCGACGATCGACTCGACGGTCTCGCGGAGGCGCGCGCTGTCGCCAGCGAAGCGATGGTCGTCGTTGCCCCAGTCGAGCACCAGCGCGGTCTGGTAGCTCTCCAGTGCGGCTTCGAGGTGCTCTGCGGTCCGTGCCCGACTCGCGGCTGCGCGCGCCCGCTCGTGGGCCGTCTCGGCTCGGGCGAGCGGCGCCTTCGAGAGGCGATCGAGTTCGTGGGTGACTTCGTCGGCGGCCGCGCGGAGGTCGGACAGGGCGTCGAAGCCGTGTTCGGCCGCGACGTCTCGCGCGCGCTCGAATTGGTTGCGTGCCGCGAGGAAGGCGTCGTAGGCCGCGTTGTACTGCTCGGCGCGCCACTGTCGCTGGGCCTCGTCGACGCGGGCCCTCGCCCGCGAGCGGTGCAGGCGCATGACCGCTTCGGCCAACTGGGTCTCCGCCTGGTCGATGCGCGTCCAGACGGCGTCGTCGCGGTCCGCGGTGAGGTCGGGTGCCTTCCGTCGGGCCTGTTCGACGTGCTCTCGGGCCGCGGCCGCCGCCTCCCGGGCCGCGTCGTGGTCGCCCTCGGCCAGGTGGTCGGAGACGCCCGCCAGCTGCCGGCGCGCGTGGCGGAGTTGGCTCTCGACGCGCGACCAGACGACGGCCGCGCGCTCGAGGTAGGAGGCGGCCGGCCCGACGTCGACGGTCGCGCGGACCGGGAAACGCCAGCGCACCCCTTCGGTGGTCCAGACGTCGACGTACTTCCGCAGCACCGACCGCCCGGACTTGACGTCCTCGACGGCGTCGTACGGGATCGAGACGACCGCGTCGCCGTCGGCGTCGCAGTCGCCGACCACGAACAGCGCCCGCGTGTCGGTCACCGCCAGCATCGCCCGGTAGCCGTCGCCGGGCGTCAACGCGGTCCGGTCGTCCTCGCCGTCGCGGCGCACGCCCTTCTTGGTGTTCGTGAGGAGGTACGCGACCCGCTCGTCGTCGCCGAGATACTCGATGAGCGGCCGGTCGCGCAGGTAGCCGCTCGTGAACAGCCCACCGCTGCCCGTGCCAGTCAGCAGCTCGTCGTCGGCGATCGTCGGTTCCTCCTCGGATGCGAGCATGGCGGTTGTGCACTCCTACCCTGGTGCTGATTGATATTCAGTCATGCGCTCAACCATGCCGGCGTCAGACGTTCAACTTAGCCGTGACGGGGCTGTAAGAAAGCCGCTCGCCGCTCGAGGGCGGCGTCGGCGTCAGTCGGTCCGACGCCGGCCGTCTGACAGGGGTTTACGTGCCCGGTCGGGCTACAGCGTGGGTACGAATGCCGCGACTGACCATCGAGTTTCCCGACGGGCTGGGCCGCACGCGCGAGGCGGCCTCGCCCGCGAGCGGCGACGAGCGACCGGGATCGACCGGCCGACCGACGGCGACCGAGGCGGCTCACGGCGGGTCGGCCGACGGCAGCCAGCCGGCCGTGATCCGCTGGCACCGCTGCTGGGCGGGCGATCAGTAAGCGTCGTTGTCGACGAGGTGCTGGGCGATCCGCTGGGCGCCGATCGTCGCCGAGAGGTCGGCCCGCTCGGGGGCGACGGCCGTCACATCGCGCTGGAGTTCCTCGCTCAGGCGCTGCTCGAACTCCTCGACGACGCCCGGGATGCAGGCCATCCCGCCGGTGAGGACGATCGGCTGGTCGAGCGCGAGCTGGTAGACCTTCATGTAGTCGTTGGCCAGCTCGGGCAGGAACGTGTTGGCGATCTCGTCGACGGCGGCGTCGAGGTAGTCGTTGCAGGCGTCCATGACGCTGCGTTCGATGGTGAACTCGTGTGAGCCGCCGCCGGGCTGCTGGATGACGTCGGTGAAGGGCTCGAAGTCGACGAAGTCGGCGTGGTCCTCCTTGTACTCGCGGGCGGTCGTCGGGTCGATGTTGACCCGGCCCTGGGTCTCCTCCTCGACGTTGTTGGCGATCATCCGGTCGACCTCGTTGCCGGTGACCGCGCCGGTCGCGAACGGCGCGAGCTGCTCGCCGCGGCGGAACGCCGAGGCCTCGAGGTTCGTCGACCCCATGTTGACCGAGACGAAGATCTCGCTGATGGCCTCCAGGTCCTCGCCCAGCGCGGGAATCGAGCCACAGAGCGACTCGGGGTAGCTCTGGACCGTGGCCGACCCGATCGCGCTCTCGGCGATGACCGACTCGAGGTTCGCCAGCCCCGCGCGGTTGTCGATGGTGGGGATGGCGTAGACGACCGCGCTGTTTTCCGGCACGTCGTTTTCCTCGAGCAGCGCGTCGAAGAACTTCTTGGTCAGCTCGGCGCGCTCGTCGTCCTCGGGCAGGCCCGAGCGGAGCATGAACTCCGCGCGGTCGGGATACTCGGTCGCGGCCTCGTCCCCGTAGATGACCCGCTCTTCGCCCGTGATCGGGTCGTCGTACGTCGCCATGCAGGTCAGCGTCCGGATCACCCGGAGGTCGCCGTCGTCGCCGGTCGGCAGCGCGATCACCGTCCGCGTGCTGCCGAGTTTCACGCCGATCGGGACCGGGCCGCCGTCCCCGGCGTCGCTGCCCGACGACGCGCCGGCGTCCTCGACGATCTCCCCGGCGGCGGCCTCGTCCGCGCCCTCGTCGGCGGCCTCGGTGTCGGCCGACCCGGTGTCGGCGTCGGCCCCGCTGTCGCTGATGATCTCTTCGTCGGCCGCGGCGTCCTCGGCCGCCTCGCCGGACGCTGTGTCGGCGTCGCTCATGTGGCTCGGCGGTTCTCTCGGGTGTGGTATATATTCTCGCCCTCGAAAATCAAAATCGATAGAAGCGCCCGCCACGCGGCCCGACCGTCACTGCATCGAGACCAGGCGCGCGACGTAGACCAGGCTGAGCTTGTGGTCGTCGACGTCGCCGTCGTTGGCCCCGGCCGCGGCCTCGTCGATGCCCAGCAGGTAGTCGTTCAGCGCGACCTGGACGTCCTCGGTGAGCCACCCGACCGACTCGTAGTACGCCAGCGCCTCGGTCGTGCCCTGGTAGCCGAACGCGTCCAGGAGGTATTCCAGCCACTCGAAGATGGTGAACTCCGCGGCGTAGCTCTCGGGGAGGGTCGCCAGGTAGGGCTTCTCGAGGTCGTCGACGGCCGCCTCCAGCGGGAGCAACTCGCGGTACAGTCCCTCCTCGAAGCGCTCGCGCGAGGGGTCCGCGGCCGCGTCGGCGTCGTCGGAGCCCCAGCCGCCGACGTCGGTCTCGCGCTCGGCGTCGCCGTTTTTCGGCTTGCGCGGGCCGTCGCCGCGCTCGCGGGCCATCTTCCGCAGTTCGTCGAGGTCGTAGTCGCGTGGGTTGATCGTCATGTCGGGCAGATAGCCCCTCTTGCGGGCGCACCGAGTTAAAGGTTGTACCCGTCCGTTCGCCGTCGTCCGGTCGTCTCCGGCCGATTCCGGCCCCGCGTGCGCCGCGCGTCCGACGGTCGCGTGACGGTCGCGTGATGGGTCGTCCGCTCGACGACCGCCGCGGATCCGGTGAACGCTTTTGGCCTCGGCCCGACACGGAAGCGGTATGAACTGGGAGTTGGCCGCCGGCGTCGGGCTCCTCGCGCTCGGCCTCGCGGGCTACAGCGTCGGCGTCTGGTACGCGTTCCCGGGGCGGGCGTTCTCGGTCACGGCCGTGATGCTCGGGTTGCTCTTGCTCGCAACGGGGCTGTCCGGTGCGGAGGCGATCGAGGCGTGATCGCGGCGGTCACCTACGGCGACCGTGGCGTCACCGAGTACGACGACCTGGCGGCCGCGCGTGCGGCCAGCGGAACCACGTGGATACGCGTCGCCGACGCGGACCAGGCCGAGCTCGACCGCGTGGCCGAGGCGTTCGAGATCCACCCGCTGGTCATCGAGGACGTCGTCAACGACGTCCGCCCGAAGACCGAACGCTTCGATTCGTTCACGTTCACGCTGGCGAAGACGGTCGAGCTCAGCCGCGGCGAGTCGACGTTCGACGAGGAGATACGCGACGACCCCGTCGGCGTCTGCTTCGGCCAGGACTGGGTGGTGACGATCGCGACGACCGACGACGACCCGATCGGGCGCGTCTGGGACGCCGTCGTCCGCGAGGACGAGCGCTACCTCCAGCGCGGCCCGGACTTCACCGCCTCGCGCGTTCTCGACGTGCTCGTCGACGAGTACTACGACCTGCTGGACCGCCTCGAGGACCAGATCGAGGCCATCGAGGAGGACGTCATCGTCTCGACGGACATCGAGACCCTCGAGGCGATCAACGCCCTGCGCCGCGACCTGCTGGCCTTCCGGAAGATCGCCTGGCCAGCGCGCGAGGCCGTCAGCGTCCTCGCTCGCGGGGACGCCCCGCAGATCCGTACAGAGAACGAGAAGTACTTCCGGGACGTCTACGACCACCTCGTCCAGGTCGTCGACCTGGCCGAGACCTATCGCGACCTGACGGCGGGCACCCGCGACATCTACCTCAACACCGTCGCCCAGTCGACCAACGAGGTGATGCGCGTGTTGACGGTCATCGCCACCATCTTCCTCCCGCTTACGTTCGTCGTCGGCGTCTACGGCATGAACTTCGACGGCGGCCCCTACAACATGCCCGAGCTGAGCTGGACCTTCGGCTATCTTTAGTCAGCGAGAGAATCCCGCCGTTTACGGCGGGCGTGAATCGCGTA
>JBDGSW010000183.1:0-14541 GCA_042217345.1 Haloarculaceae archaeon
AGCAGTGTATCAGTTGTCTGGTGGTTTGTAGCTATCGAGATCCCGAAAACGTGGTGAGCAACGGCGGATGTTTTTGATATAGCGGCATACAGTTCATTCCGAGAAACACTTATATAGAGTCGTCAATTCGGCGGGTCGACGGGTCCACCGGCCCCGACCGACGCGTCGTTTCGAGGACTGGACGACGTTTCGAGGGGTGGACGCGAAACCCTATCCCGGCGTCGGGGAAACCGGGAATCGATGGCGACCAATCGACGCTCGACGCCCGACGCCTGCACCTACTGCGGAGCACGCGTCGGGGACGAACGGGCTTACCGCAGACACCTCCACGAGACCCACGAGCCCGGCGAACTCGGGCCGATCGACAGGCGGCGCCTCGAACAGTTCCGATCGGAGCCCGGCGTCGCCGCCGAGACCGTCGGCGAGATCGGCGCCGTCCTCCGCGAGCTGCGCTACCCGGTCCCCGCCGAGGCGATGGTCCAGTACGCGCTGTGGGGCGTTCTCGCGAGCCTCTTCGTGGCGGCCGCGCTGGGGGTGGGGCTGTGACGGCGATCGACGCCCTCTACGGCAGTCTCGGCAGCGAAACGCGCACCTTCGAGTGCTGTGACACCGCCTTCGAGGTCCACGCCGAAGGCGTGCGAGCCGCGGCGGGCGTCGCCGCAGCCGAGCGGGTCGCCCGCGACCTCGAAGCCCAGTTGAACGCCTTCGATCCCGACAGCGACGTGGCCGCGCTCGCGCGCGATGGCACGGTCGAGAACGAACACGTCGCGACGCTCGTCCGGCGCGCCAGCGAGTACGAGGAGCGCACCGACGGCGCGTTCAGCGTCCGCCACGGCGCGACCGAGCGGGCCGTCAAGGACTACATCCGCGAGGTCGGGACGGTGCCCGAACCCGAGTGGGAGCCCGCTGAGATCGCCGTCGACGGCGCGACCGTCACGGCCTCCCGGCTCCTCGACCTCAACGGCATCGCGAAGGGCTACATCGTCGACCGCGCCCACGCGGCGCTGACCGGGCCGGGTCGGCGGGGCTACGTCAACGGCGGCGGCGACATCGCGGGCCCGACGGACGGCGCCGTCGCCGTCGAGAGCCCGTGGGACGGCGACCCGCTCCGGGCGCTCGACACCGACTGGGCGGTGGCGACCTCGGGGGCGTACAAGCGCCGGCGCGACGGCGTCGACCACATCTACCGGCCGACGGAGGGCGACGTCGGCGCCCGCAGCGCACTCGTCACCGTCGTCGCGCGCCGCGACTGCACCGAAGCCGACGTGCTGGCGACGACCGGCGCCGCCCTGCACCCGGACGCGGCCGTCGAACTGCTCGCCGACTGGGACGGCGCCGAGGCGTTTCTCGTCCACGACGGCGTCTTCAGGGAAACGGAGGGGTTCGATGCGCATCTCGCGTGACCTGGTCCGCCCGCTGGTGGCGCTGGTGGTGATCCTCGCGACGCTGTCGACCGTCTCGACCGTCGCCGCGTTCCGCTCGGCCACGACCGACCACGCGAGCCCGACCGTGACCTGTCCCCAGGCCGACGCCGCACACCAGGACGCCGCCGCGCAGTGTTCCGATCGGTCGACGGCGACGAAGCGTCGGGCCGCCGACGGCGACGGGGACAGCGATCGACGGAGCAGTGGCGACGATGACGGGGCCAGGAGTCGCTCCGGGAGCGCGGGCCGGACCGGCCAGCACGTCGTGATCGTCACGCGCTCGGGGGCGTCGTGATGGCCGGGGCGTTCGTGACCGGCGTGTGGCTGCTCGACCGCGGGACCGCTCTGGTGGCGCTGCCGGCGCTGTGGATCGCGACGCTGACGGGCGTGTTCGTCAGGACGCGCCACCCGGCGACGATGCACGCGCTGTCGCGACACTACCACACTGAACTCGCGACGTTCGGCCTGATCGTCGCGGGGATGCACGGCGTCACCGGGACGCTCGACGCCTTGCTGCTTGGCGCGGGGCTGGCGCCGCCGCCGCAGTACCCGGGCTGGCTGTTCGCCGCCGGGGTCGCCCTCGGCGCGCTGTCGCTGGGCGCGATTCTGCTTGCCGTCGCCAGCTTCCTGGCGCCGTGGCGCTTCGAGAACCCGTCGCTGGTCCACGCGGGCGCCTACGTCGGCTTCGGCTTCGGCGTCGTTCACGCGGTCGCGATCGGCACCGACGTGGTCGGGCTCACCGAACACCTGGTGGCGCTCGGCGTGTTGACGCTCGCGGCGGCGCTGGTCGTCAAGTTCCTCGTGGGCCTGGGCACGGGCATCCGGCAGGTCGTCGGCGTCTGAGTCAGGCGTTCCAGACGTCGAGCACGTTGTCGAGCAGTCTATCGGTGAAGCTCTCCTCGTAGACGGCGTACAGTTCGAGCACCCGGTCGCGGTCGACCAGCGCGTACTCCACGCGGCGACCGTCCCGGCGCTTCTCGACGAGGCCGGCGTCGTGCAGCCGCGAGAGGTGCCAGGAGACCGTCGAGCGGGATTTGGCGATCCGATCGGCGAGGTCGGTCGTCGTCAGCGGCCCGTCGGCGGCCAGGTGGGCGATGACCTCCCGGGAGTAGGTCCGCCGGAGCGCCGACACGGTGGCTTTCTCGTCGTCGTCGAGCTCGTGGGCCGGGTAGTACCGCGAGAACTCGCCGTCGGTGTGGACCTCGACGAGGTCGTGATCGGCCAGCCAGCGCAGGTGATACTGGACGGTCCCCTTCGCGTAGTCCAGGCGCCGCTCGAGCTCGCGAACGTGGACGCCGGGCGCGTGGCGGATCGCCCGGTAGAGCTCCCGGCGCGACTCCAGGTCGAATTCGGGCTCGTCCATCCGTACACCTACGAGCGCGTGAACGCGACGAAGAACAACACCAGCCCGGTCAGCACCAGCAGCGGGGAGAGATGCGTGAACAGCTCGGCGACGGCGACCACCACCGGGTGGGCCTCGGGCCCTTCCAGCGAGAGCTCGACGAAGGGGCTCAGCAGGGCGGCGACGCCCCGGAGCGCGAACAGGAAGTACGCGAGCGTCACCACCAGGAGCTTGCGGTCGCGCTCGCGCCGCCAGGTCAGCGCCGTCAGCAGGCTCAACAGAGCGGAAACGAGGAAGATCCCGACGTTCAACAGCCAGGCCAGCCCGTCGGGATCGGCGACGTCGGTCACGACCGGTCGTTGGCCCCTCGCCGCGAAAGTCCTTCTCGTCCACCTGTCGAATCGGCGACCCCAGACTTATGCCCGAATCCGGGACCACCTCGGCCCAGCCGTGGGAGCACGCGCACTCGTCGCCTACGAACGCGACCCCGACCGCTACGACCTGCACGAGTCCCAGTGGGGCGCCCACCGATGGGCCCTCGCGGCGGCGATCGCGCCCGGGACGTCCCCCGGCGACCCCGAGGACGACGACGCGCGCGTCGAGGCCGACCCGGTTGCCCGCGACCAGCCGCTGGCCGCGATCCGCGACCGCTACCTCGACTACCAGCTGCACGAGGCGCTGTACCTGGTCTCGGCCGACCGTGCAGTTCGGCCGTTCGCCGTCTGCTGGTTCGGCCTCCCCGGCGTCGACCGCGAGCGCCCCCGCGACGGCTGCGCCGTCGCCGTCGATCCGTCCGACCCCGCACGCGACGGGGCGTTCCTGAGCGGCTGGTGTGCGGGCGCGAAGGACTGCGCCCTCGAGCTCCACGAACACGGCGTGCTCGGGGCCGACGCGGCACGGTCGCTGCTCGCCACGCTGCTGTTCGCGCGCGTCGCCGACGAGCGGACGCTGCTTGTCGGTCCCGACGTCGACGCCGGGAGGTGGTCGCCGACAGAACCGTAGGCGGGCGGGTGATTCCGGGGCGGTCCCGACGGGCTTATCCCGCCGGCGTCCCCTACTTTCGGCCAGTGAGCGAGACCGACGATCCGGCCGCGGCGGGGGGACGCGAGGCGGTGGGGACGCTCGCGAACCCGACGCCCGCGCGGGCCAGCGAGTTCGTCGCCGACGCGTTCGAGCGCGGCGACGTGGTCTCGGTGTTCGGCACCTGCACGGTCGAATACGAGGGCCGCGCGTCGAGCCACCTCGGGCCGGGCGACCGGCTGGTCATCTGCAAGCCCGACGGCACGACGCTCGTCCACACCGACGAGGGCCACCAGCCGGTCAACTGGCAGCCCCCGGGCAGCAGCCAGCAGGCCCGCGTCACCGAGGGCCGGCTCGAGCTCTACAGCGAACGCTCGACGCCCGCCGAGGAGCTCCTGGTCAGCTTCGACGCCGTCCTGCAGGTCACCGCCTACGACGTGACCGACGAGCGCGACCTCGCGCTCGTGGGTACCGAGTCCGACCTCAAGGCCCAGATCCTCGACGACCCGGACGTCCTGGAACCGGGATTCACGCCCCTGTCGACCGAACGCCCCACGCCCGCCGGCGCGGTCGACATCTTCGGCGAGGACGCCGACGGCCGCCGGGTCGTCGTCGAGCTGAAGCGCCGCCGCGTCGGCCCGGACGCCGTCGGGCAGCTGACCCGGTACGTCGACGCCCTGCAGCGAGACCTCCACGCCGACGCCGAGGTCCGCGGGATTCTGGTCGCGCCCTCCGTGACGGATCGGGCGCGGCAGTTGCTCGCCGAGCAGGGCATGGAGTTCGTCGCGCTCGAACCCGACGGCGACGCCCCCGCGGCCGCTGGCGGTGAGGCCGAGAGCGACGGCTGATCGGCGACTCCCGGCCCGGACCCAGTGACGCCGCGGTTCACCACAGCGCCTGGACGACGAGCAGCGCCGTCGTCGAGATCAGCGCGAACCCGACGGCGACGGTCAGGATCGGCCGGTAGCCCGCCGCCAGCAGGTCCTCGAGGTCGATCTCAAGGCCGAGGCCGGCGAACGCGAACAGGAACGCCCAGTTCGAGAGGTGCGACAGCGACGTGATCTGGGCGCCGTCGAGCACGCCGAAGTTCGCGACGACCAGCACGCCGAGAAAGCCGAGCACGAACTTCGGGAACGTCGTCCAGAGGAATCCCCACCCGGTTCGACGGTGGCGCGGCCCGTCGCTTTCGCCGCGGCTGGCGTAGACGACCGCGTAGGCGACGGCGGCGACCCCGATCAGCGAGTTGCGGGTGAGCTTCGCCAGCAGCGCCCAACGGCCGGCCGCCGCCGAGTACGCGAGGCCGGCGGCGGTCACCGGCCCGGTGCTGAACATCGTCAGCCCGGCCCAGACGCCGAAGACGGGCCCCGAGAGCCCCAGCAGGTGGCCGACGGCCGGGTACGCGAACAGCGTCGTCGCGTCGAACAGGAGGACGGTGGTCGCGGCGTAGCCGATGGCGGCGTCGTCGGCGTCGATGCTCTCGGCGATGGCGACGACGGCCGAGACGCCGCAGATGCCCGACCCCGCGGCCAACAGCGAGCCCGTCTCCTCGCCGACCCCGAACGCGTAGCGCGCGAGCAGTTCAACGACGAGAACCGTCGCCGTCACCGTCGCGACGACCAGCAACAGGATCGTCGGACCCGCCGCGATCACCCGGTCGAGCGGGACGCTCGCGCCCATGACGACGATTCCGACCTCCAGCCAGAGAGTGTGCGTGGTCACGCCCGGCGCCGCCCACTCCGGGACGCCGACGGCGTTGCCGACGACGAGCCCGAGTATGATCGTGACGATGAGGTGGTTGACGCCCGGGACGGCCGCAGCGAGGAGCCGCGCTGCCAGGCCGACAGCGACCAGCAGTGCCAGGCCGGGGCCGTACCGACGAACGGCGTTCACCACGGGATCGTCACGCCGGCCAGGACGATCGCCACGGCGAACGAGCCCAGAAGTACGGCCTGCCACCCGCTGTCGAGGGCGATCCACCACTGTACCAGGACCGCACGGTGGCGACTGGTATCGGTCATCGACTCGGAGGGGCTCACGGGACGGGCAAATCGGTTCGGATTTCGCCGCACCGCCCAGCGCGACGCTACGTAGCTAGTGTCTGGGTTCTTAACACCGCTATCCAAATTTTTCGACACGAATGGACGAACGTACCGAGTCGGCGACGCGGACGCGGCGGCGGGTCCTCCGGGCGATCGGGAGCGGCGCGGTCGCGGGTGCCCTCGCGGGCTGTCAGGGTAGCAATAGCACGCAGACGGCCAGTCCGGGGGACACCACGACCACGGGCGGCGGATCACCGACGACGGGCGGGTCCCAGCGGGGGACGACCACGCCCGGCGGTGGGTCCGGCCCAGCGGGGTGGAACTGCCAGTTCCAGTCGACGCTGTCGGGCGACCAGTGCTCGTCGGCGAAGTCGCTGTCCGGCCAGATCACCGCGGACACGACCATCGGCGACACCTGCTCTGAGTATACGGTCTCGGGGAAGCTCCACGTCAAGAACGGGGCGACGCTGACGGTGACACCCGGCACTCGACTGAAATTCGGCCAGGGCGCGAAGATCCTGGTGAGCGAGGCAAGCGCGCTCTCGGCGGCGGGCACCTGCCAGGAGCCCATCGTCTTCACCGGGGACCAACAGACCCGCGGGTACTGGGACGGCCTCGTCTTCCAGAACGCCGACTCGGTGCCCAGCACACTCCAGTACTGTCAGGTCGAGTACGCGGGGGGCTCGCAGTACACCTGGGCGCCGGCGGCGGGCAACCTCGTCGTCTTCGACGGCTCGCGCGTCTCGGTCGAGCACTGCCTGATCCGCGAGTCCGACGCCTACGGCGTCGTCCTCTCGAAGGACGCGATGGTCGACAGCTTCGAGCACAACGTGGTAACGGTCAACGACCTCCCGGCGTGGACGAAGGCCCAGAACGCCGACGCCTTCTCGGCGACGTCGACGTACGCCGGCAACGACACCGACCGCGTCGTCGTCGAGCAGGGCCAGATCGCCGAAGACAGCACCTGGGACGCCCTCGACGCCGACTACTTCGTCGCCGACGGCCAGAACGTGAAGGTCCACGCAGGCCTGACCATCCGGCCGGGCAGCACGGTCGTCTTTGGGCAGAACGCCTAACTGCGGATCCGTGAACACGACGACGGCGTGGGCAACCTCACCGCCCGCGGGCGCCACCAGGACACAGAGGAGGTCGACCCGATCATCTTCACCGGCGCCCAGCAGACCCGCGGGTACTGGCAGGGCATCCTGTTCAACAACTCCGACCAGCTGCCCAACGAGCTGTCCCACTGTATCATCGAGTACGCCGGCAATCCTACCTTCTCCTTCGAGAACGAGCCGGGGAACCTCGTCGCCAAGAACGGCTCGCGGCTGGCGGTCAATCACACCACGATCCGCGAGAGCGCCGGCTACGGGTTCGTCGCCGACTGGTCCGGCGGCGCGACCATCACGTCCTTCGACAGCAACGAGATCACCGCCAACAGGAAGGGGGCTGTCTTCACCACCGCACGCGTCGCCGACGGCCTCGAGGACTCGACGGCCTACACCGGCAACGACGTCGACGTCATCGACATCAAGAAGGAACACGTCCAGGACGGTGAGTCGACCACCTGGTCCGTCACCGACGTGCCCTACCGGGTCCGCTCCTCGGTGACGATCAGAGTCCGCGGCGAGATGGCGGTCGAACCGGGCTTGACGGTCGCGTTCGGCCAGAATGCGGGTATTCTGGTCGCCATGGACCAGCGCGCGGGCACGTTCACCGCCGTCGGGAAACCGAACGAGGAGATCACCTTCACCGGCGACCAGCAGACGCCCGGCTACTGGAAAGGGATCAAGTTCGAGAAGACCCGGAGCGCGGGCAACAAGCTCGAACACTGCCTCGTCGAGTACGGCGGGAAGGAGTACTCCTTCGCCCCCGCGGGCGGGAACGTGGTAGTCACGAGCGGCGGGCACGCAACAGTCGCCGACGCGACGCTCGCAGAAAGCAGCAACTACGGCCTGGTGACCGACGGAGAGTCGTCAGCCAGCACGTCGAACGTCACCTACCGGAGCAACGCGAAGGGGAACACGAACTGAGGGAGCGCCTGCGACCGCGCTCACTCGGCTTCGACGAGGCGCTCCTGGAGCTCCGACAGCAGCGTCAGCGCCTCGATCGGCGTCGTGTCGGCGAGGTTGACGTCCCGGAGCGTCGCCAGGACGTCGGCGTCGACGGCCGCGCCGTCTGCCTCGACAGCGGCGCCGTTCGCCGCCGGCCCATGACCGGTCACGGGCGAGCCGGCCGCCGTCGCGCCGTCCTCGGACGTGGCACCGTCGGACTCGACACCGCCGGACTCGTCGGCGCCGTCGAGCAGCTCCCGCGAGCGTTCGACCACGGGGTCGGGCACGCCGGCCTCGCAGGCCACCTCGACGCCGTAGGAGGCGGCGGCCGGCCCGGGGCGGATCTCGTGGTCGAAGCGGACGGACTCGCCGTCCTGTTCGGCCTCGAAGTGGTAGTTGACGACGCCGGGGAGGTCCGCAGCGGCGTCGGTGAGCTCGTGGTGGTGCGTCGCGAACAGCGTGCGGGCACCGACCTCGTCGTGGACGTGCTCGGTGACCGCGCGGGCGATGGCCAGGCCGTCCGTGGTGCTGGTTCCCCGGCCGACCTCGTCGAGCAGGATCAGCGAGCGCTCGGTGGCGTGGGCGAGGATGTCGGCGAGTTCGGTCATCTCGACCATGAACGTCGACTGGCCGCCGGCGATGTCGTCGCTGGCGCCGACGCGGGTGAACACCCGATCGACCAGCGACAGCCGGGCGGACTCGGCGGGGACGAACCCGCCGGCCTGGGCGAGCACCTGGATCAGCGCCACCTGGCGCATGTACGTGGACTTCCCGCTCATGTTCGGCCCCGTGAGCACCGCGAAGAAGCTGTCGTCGTCGAGGACCGTGTCGTTCGGGACGAACGACGACTGCGTGCGCTCGACGACCGGGTGACGCCCGCCGTCGATCGCGGTCCGTCTGGGGTCGTCGACGAACTCCGGGCGCGCGTAGTCGTACTTGGCGGCGACGTCGGCCAGCGCGACCAGGACGTCCAGGCGCGCGAGGGTGTCGGCCAGCGCCTGGACGCGCTCGGACTCGCTGGCGACGAACGAGCGGACCGCGCGGAACAGCTCGTACTCCAACTCGTCGGCGCGCTGTTCGGCCTGGACGATCTCGTCCTCACGGGCCTTCAGTTCGGGCGTGTAGTATCGCTCGGCGTTCTTCAGCGTCTGGCGGCGGGTGTAGTCCTCGGGCACCCGATCGAGGTTGGCGTCGGTCACCTCGATGTAGTAGCCGTGGACGGCGTTGTAGCCGACCTTCAGCGAGTCGATGCCGGTTCGCTCGCGCTCGCGCTCCTCCAGGGAGTCGATCCAGGCCTTCCCCGAGCGCTCGGTCTCGCGGAGGTCGTCGAGGTCGGCGTCGAAGCCCTCGCTGATCACGCCGCCCTCGGTCACCTCGATGGGGGGTTCGGCGCGGATCGCCTCACAGATGCGCTCGCGGACGGCGGGGAGGTCGTCGAGGTCCTCGCGGATCGCCACGAGGGGGTCGCAGTCGGCGTCGGCGAGCGCCTCGCGGATCGCCGGCACGACGTCGAGGGTATCTTTCAGCGAGCGGAGATCCCTGGCGTTCGCGCGGCCGCGGGAGATCCGCGAGATGAGGCGTTCGAGGTCGTACACGTCGCGGAGGAGATCGTGTACCGTCTCGCGAGTACGAACGTCGCGGGCGAGTTCGCCGACGGCGTCGTGGCGCGCCTCGATGCGCTCGCGCTCGAGCAGCGGCCGGCGCAGCCAGTCTTTCAGCTCGCGGCTGCCCAGCGCGCAGGCCGTCTCGTCGAGGACGTCGATCAGCGTCGCACCCGCGCGGCCGTGGACCGCCCGGCGCTCGAACAGCTCCAGGCTCTCCAGGGCGACGGCGTCCAGCAGGACGTACTCGCGCGGGTCGTACCGCGTCAGGTGGTTGAGGTACTCCAGTCGGCTCCCGTCGGCGTCGGCCTCGCCGGCACCCGCCTCGCCGAGGCCCTCGGCGCCGCGGGCGTACTCGGCGTACGCCAGCAGCGCGCCGCAGGCGCGGACCTCGGCGGGTTCGGCCAGCAGGTCCTCGGGGTCGCCGAAGTACGCCGCGACCGTCTCGGCAGCGGCGTCGGGCTCGAATACGGCCCGATCGTACGGCGTCACCATGGTGTCGGCGTCGAAGCGGTCTGGCGAGGCGTCCGGGCCGACGACGGCCTCGGCGGGCGCGAAGCGGCCGATCTCGTCTTCGATCGCGTCGGCGCGCTCGGCGCTGGTGGCGTAGAAGTCGCCGGTCGAGACGTCGAGCATCGCCAGGCCGTAGGCGCCCGCGGCGCGGGCGAGGCAGGCGACGAAGTTGTTGTCGGGCGAACGCAACAGCTCGTCCTCGGTGAGCGTGCCGGGCGTGACGACGCGGGTGACCGCGCGGTCGACGACGCCCGAGGCCTCCTCGGGCTCTTGGACCTGGTCGGCGACGGCGACGCGGTAACCCGCGTCCAGCAGCGTCTCGATGTAGCTCTCGGCGTTGTCGACGGGAATGCCGGCCATGGCGTACTCGCCGGTCGAGTCCTCGCGCTTGGTCAGCGTGATCTCACAGAGCCGCGAGACCCGCTCGGCCGCCTCGCAGAAGGCCTCGTAGAAGTCGCCCACCTGGAACAGCACCAGCGAGTCGTCGTAGCGCTCGCACAGCCGGAAGTACTGGGCCATCATCGGCGTCAGCTCGTCGGCCCGGTCGGCCATCTTCTCGGGTGGGCCAAGCGCCGCGTCCATAGGGGGACGACAGCCGCCCCGACGCCATAGGCCCTCCGGATGGACGCCCGCGGCGGCCGGCGGTCACGGGCGCAGGCGCGCGACCGTCGACTCGACGGCGGCGGCGACCTGCGCGATCTGGACGACCCTGCCCACCTCGTAGACGAACGTCGCGACGAAGGCGACGAGCACGCCCGTCAGCAGCAGCGCGATCTGCTCGGAAAAGCCCAGGTGGACCCACAACAGCGGGTCGTTCCAGACGCCGGTGAGCAGCCGGAAGGCCACCTGCGGCGCCGACAGCGCGCCCAGGACGAACACGACGCCGACGAACAGCCCGACCAGGCGCACGACGTGCAGCGCGAACAGCTTCGCCAGCTCGGGGTGCATCCGGATCCACCCGCGGGCCATCCAGATCCCCGCGGCCAGCCCCGCCAGCAGGGCGAGCACGACGAACACCACCAGCACGTGCGAGGCGACGAACGCCAGTTCCTCGCCCAGTCCCGCGCGCAGCCACTCGACGGCGTAATCGAGCGGGGAGTGCGTGCCGGCTCCCGAGTACACCAGGTAGGTCAACGCGGTGTTGAACAGCGCCGCGCCGGCGGCCGAGTAGAGGGTGAACCGGCGCAGCCCCATCTCCGCGAGGCCTGCGGGGATCGAGATGAGCGCGCGAAAGAGCGGGAGCATCCGCGCCCAGAACACCGACGACTCGCCGTAGCGGATGAACACGGTCCGGCTTCGCTCGATGTCGCGCTCGGTGACGTGGATCAGGTGCCCGTAGCGTTCTAGCACGCGCTCGCCGTAGCGGCCGAACAGGACGTACGCCAGGAGGCTCCCCAGCGTCGCGCCGACCGTGGTGTCGACGACGAACAGGACGAAGGATAGCGGGTCGTGTACCAGCTGGCTCGCCGCGAACGGCACCACGACCTCGCTGGGCACGAAGTGCAGGATGAACGCCGTCTCCAGCACCATGTAGACGAACACCGCGACGTACCCGTACGCGCGGACGAATCCCAGGACGGCGTGGGACAGCCACTCAAACACGGAGCGTCACCACCCAGTACAGCGCGTAGAGGGCGACGAGCCCGGCGCCGATCGGCCGCGAGACCACGCCACGGTACAGGACCAGCAGGACGATCGCGAGCGCGCCCAGGAGGAACGGGTACTGCACCGTCCACACCGACGGCGAGAGCGCGAGCGGGTGGATCAGCGCGAGCACGCCCGCGTTGGCGGTCACGAAAAACAGCGTGCTCCCGACGACGTTGCCCGCGGCGACCGCGGGCCGGCCCGCCCGCACCGGCTCGACGGTCAGCAACAGCTCCTCGAGGCTGGCGACGACGCTCAGGACCGTCGCGCCGAACGCCAGCCCCGCGACGCCCGAGGCCGCGAGTAGCCCTTTCGTACCCTGGACGGCCAGCTCCGAGCCCAGCGTCATGCCGGCGACGGCCGCCACCAGCACCGCGAGCTCGACGGCGAGGCGCCTCGACCCCGTGTCGCCGCCGGCGGCGAGTCCGTCGTCGAGGTCGGCCTCCGGCTGGAGGTAGCGGCGGTCGCGGCGGCGCTCCCAGCGGTACAGCAGCCACATCGCGGGGACGAACGCGGCGACGAGGACGGCCCCGTCCAGGCGCGACAGGCGCCCGTCGAGCGACAGCGCCAGCAGCGCCAGCGGCGCGACGCCCGTCAGCGCCAGGTATCGCGGCGGCGTCTCGACCTCGAACGGCACCAGCAGGCCGCCCAGCCCCAGCGCCAGACAGAGGATGAACGCCGCCTCGCCGAAGACGGTCCCGAGGCCCACGTCGGGGAGGGCGCCGAGGACCGCCGCACCGCCGAGGATCGTGTTCTCCAGGTCCGTGCCGGCCAGCGCCACCGTCAGGAAGAACGTCGAGACGCCCAGGCCGGCGGCCGTCGCCGCGACGCGTTCGACGAACGCCTCGACGCTGAACAGGACCACGCCGAGTCCAACGAGGAAGACCACCGCCGACAGCAGCGGTGAGCTCGTGACGGCAGCCAGCGCGCTCACGACGGGGCCCCCGTCGGCGCCGCGGCGCTGCAGTCCGTCAGTGCCCCCGTCATCTACGCCGAGTCGACGCGCCCCCGACGCGTCGATCCACCGCGGGCGCCGTCGCTGGCCCGCATCGGCTCGGTGCCGTCCTGCCCCCGGAGTGGCTGCACTCGCGTTCACCCGTAGTCGCCTAGGCAGCCGACAGGAGTAAACCTCCTTCGGAACGACTGGTGGCGTACGATGGACTCGCTGGATCGGCGCGGTCGAGCGCGCGGGCACCGGGCGTCGGGCCCATGACCGACGCGAGCGTCGGGCGCCTGGGCGTCGGCTCGCGGCCGAACGCGATCGCGGGCTGGCTGCTCGCCGGCACGGCCGGCCTCGCCGTGCTGGCGAACCTCGCGGCCGGTCGGCTGCTCGACGCCGGCTTCGGCGTCCTCGTCGTGGCGCTGTCGGTCGCGCCCGCCGTCGCCCTCCGCCGGCGCGACGCCGTCCCGCCCTGGGAGGTGATCGGCGTCGCCGCCGTGCCCGTGCTGGCGAGCGCGCTCTCGATCGGTGGCCTCACGGGGGCGTTCGACCTGGGCGTCTACCTGGCGGTGGCGGCCCTGTCGGTCCTGCTCGCCGTCGACCTCGACCTGCTGTCGACCGTGGAGCTGACCGACCGCTTCGCCGTCTTCTTCGTCGCGACGACGACGCTGGCGACCGCCGCGCTGTGGGCGCTGGTGCGCTGGTTCGTCGGCCTCGCGCTCGGCGTGGCCTTCCCCGAGACGCTGCACCAGTTGATGATCGAACTCGTCGGCGCCGCGGCCGCCGGCCTGCTCGGCGGGCTGGCGTTCGCTGGCTACGTCCACCGGTCCGACCGCCACCGCCGGCGGCTCCCCGACGCCGTCGTCACCCCCGGCGACCGCCCCACCGGCCGCCTCGGTCGCTCGCCGGCCCGCCCGGGCGGGACGGGCGAGGGGAGCTCGTCCGCCTGGCCCGAGGGGCGCTTCCTCGGGCTGTCGCCGACCCGTCAGCGCCAGGCGACGCGGGCCCTCCAGGTCGGGCTGGCGGCCATCGTGGCTCTGGGCCTGCTCGAGCGCGACACGGGAGTCGTCGTCAACGCCGGAATCGGCCTGGGCGCGACGTTCGTGCCGGCGATCCTCAACCGCGACTACGACGTCCCGCTGGACGTGCGCCTGACGCTGTGGATCACGCTCGCCGTGTTCGCTCACGCCGTCGGGACGGTCCGGTTCCCGGGCAGCCCCGCCGACGTCTACCAGCGGGTCTGGTGGTGGGACCACCTGACGCACCTGCTGTCGGCGTCGGTCGTCGCCGTCGTCGGCTACGCCGTCGCGCGGGCGATCGACGCCAACGCCGAGGCGCTCGAACTGCCGCCGCGGTTCCTGTTCGTCTTTCTGCTGGTGCTGACGCTGGCGTTCGGCGCCCTCTGGGAGATCCTCGAGTTCAGTATCAGCGCGGGCTCGCGGCTGGTCGGGACGACGAGCGTCCTCACGCAGTACGGGCTGGCGGACACGATGAACGACCTGCTGTTCGACGCCCTCGGGGGGCTGCTCGTCGCCGTCGCCGGGACGGCGTACCTCTCGGATTTCACCGAGCGCCTGGCGGCGTGGTGGGCCGAGCGGCCCCGCGAGTGACTCAGGGGCCCTGGGCGCCGAGCATGCCCGAGACGTCGTACAGCGTCTGGCGCACCTGCACGATCACGTCGTGTTTCGAGACCGCCAGCTGGCGGGCCGGCTCGCTGGCGCCGACCGCCTGGATCTCCGAGCGGGCCTCCTGCTGTTGGGCTGCGAGGTAGCTGTCGAGTTCCTGCAGCGTCCCGAGCAGTCGCTGCCGGTCGACGCCGCTAGGCTGGGCCTGGCCGCCCTGCCCGGCCCCGCCGACGGGCGCCGTCCCCCGCCCCTGCCCGGCCGTCGGCTGCGTCGGCGCCGCCTGCCCGGCCCCCGACGGCACCGGTCGGCCCTGCCCGCCCGGCAGGGGCTGGACCGGCT
>JBDGSW010000045.1:0-14496 GCA_042217345.1 Haloarculaceae archaeon
AGCAGTACAACCTCCACGTCGGCCAGTGCGTCTACTGCCGGCTCTGCGAGGAGGTGTGTCCGGTCGACGCGATCGTCCTCACCGAGAACTTCGAGTTCACCGCCGACACCAAAGACGAGTTCGCCTACGACAAGGAACAGCTCAAGAACGTCCCCTGGTACAACGACCTCGATCCCCTGGAGTCCAGAGAGCCCGACCGCGGCAGCTGGGTCGGCGAAGGCGACGGGGAAGTCGACTACCAGTAACGCCGCTGCGGGGTCGAACTCCGCCGCGCCGTGGGTCGGCCCGTTCTCGACAGTTCCCATACAGGTACCAGGAGTGACAACGGGGGTGTCGGTCGTCCCCGGACGACTCGGCAGATGACGGGGACGACGGCGTGGACCACGCGAATTGATAGAAATCTTCAAAGGCCCGCCGCTTGCAGAAACACGTGAGATGGTACTGTACGACGCAATCGCGTTCGGGTTATTCGCGTTCGTCACGATCGCGAGTGCCCTGGGGGTCGTCCTGATGCGGGACGTCTGGCACTCCGCGCTCATGCTGGGCGTCGCGCTGTTGAGTGTGGCGGTCCACTTCGTGATGTTGCGCGCCGAGTTCGTCGCCGTGATGGAGGTACTCGTGTACGTCGGCGGTGTACTCGTGTTGATCACGTTCGCGGTCCTGCTCACGCGTCGCAAGCGCATGGACCAGACGCGCGAGGTGACCTACTGATGGCCGGCCCCAGCCTCACCGACGAGGCCGACTGGACGGCCGGCGTCGCCGCCGTCGCGCTGTTCGTGGTCTTCTGGGTCGTCTTCGCGGGCGCGCAGTTCCCGGCGCCGACCGGCTTCCCCGGCGAGGGGTCGATCACTGCGGCGCTCGGGTTCGCCATGCTCGACCTGGGCGATCTGGCGTCGTACGCCAGCGACTCGTTCCTCGCGGCGTTCGAGATCATCGACCTCGTGCTGGTGGCGGCGCTGGTCGGCGCCGTCACGCTCGCGCGCCGCGACTCCGAGGACGTCCGGCCGCTCGCCGACGGCGGCCGCGAGCGGGGAGGTGACGACTGAATGGCTGTCCCGATCACCTACTACCTCTTCCTGTCGGCGGCCGTGTTCTGCATCGGCGTCTTCGGCGTGCTGACCCGGCGCAACGCCCTCGTCTTTCTCATGTCCGTCGAGCTCATGCTCAACGCCGCCAACATCAACCTGGTCGCGTTCTCCTTCCAGTGGGGCGACCTCACCGGCCAGGTGTTCAGCCTGTTCACCATGGCGCTGGCGGCCGCCGAGGTGGCCGTCGGCATCGGCATCGTGCTCGTACTGTACCGCAACTTCGGCGACGTGGACGTCACCGAAGCGACGACCATGAGGTGGTAACATGGCGGCCGAAACCGCAATCACCGCCTACCAGTACGTGCCAGCGATCGTCGCGCTACCGGCGACCGCGTTCGTCGTGGCGCTGCTCGTCGGTCGCTACCTGCCCTGGCGGGGCGCCGCGGCCGGCGCCATCGCCACCGCCGGATCGCTCGTGTTCTCGCTGTGGACGCTGCTGACCGTCGCGAACGTCACCGGCGGGACGGCCCCGACGGCCTACCACTCGACGATCTGGACGTGGGCCTCCGGCGTCAACACCTTCGACCTCCACTTCGGCATCTACGTCGACCCGCTCTCCTCGCTGTTGCTCGTCATCGTCTCGCTGGTCTCGCTGCTCGTGTTCGTCTTCTCGTACGGGTACATGAACGAGGAGGGCGAGACCGGCCTCGCGCGGTACTACAGCGAGCTGTCGCTGTTCAGCTTCAGCATGCTCGCGTTCGTCGTCGCGGACAACCTGCTGATGGCGTTCGTCTTCTTCGAGCTGGTCGGGTTCTGTTCGTACCTGCTGATCGGCTTCTGGTTCCGCGAGCGCGCGCCCCCGAGCGCGGCCAAGAAGGCGTTCCTCGTCACCCGCTTCGGGGACTTCTTCCTGCTGGTCGGCGTCGTGGGCGTCTTCGGCACCTTCGGCACCGGGCTGTTCGCCGGCGGGAGCAGCTTCCCCCACCTGGCGGAGCTCGCGCTGGCCGGCGAGGAGACCGTCCCGACGTTCGGCTTCGGGACCCAGGCGTGGTTCGCGATCCTCGGCCTGCTGATGCTCGGCGGGGCGATCGGCAAGTCGGCGCAGTTCCCGCTGCACACGTGGCTGCCCGACGCGATGGAGGGCCCCACGCCGATCTCGGCGCTGATCCACGCGGCGACGATGGTCGCGGCAGGCGTCTATCTGCTCGCGCGCATGTACGGCTTCTACGCGCTGCTGCCGACCGTGCTGGCGGCGATCGCGCTCGTCGGCGGGTTCACCGCGCTGTTCGCGGCGACGATGGGTGCGGTCAAACGCGAGATCAAGCAGGTGCTGGCGTACTCGACCATCTCCCAGTACGGCTACGTGATGCTCGCGCTGGGCTCGGGCGGGTACGTCGCGGCGATGTTCCACCTGACGACCCACGCCGTGTTCAAGGCCCTACTGTTCCTCGGCGCGGGGTCGGTCCTGATCGCGATGCACCACAACGAGAACATGTGGGACATGGGCGGACTGCGCGAGCGCATGCCCGTGACCTACTGGACGTTCCTGTCGGGCTCGCTGGCGCTGGCGGGCATCTTCCCGTTCGCCGGCTTCTGGTCGAAAGACGAGGTGCTGTACGACGCGCTCGTCCACGGCCTCGACGACCCGGTCATCCTACTGGCGTGGCTGTTCGGCCTGCTGGCGGTGTTCGTCACCGGCTTCTACACCTTCCGGATGGTCCTGTTGACCTTCCACGGTGAACCTCGGACCGACGAAGCGGAGGATCCCGAGCCCGTCGGCTGGAGCGTGAAAGTGCCGCTGGTGATCCTGGGCGTGCTCGCCGCGATCGTCGGGTTCGTCAACATGGGTCCGGTGGCCGCGGCAGTGAACCCGAACCTCGCGTACTTCCAGACGTGGCTCGACGGCTCGACGCTGGTCCAGACGCAGTTCCTGACCGGCGCGGGCACCTACGAGGAACTGCTGCCGTACTCGGCGGGGGCGATCGCGGGCGGCGAGGTCGGGACGATGCTGCTCTCGGCGGCCGTCTCGCTCGCGCTCGCGCTGGCCGGCGCCGGGCTGGCCTACTGGCTGTACAGCGGGCCCGAGCCCGAGGAGCACACGCAGTCCCTCGGCGGCCTGCAGACCCTGGCCGTGCACAACTACTACCAGGACGAGTACCAGGTGTGGTTGGCCCAGGGCGTGACCGTCCCGGTCGCGCGAGCGCTCGACCGCTTCGACCAGGGCGTCGTCGACGGCGTGGTCGACGGGATCAGCAGCGTGAGCCTCTTTTCGGGCTCGCGCGTCCGTCGCGTCCAGACCGGCGTCGTCTCCAACTACGCCGCCTTCCTCACGCTGGGGCTGGTCGCGCTGCTGGTCGCGTTCGGCCTCTACGGGGGGTGGTTCTGAATGTGGATCGAAGTCCTGCTGCTGGCGACGCTCGTTAGCGCGGTGCTGGTCTTCCTCACGCCCGACGAGTACGCGGCGCCGTTCGCGACCGCGCTGTCGCTCGTGCCGGCGGCCATCTCCCTGTGGCTGTGGGCGGCCTTCGACGGCTCCGGCAACGCCCTGCTGGCCGGTGCCGACGTCGCCTACGAGTCGACGGCCCAGTGGATCTCGCTCGGGCCGTACGCCGTCGAGTGGCACGTCGGCCTCGACGGGATCAGCGTCCCGCTGGTCGTGCTGACGACCGTGCTGACGACCCTGGCGATGCTCAGCGCGTGGACGCCCATCGACGAGCGCGAGTCCCAGTTCTACGGGCTTGTGCTCGTCACCGAAGCCGCGCTGATCGGCCTGTTCTCCTCGCTGGACTTCCTGCTGTGGTTCGTCTTCTGGGAGGCCGTCCTCGTGCCGATGTTCGTGCTGATCGGCGTCTGGGGCGGCCCCCGGCGCCGCTACGCGGCGATCAAGTTCTTCGTCTACACCAACGTGGCGAGCCTGGTGCTGTTCGTGGGCTTTTTCGCGCTGGTGTTCGGCCTGGGCGATTCGGTCTCCTCGCTGGAGCTGCCGGCGATCGCCCAGGCGCTCCAGAGCGGCGGGCTCGGCTCGCTGGCGGGCATCGACGGGCCGACGCTGCGCCTGCTGGCGTTCGCGGCGATGTTCTTCGGCTTCGCCGTGAAGATGGCCATCTTCCCGTTCCACTCGTGGCTGCCCGACGCCTACGTCGAGGCGCCGACGCCGGTGACAGTGCTTCTGGCCGGCGTGCTCACGAAGATGGGGACCTACTCGATGCTGCGCTTTAACTTCACGATGCTGCCGGAGGTCGCCCACCTCAACGCGGCGTGGATCGCGCTGTTCGCGGTCGCGACGGTCGTCTACGGCGCGCTGGTGGCGCTGGCCCAGCAGGACCTCAAGCGGATCGTGGCGTACTCGTCGCTGCCGTCGATCGGGTTCATCCTGCTGGGGCTGGTGGCGTACACGCCCCACGGCCTCGGCGGGGCGACCTTCCAGATGGTCAGCCACGGCCTGCTCGCGGGGCTGCTGTTTATGGCCGTCGGCCTCATCTACCGGGCGACCGACACCCGGATGCTCGGCGACCTGTCCGGGCTGGCCGACCGGCTGCCGGTCACGGCCGGCCTGTTCGTCGCCGGCGCGTTCGGCTACATGGGCCTGCCGCTGATGTCCGGGTTCGCCGGCGAGGTGCTGGTGTTCCTGGGCTCGTTCCGCTCGCCCGTCTACGGGACCGCCTGGGCGGCCCCGGCGTTCACCGCGGTCGCGATGTTCGGCATCGTGATCATCGCGGGCTACTACCTGCGCGCGCTGCAGGTCACGCTGTTCGGCCCCTTCGAGCTGGAGACCGACGCCGAGCTCGAGCGGGCCCGGATCCACGACCTCGCACCGCTGGTCGTGCTCCTCGTGCTCGTCGTCGCCATCGGCGTCGCTCCGGACCTGATATACCAGATGATCGAACGCGCCGTCGCTCCCGTCGTCACTGCAGGAGGTGTCGCGTAGATGTTGCCGCTGCAATCGGCCGACCCGCTGCCGACCTGGACCGCGCTCGCCCCGACGCTCGTTCTCGGGTTGACGGCGCTTGCGCTGCTGCTGATCGACAGCGTCGATCCCGATCCCGACGCGGACTTCCCGGCGGTGCTGTCGGGGGTCGCGACCGTCGGGTCGCTGCTCGCGCTCGGGCTGGCCGGCTGGTTCGTCCTCGCCGGGACGGGGATGCCCCGGACCGGGGGCGCGATCACGCTGTTCGGCGGCCAGCTCGTCGTCGACGGGCTGAGCCTGTTTTTCACGTTCGTGTTCGCGAGCGTGACGGCGCTGGTCTGCGTCGCCAGCTACGACTACCTCCGCGGGCGGCCCAACCAGGCGGAGTACTACGCGCTCGTCCTGCTGGCGGCGACGGGCGCCACGCTGATGGCCTCGGCCAACAGCCTCGTGACGGCGTTCGTCAGCCTGGAGTTGCTGTCGCTGCCGTCGTACGCGCTGGTGGCGTTCCTCAAGACCAACCGCGGCAGCGTCGAGGCGGGGCTGAAGTACTTCCTCGTCGGCGCGCTGTCCTCGGCGGTCTTCGCCTACGGCATCTCGCTGGTGTACGCCTCGACCGGCGCGCTGCGCCTGCCCGCCATCGCACGGGCAGTGACCGCCGGGAACGCCGCCGGGCCGGGCGTCCTGGGCGTCGGCGTGTTGCTGGTGCTGGGCGGGTTCCTGTTCAAGACCGCCTCCGCGCCGTTCCACTTCTGGGCGCCGGAGGCCTACGAGGGCGCGCCCGGCCCCATCTCGGCGTTCCTGTCGTCGGCCTCGAAGGCAGCCGGGTTCGCCCTGGCGATCCGCGTGCTGGTCGTCGCCTTCCCGCTGTCGGCGGTGACCAGCTCGATCGACTGGGCGCTGGCGATCGCGGTCGTCGCGATCGTCACCATGACGCTTGGCAACTTCGCCGCGGCCACCCAGGGGAACGTCAAGCGCATGCTCGCGTACTCCTCGATCGGCCACGCCGGCTACGCGCTGATCGGCCTGGCCGTGCTGTCGGGCGCCGTCGACCAGAGCTTCGCGCTCGGGGCGACCATGCTGCACCTGTTCGTCTACGGATTCATGAACACCGGCGCGTTCCTGTTCGTCGCGCTGGTCGAGTACTGGGGCGTCGGCCGCAGCTTCGAGGACTACAACGGCCTCGGCCGGCAGGCGCCGATCGCCTGCGCCGCGATGACGATCTTCCTGTTCAGCCTGGCGGGCCTGCCCGTCGGTGGCGGGTTCGTCTCGAAGTACCTGCTGCTGTCGGCGACGGTCAACGCCGGCGCGTGGTTGCTCGGGCTGGCGCTGGTCGTCAACAGCGCGCTGTCGCTGTTTTACTACTCGCGGGTCGTCAAGGCGATGTGGTTCGAGACGCCCGACGGGTCGCTGGACGTCCGGTCGTACCCGACGGGGCTGTACGCCGCCGTCGTCGCCGCCGGCGTCGTCACCTTCCTGTTGCTGCCGGCGTTCGGCGCCGTCTCGGGCACCGCCATCGACGCGGCCGCGGCCCTGTTCTGAGGCGGCTTCGCCGCCGCGGTTTCGCTCCGAACGCCCGAGGAAGTAACACTTAGGTCGGGCCGGTGGCCATCGGGGGGTATGAAAGCGACCGCGAAGGCCCACCCGATCCAGGGGCTGGTGAAGTACCACGGGATGCGCGACGAGCAGTTGCGCCTCCCGTATCACGACTCCATCTCGGTGTGCACCGCCCCGAGCCACACGAAGACGACCGTCGCCTTCGATCCCGAACGCGACGCCGACCGCTACGTCGTCGACGGCGAGCCGGTCGACGGCCGCGGCGCCGAGCGCATCCGCGCGGTCGTCGACCACGTCCGCGACCTGGCAGGCGTCGACCACCGCGTGCGCTTCGAGAGCGAGAACTCCTTTCCCACCAACATCGGCTTCGGCTCCTCGTCGTCGGGCTTCGCCGCGGCCGCCCGCGCGCTCGTCGCCGCCGCCGACCTGGACATGACGCTGCCCGAGATCTCGACAGTCGCTCGTCGCGGCTCGTCGTCTGCCGCGCGCGCGGTGACGGGCGCGTTCTCGCACCTGCGGACCGGGCTCAACGACGTCGACTGTCGCTCCGAGCGGATCGAGACCGGCCTCGAGGACGATCTCCGGATCGTCGGCGCGATGGTGCCCGCCTACAAGGAGACCGAGGAGGCCCACCGCGAGGCCGCCGAGAGCCACATGTTCGAGGCGCGGATGGCCCACGTCCACGGCCAGATCGCCGAGATGCGCGACGCGCTGTACGACGCCGACTTCGACCGGGCCTTCGAGGTCGCCGAGCACGACTCGCTGTCGCTGGCCGCGACGACCATGACCGGCCCCGCCGGATGGGTGTACTGGCAGCCCCGCACCCTCGAGGTGTTCAACGCCGTCCGGCAGCTTCGCGAGGACGAGGGCGTGCCGGTCTACTTCTCCGTGGATACCGGCGCGAGCGTCTACGTCAACACCACCGCCGAGCACGTCGACCGCGTCGAGGGCGTCGTCGCCGACTGCGGCGTCGACACGCGTATCTGGGAGGTCGGCGGCCCCTCGCAGGTGCTCGACGCGGACGAGGCGCTGTTCTGAACGCCCCGGAACCCTTTACCCTGGGGCGCGTACCGCTCGGGCGATGCACGTCGCAGTTCTGGGCGCCGGGTACGCCGGCCTCGCGCTCGCCCGCCGGCTCGAACGACGCCTCCCCGCCGACGTCGACCTCACCGTCGTCGACGAGACCGACCACCACCTGCTGAAACACGAGATCCACCGCCCCATTCGGCGGCCGGCAGTCGCCGACGAGCTGACGGTCCCGCTGGCCGAGGTGCTCGACCGCGCCGACGTCGTCCGGGCGCGGGTCACCGACGTCGACCTCGAGGCCGGCGTCGCGACCTTCGAGGACGGCGAGGAACTCGCCTACGACGCCGGCGCGGTCTGCCTCGGCGCGGACGTGGCCTACTACGACCTCCCCGGCGTCGCCGAGCACGCGCTCCCGCTGGAACGGCTGGGCGACGCCGCCGAGATCCGCGCGGCGGCCTTCGACGCGTTCGAAAGCGGCGACGCCGCGATCGTGGTCGGCGGCGCGGGCCTCTCCGGCGTCCAGGTGGCGGGCGAGCTCGCCGCGCTCGCCCGCGCGGAGGGGGTCGCAGACGAGACGACGATCCACCTCCTCGAGCAGCTGCCGGCCGTCGCGCCGAGCTTCCCGCCGAAGTTCCAGCGGGCGGTCCGCGACGCGCTCGACGCGCGGGACGTCCGGGTCGAGACGGGGGCGACCGTGACCGGCGCCGACGCCGAGACGGTCCGCCTCGAGGACCGCGAGGACCTGCCGGCCGACGCGTTCGTCTGGACCGGGGGGATCCGCGGGACCGACGCCCTGGCCGGCGAGCGACCCATCGTCCAGAGCCGGCTCAGGCTCGCGGGCGACACGTTCGTCGTCGGCGACGCCGGGCGAGTCGTCGACGCCGACGGCGAGGCGGTGCCCGCCAGCGCCCAGGCGGCCGTCCGCGAGGCGCGCGTGGCCGCGGACAACCTCGTCCGGCTGGTCGAGCACCGTCGCGAAGGCGGCGGGGGCTTCGAGCCGCGGCTGTCGACGTTCGGCTTCGACTCGCCGGGCTGGCTCGTCAGCGTGGGCGACGGCGCGGTCGCACAGGTGGGCTCGACGGTCCTGACCGGCCGGTCGGCGACGGCGCTGAAGACCAGCGTCGGCGCCGGCTACCTGACGTCGATCGGGTCGGTTCGCCGGGCGTTCGAGCTGGTCGCCGACGAGTTCGGCGCCGACGTGCGCGAGGCGGTCGCTCGCGAACGCGACGAGCAACAGGCTGGGGGCGAGAGCGACGAGCCCGACGAGCCGATCCGGGTGTCGATCGACGACGAGCGCCCAGAGGACGACTCGACGGACGACGAGTAGGCCTACGAGGGGTTCAGCGCGAGTTCGGGGATCGTCCAGACGACGAAGTCGTCCTCGTCCTCGCGGTTGATGATGCCGTTGATGTACTCGTCGTCCTCGTCGGGGGCGTCGTTGACCTCCTCGTCGGCGACGGCCGTGACCTGGCGCACCTCGTCGACGAGCCAGCCGAGGTGGCCCTGCTCGTCGAGCTGTTCGGAGTCGAAGACGACGATGAGGTCGCCCGAGCGGTCGTTGTCGACGTTCAGGGCGTCCTTGGGGTTGATGATCGCCGTCACCTGCCCGCGCAGGTCGACGACGCCCTCGACGTACGACGGGGAGTTTGGCACGCGCGTGACGTTCTCGAGTTCGACGATCTCCTCGACGTACTCGATGTCCAGGCAGAAGCGCTCGTCGCCGAGCTCGAACTCGAGGACGCGCGTGCTCTCCCCGGCGTGGATCCCGCCGGACGCGCCGGCCCGGGCGCCGCCGACGTGGCCCTCCGCGCCGTCGAGCGCCGACGCCGCGTCGTCCTCGGTGACATTGGTCGCCTGCTCTGGGATCCGGAACGTCCCCGGCGCCGAGAGGTCGTCGACCGCGGCCGTCGCGTCGGCCGCCGACACCGAATTCGCGACGCCCGACTGCGGCCGAGCGACGTCTGCCGCCCGCGTCGCATCGGTCGGCGCGGCGGCGGGCGCATCGCCAGCGTCGGGCTCGCCGGCGTCAGCCGGCTCGGTGTCGGCCTCGGCAGCGCCGGAGTCAGCCGCAGCCGCGGCCGCTTCGGCGCCGGCCTCGGTCGCGCCGGTCGCGTCGTCCGCCGACGACTCCTCGGCGTCGAACTCGAAGCCGCCGGCGTTGGGGTCGGCGGCGTCGTCGGCCGCCTCGGAACCGTCGGCGGCGTCGGCGTCGTCGGCACCGGCGTCGGCGGCCTCGGCGCCGTCGTGAGCATCAGCGTCGTCGACGGCGGCGGGCTCGGCGGCGTCGTCGGCCGCCTCGGAGCCGTCGGCGGGGTCGTCGGTCTCGGCCGGCGTCTCCTCCAGCGCGGCGGCGTTCGCGCTCGCGGTCTCGTCGCCGACCGTCTCGACCGTCAGTTCCTCCTCGGGCTCGGAGTCGTCGCCGTTCGAGCGGCGCCGGCCCTCGCGCATCTCGCGGATGCGGTTCGCTCGTTCCATCCTGTCGGATCCGTCAGTGGTGTCGTCGTCAGTCATGCTGTGACCTCCTCGACGAAGCCGAAGCGTTCGTCGAACTCGGCGGCGATGTCCGCGAAGACGTCGGCCATGTCGACCGACGGGTCGTAGGCGAAAATCGACTGGCCGCGGGTGAACGCCCGCTGGAGCGCGACGCGCTTGCGGACGGCCCACACCGGGACGTCGTCGAAGACCGCGTCGAGCCACTCGAGCATCTCGCGGTCCTCGTTGGTCGACTCGACCCGGTTCGCCACCACGCCGACCTCCTGGACCGTCCGGCCGGTCCGGTCCTCCAGCGCGGCGATCTGGTCGAACAGCAACTCGATCGCCCGCTCGGAGGTGGCCTCCGTCAGCGCCGGGATCAGCACGTGGCCCGCGGCGTAGATGGCCGCGTCCGTCAGCTGCCCGTAGAACGGCGGCGAGTCGACGATGACGTAGTCGTACTCGTCGGCGACCGGCGCGAGCGCGCGCTCGAACAGCCCGAGGCCGTGCTCGTCACCGACGGTCTCGGGCGTGACGTTGATCGACAGCGGCTCGAGCGCGGCGGGGTCGACCTCGACGGCCGGATCGTCGGCCAACCTGGCCATCACGTTCGCCAGCGTCAGCTCGTGTTCGGCCTGGAGCATGTCGATGTTGCTCGGGAGGACGTCCATCTCCGCGTGGGCGACGATCAGCTCCCGGAGCACCGACGCCGGGACGTCGTCGGTCAGGGCGTCGAACAGCGTCGGCGGCTGACGGTCGTATGCGTCGGCCAGCCCCAGGCCCTCCGTCGCGTTGCCCTGCGGATCGAGGTCGACGAACAGCACGTTCCGACCCCGATCGGACAGCGCGCCCGCGACGTTGATCGCGACCGTCGTCTTCCCCGTCCCGCCCTTCGCGTTGGTCACGCAGACGGTCGCGGGACGGTCGTTTCCGTGCATCGCTAGGTACCACTACATGGGGCCTGCCCGCGTATAAACGTGGTCGCCCGATTCTCAAATGTTGTAGCTGCCGGCGTGAGACCCCGACGTCGGCTGCGTACCCGTCAGAATCGAGCGACCGGGCCGTCGTCGGTATCCTCGACGCTGATACCGAGGGACTCGAGGCCGTCGCGGAGGTCGTCGGCGCGCTCGTAGTTGCCGGCCTCGCGCTCGGCCTCGCGCAGCGAGAGCACGAGGTCAGCCAGCTCCTCGGCGATCACCACCTCGCCGTCGGACTCGCCAGAGAAGGTCAGCCCGAGGACGCCTTCGCCGAACTCCTCGATGGTCTCGACGGCGCGGCGCAGGCCGACGTAGTCGTACTCCCCGTCGGCGTCGTCGACGTGGCGGTTGACGGCGCCGGCGAGCTCGAGCAGCGCCGCCATCGCCGCCCGCGTGTTGAAGTCGTCGTTCATCGCGTCGACGAAGTCTTCGCGGGCCGCTTCGACCGCTCCCCGGAGGGCCTCGTCGTCGGCTTTCGTCCGCGCGTCGACGCTGTCCAGCGCCTCGACGGCGCGGTCGTACCCGCGTTCGAGGCGCTCCCAGCGCTCGTCGGCCTCCGCGACGGTCTCGGCGCTGTAGGTCGCCCGGGAGTTGTACGCCGTCGACAGCAGGAACGTGCGCGCGACGTCGGCACCGTGCTCGGCGACGAACTCCGAGACGGTGGCGAAGTTCCCCAGCGACGAGGACATCTTCTCGCCTTTGGTCTCGAGTAGGCGGACGTGCAACCAGTACTTCGCGAAGGGCTCGCCGGTGGCGGCCTCGCTCTGGGCGATCTCGTTCTCGTGGTGGGGGAACACGAGGTCCTGGCCCCCGACGTGGATGTCCAGGGTCTCGTCCAGGTGGGTCATGCTCATCACCGAGCACTCGATGTGCCAACCGGGTCGGCCCTCACCCCAGGGGGAGTTCCACGTCTGGGCGGTCGCGCTGGCGTCCTCGGCGGCCGCGGCCTCGGGGTGACGGTGCTGTTCGATCTCCGCGGGACCGACGCCGTCAGCCTTCCAGAGCGCGAAGTCAGCGGGATTGCGCTTTTCGGCCTGTTCGGACTCGTCGCCCTGGGCCTCCAGTTCGTCGAGGTCCTGGTTCGAGAGCTTGCCGTACCCCTCGAAGCTGGTCACGTCGAAGTAGACCGAGCCGTTGGACTCGTAGGCGTAGCCCTTCTCGATCAGCGTCTCCACGAGGTCGACGATTTCGGGGACGTGTTCGGAAACTCGCGGATAGACTTCCGCGCGCTGGAGGTTGAGCTCGCGCATGGCCTGGATGACCTCGCGGATGTAGTGCTCGGCGACGTCGGCTTCGCTGTCGCCGTCCTCGCCGACGCGGGCGACGATCTTCTCGTTGATGTCGGTGAAGTTCTCGACGTGGTGGACGTCGTAGCCCAGCCAGGAGAGCCAGCGGCACATCACGTCGACGTGGACCCAGCCGCGGGCGTGACCGAGGTGGGGCGGGTCGGAGACGGTGAGCCCGCAGTAGTACAGCCGGACGGTGTCGGGGTCTTCGGGCTCGAAGGGCTCGCGCTCGCCGGTCAGCGTGTTACTCACGCGGAGTGTCATTGCCCGTCACTACGCGAGCCAGCGTTTCAATCCGTCGGACTCTCCCTTCGGAGAGTCACAGCGCTTTTTGAGGTCGGGCCGGCACTTCGGGTATGGCTTCTCCCGACGTCACCGAACACGCAGACACTGCCCGCGAGGCCGGGAAGTCGATCTACCGGACGATTCTGGACGTGATCCTGACCGGGATCGTCGTCATCGTCCCGCTGGTCGTCACGATCTACGTTCTCAAGATGGCCTTCGACTTCGTCGCGGGCGCGCTCAAACCCTTCATCCAACTCCTGCAGTACGCGGGACTGATCGAGAGCGTCTAGCAGTGGGGCTTCGTCGACTTTCTCATCACGGTCGGCATCTATCACGACGTCGTCGACTTCGTCACCGAAGCCACGGCGCTGTTCATCCTCGTCTGTATCATCGTCATCGTCGGACTGCTCGCACGCAACCACTACGGCGAGCGCCTGATCGAGTACTTCGACGCCCTCATCGGAGCGATTCCGGGAATCGGGTCGATCTATCAGAGCTTCCGCCGGATGGGTGACGTCATGCTCGAAAGTAGCGTCGACAACTTCCAGGAAGTCGTCCTCGTCGAGTTCCCCTACGACGACGTCTACGTGCTGGGGTTCAAGACGAACGAGGCCTCGGTCCCCATCGTGAAGGCGACCGGCGAAGCCGACGTCTCGACGCTGTTCCTGCCGCTGGCCCCGAACCCGGTGATGGGCGGGTTCCTGGCTCACGTCCCGACCGAACGCGTCATGGACGTCGACATGTCCGTCGATCAGGCCGTGAGCACGATCATCACCAGCGGGATCGCGACCGAGACGCCCGAGTCAGCGGAGTATCGTAATCTCACGGACGACGAACTGGCCGAGATGCGCGAGGTGACTGCGTCCTCCGAATCCGAGGAGTGATCACGCCGACTCGTCGGTGGCTTCGATCAGTCTGACCGCGTCGGGGCCGTCCCGGCGACCGACGACGAGCACGAGCGCGTCGGCACCGATACCGGCAGCCTCGACAGCTACGTCGGCGGCCGAACACTGTCCGAGGACACGCGCGAGCAGATCGGCGTCTACGTCACCGGTCGCGACGACGGCCGTCGCGTCGCCCCCGTCTGCTGCGAAGGCCGTGTCTCCAACGACCAGTAACGCTTCCTCGGTCGCCTCGACAGGCCCGACCCCGCTGTGCATCGTCACGCGGAGGGACCGATCTCGTTCGGTCGGATCGGGGAGTTCCTCGGCGTATCGCCGAAGTGCGGCGACGACGGCGTCGGTGTCGCCAACATCGAGAAAGCGCGCGGCCGCAGCGTAGTTGAGGATGCCGGCCCGCAGCCCCTCGTAGACGAACGGATGCGAGCGGACGGCACGCCGGGTCTCTGCTGCGAGTGACATGGCGAGTCCATCACGTCGACACCCAAAAAGCGCCCCGTTTTCCCGTCCTCGACCACGTGACGCTATCACCGAATTCCAAGGTCATAAACGCCAGTACGCCCACGTTCGACCATGGCTTCGCTGGTCGTCGCCGCCCACGGGTCCCATCTCAACCCGGAGTCGAGTACGCCCACGTTCGATCACGCCGATACCATCCGGGAGACGGACGCCTTCGAGACGGTCAGAGAGGCGTTCTGGAAGGAAGAACCACACTTCCGGGAGGTCCTTCGGACGATCGACGACGACACCGTCTACGTCGTTCCGCTGTTCGTCAGTGAGGGGTACTTCACCGAGGAGGTGCTCCCGCGCGAACTCCGTCTCGAGGGATGGTCGCCGGACCTGTGGGACTCCGACGGGACCAGCGCGACCCACGCGACGTGCACCGCGAGCGACACCGGCCAGACGGTCCACTACTGTGGGCCCGTGGGGACCCACCAAGCGATGTCGGACGTCATCGTCAGGCGCGCCGAATCCGTCACCGGTGATCCCGACGTGGGCGCGGGGTTCGGCCTGGCCGTCGTCGGCCACGGCACCGAGCGGAACGCCAACTCCGCGAAG
>JBDGSW010000085.1:0-14092 GCA_042217345.1 Haloarculaceae archaeon
TCTACCCGCACCACAACGACACGGGCGGGTTCTTCTGTGCGAAACTGGAGGTGACCGCATGACCGCCGAGAACGACGGCCAGCAGTTCGACCGCCTCCCGGCGACCGACGCCGAGCGGGAGGTGCCCGCCCGGCCGACCCGCGCCGAGGTGCTGACCTGGTGGAAAGAGCGCTTCGGCGTCCCCCCGACGGTCTGGGAGGGGGTCACCTTCTGGGAGAAGGGCAAAGGCAAGCTCTGGGCGTTCCGGTCCGCGCCGGACTCGCCCGTCCGCGTCGAGGGCCTGGGCATGAGCATGCTGCGCACCCGCGGGGAGCACTGGAAGCCGACGACCGACGCCGTCCAGCGCTTCGGCGCCCACGCCACCGAGAACGTGATCCACCTCGACCGATCGGCGGCCGCGGCGTTCGTCGCCGGGCACGATCAGGAACTGGCGTGGGACGGCGACTGGGGCTACCTGATCGCCGCCCACGAGATCGCGGGCGACACCGAGCCGATCGGCGTCGGACTGTACCTCCACGGCGAGTTGCGCTCGCAGATCCCGAAGGGGCGCCGCCGCGAGCTCTAATCGTCGTCGGCGCTCGCCGGCGCCGGGCGGACGAGGTTCGCCAGCGTGACCAGAATCCCCAGCAGCCAACCGACCGGGATCGCGAGGCCGAACCACATGCCGGCGTAGGCGATCCCGCGCAGGTCGTAGGTCCGCCGGAGGTAGTAGTTCAGCCGGCCGTAGGTGAGGACGTGATCGAGCAGCCAGACGGCGATGCTCTGGCTGCGCGGGAACACCTCGGCGGCGACCGTCGGCGAGTACAGCGCCGCGACGACGGGCGGCAGGAACAGCGCCGTCATCGCGAACGGATAGGCGAACACGACGGTCGTGACGCGCCCGCCGACGCGGCGAAAGCCCAGCGCGAGCAACGCGGCGATCACCGCGACGGCCGACGCCGCGGCGACGGCGATGAATCCCGCCGTCGAGAAGCGATACCGTGCGAGGGCGGTGAGTCCGCCCCAGACGAGCGCCAGGAGGACGAAGACGCCGACCGTCCCGAGTCGCATCGCCGTCGCGTCCAGGCGCCGGGTCTGAAAGCGAAAGAAGTAGCCCAGGAGCACGAGCGGGTAGACGACCGCGACGATCGGCACGCCGACCCAGAACCAGGCGTTGTAGGTGAACTTCTCGCGCGTCGTCGTGGGCCGCCACTTCCCCAGGACGGAGTTGGTCGCGTTGCGCTGGCGCGGGAAGAACAACTCCATCCAGGTCTCGTGCATCCGCGTGACGTCGATGCGGATGCCCTCGACGACGCCCGAGTCGGCTGCCGTTGCCATGTCTCCGGGATTGCAACGCCCCCGGTATAATCATTCTGGCTACGTCTGACGTCCGCGCGCCCGCCGGCGATTCAGCACGGACTTACCAGGCGTCCGGGCCGAAGCTCGGGTCGACCTTCCGGGTCCGCTCGTCGATGGCGTCGATCTCGGCGACGTCCGCGTCGTCCAGTTCCAGCCCGAGGCTCTGCCAGTTGTCGGTGATGTGGGCCTCGCTGGTGGCCTTCGGGATGGCGGTCACGCCCTTCTCGCGCAGCCACGCGAGGCTGACCTGGGCGGGGCTGGCGTCGTGTTTCTCGGCGATCGAGACGAGCGTCTCGTTCTCGAAGACGTCGCCGCGGGCCAGCGGCGAGTACGCCACCAGCTCGAGGTCGGTGTCGGCCGCGAACTCCCGGAGTCGCTCCTGGGGGAGCATCGGGTGCATCTCGACCTGGTTGGCGAAGATCGGCATCTCGGCGTGCTCGCGAGCCTGTTCGACGTGTTCGGGCTCGAAGTTCGAGACGCCGAAGCGCTCGATCTTGCCCTCGTCGTACAGCTGGTTGAACGCCGCGATGGTCTGCTCGGGGTCGTACTCGCGGGCGGGCCAGTGGACGTACAGCAGGTCCAGGGAGTCGACGCCGAGGCGGTCGAGGCTCCGCTCGGTCGTCGAGAGGACGTCGTCGTGTGCGAGGTTGTCGATCCAGACCTTCGTCGCGAGGAAGACGTCCTCGCGGTCGACGTCCGCCTCGGCGATGCCCCGGCCGACGGCGTCCTCGTTGCCGTAAGCCTGGGCCGTGTCGACGTGGCGATAGCCCGTCTCCAGGGCCGTGCGCACGCTCTCGGCGCACTGGTCGGCGTCATCGTTCTGCCAGGTTCCGAGGCCGAGCATCGGCATTCCGTCGGCGCGGGGCACGCTATCGGGGGAGAGTTCCTGCTGAGCCATACGCGTCGTGAACGTGGAGTCGGCGGACAAAAGTGGTTGTGAAATCCGGCTCCGGGGACCGGTCAGTCAGCGAACCGACGGCGCGCGAACTCCGCGAGCAGCGGCAGGTCCGAGAGGTGGAACAGTTTACGCATGGCCAGGGGATTGCCGCCGTTGATCGCGGCCAGCGCGTCGTCGTCCGCCGACCGGAGGTCGGCCATCAGCCGGTCGTAGCGGTCGTTGTCCGCCAGGTACAGCAGCCGGGTCATCGCCAGACGGGTGCTCACCTTCGGCGCCACCTTCTCGTGCCACAGCTGGTCGTAGATCGCCATCTCGGCGGCGGAGGTGTCCGTCCGCCCGGTGAGACAGCGGTCGGCGGTCGTGGCGGCGGCGCGGCCGGACTTCAGGCACTTGTGGATGCCCTCGCCCCACAGCGGGTCGATCGTCGGGACGGTGTCGCCGACGGCCATGAAGTTGTCCGTGCTCATCGACCCCGGCGGCTGGATGTGCGCCGAGCCACGGTGCTGTTTGCCCTCCAGGCGCTCGGCGTCGGCGAAGCGCGGGTCCGAGTCCAGCCAGTACTCCAGGTAGTCGTCGATGCCCATGTTCTCCTGGCCGTACTGCTGGTAGCTCTCGTTCTGGATGTAACACAGGCCGACCTTGGCGGTGTCCTCGCCGGTGTGGAAGATCCAGGAGTACCCGCCCGGCGCCAGGTCGTGATCCAGGCGGAGCATCATCGCGTCGGTCAGGTCGGCGTAGTCAGGGTGGTCGACGTCGAGCCCCTCGAACTCCCACTCGATCCCGATGGCCTGGTTGCGTCGCTCGAGGTCCGACACCCCGAGGTCCTTCGCCAGCGGCGCCGCCGGCCCGGTGGCGTCGACGACGATGTCGCCGTAGACCTCCTCGTCGCCGTTGTACCGGACGCCGACGATCTCGCCGTTCTCGGTGATCGGCTTCGAGACCCGGGCGTCGAACCAGAACTCGGCGCCGTGGTCGCGGCCCTCCGCGACGAGCCAGCGCTTGAAGTCGGCGAACTCCAGGACGGCGCCGGGCTGTTCGCGCACGTAGTAGTCCGACGGCGACTCCAGGACGACGGAGTCGGTGAAGTTCATGACCACCTCGTCGGGGACGTTGAACGCCGACATCATCGACGGGAACGTGCCCGCCGTCGACTTGTTGCTCTGGCGCGGGAACTCGTCCTCGGACTCGGTCTCCAGCAGGACGACGTCGTAGCCGCGCGCGGCGACGTCCCGGGCGCACTGCAGGCCGGCGGGCCCCGCACCCGCGACCACCACGTCGTAGCGCTCGGTCATGCCCGCGTCGCCGTCGGGCCGCGTCGGCCGATCGTCGCCGGCGCCCGAGGCGTCACCCCCGTCCCTGTCGTCTCCACGTGTACGATCATTGGGGATGGATAGACAGTCATCTCATAAAAAAGAACGTATCCCCGGCGAAGGCGGCCGGTTGCTCGCCGCGCGAGCCCGGCTCCCCATAGGAAGCCTCGCATGTCCGGTGGAACGTTCATGCGGGTGCCGGGCGAGCCAGGGATATGTTCGACGATCAGCCGGTGAGGGGGGACCTCGACCCACACGTCGAGAACATGCTGTCGCTGTTGAACGAGTACGACATCTCGCTGTCGGCGGGGACGCCCGAGGACGCCCGCACGCAGCTGTCGGCGATGACCGATCTCTCGGGGGCCGACTCGGAGTCGGTCGGCGCCGTCACGGACGTCGAGATCCCGGGCGACGACGACGCCCAGCCCGCGATCCCGGCGCGGGTCTACGAGCCCGCGGGCGCCGATGACCCGCCGACGGTCGTCTACTACCACGGCGGCGGCTTCGTCGCCGGCGACCTGGACACCCACGACAACCTCTGTCGCCTGCTGGCGAACCGATCGGACGCCGTGATCGTCTCCGTCGAGTACCGCAAAGCGCCCGAGAACCCCTGGCCCGCGGCGATCGAGGACGCCTACGTCGGCGCCCGCTGGGCCGAGAACAACGCCGACGAGTACGGCGCCGACGCCGACCGGCTGGTGCTGGCCGGCGACAGCGCCGGCGGCACCCTCTCGGCGGTCGTCTCACTGATGGCCGCCGAGCGGGGCATGCCCGACGTCGACCGCCAGCTCCTGCTGTACCCGGCGACCGTCTACATGGAGCCCATGGAATCCCGCGCCCAGAACGGCAGCGGCTACTTCATGTCCGCCCAGGACCTGCTGTGGTTCGCCTCGAACTTCATCGCCGACGAGATCGACGCCCACCACCCCTGGGCGTTCCCGATGAACGCCCGCCAGGACCGCCTGGCCGAGACCCCGCCGGCGTTCGTGCTGACCGCCGGCTACGACCCGTTACGCGACGAGGGGCACGCCTACGCCAAGCGGCTGGCCGACGCCGGCGTCGACGTCGAGTACTCCAACTACGAGTCGATGGTCCACGGCTTCCTCAACATGGAGGGGATCGTCGACACCACCTACGACGGCGTCGCCGAGGTCGCCGAGCAGATCAGGAAGGCCTGACAGCTTTTTGCCTCCGGGACCGTTCAGTCGTCTCGTGCCCAGCGAGGGAGTCCACCTTGTCACAGACGCGAGCGAGCGCGCGGACGCGATCGCCGTCCGCCGCGCGGTGTTCGTCGACGAGCAGGGCGTCCCCGAGTCGGTCGAACTCGACGGGAACGACGACGACGCGACGCACTTCGTGGCCTACGACGCCGACGGCGAGCCCGTCGGAGCCGCGCGTCTGCGGACAATCGACGACGACACGGGGAAGGTCGAACGAGTCGCGGTGCTCGCTGAGCACCGCGGCGAGGGGTGGGGGCGGCGCCTGCTGACCGCCGTCGAGGCGACCGCCCGGTACCGGGGCCTCGCCGACCTCGTCCTCCACAGCCAGACCCACGTCGAGGAGTTCTACCGCGAGCTCGGCTACGAGACCGTCGGCGAGGAGTTCGAGGAGGCGGGCATCCCGCACGTCGAGATGCGAACGCGGCTGGCCTGACCGGCTTACTCCCGCGGGACGACGACGCGGTGGCCGTCGACCTCCGTCACCCGGGCCGCGACGCCGTACACCTGCTCGATCAGCGCCGACGTCACGACGCCCGGGCCGCCGACCGCCGCGACGGTCCCTTCGGCCAGGAACACCAGGCGATCGGCGAACCGGAGCGCCAGCTCCAGGTCGTGCATGGCGAACAGGACAGCGATGCCGTCGTCCGCGAGCGCGCGGACGTGAGCGAGCACGTCGAGTTCGTGACGCAGGTCGAGGCTGCTGGTCGGCTCGTCGAGGACGAGCCCGGCCGGTCGCTGCGCGAGCGCGCGGGCCAGTCGCACCTGCTGGCGCTGACCGCCGGACAGCGTCGACAACGACTCCATCGCCAGGTCCGCGATGTCGAGTTCGGCCAGCGCCTCGCCGACGACGCGGCGGTCCTCGGCGGTCGGGCGCCAGGTCGTGTGCGGCTTGCGCCCGGTCAGGACCGTCTCGAACACCGTCGAGGGGAGTGCCGTCGGCTCCGACTGTGGAACGTACCCGAGCCGACGGGCGATCGTTCGCCGCTCAAGGGTTGTCACGTCGTCGCCGTCGATAGTCACCGTCCCGGCGAGCGGCGCGCGCAGCCCCAGGACGGTCCGCAGCAGCGTCGACTTGCCGACGCCGTTTGGCCCGAGGACCGCCACCGCCTCGCCCCGGTCGACGGCGAAGGAGACGTCCGAGACGACCGGTTCGTCGTAGCCGGCGGCGACGTTCGAGAGGTCGATCACCAGTACTCCCTCCCGTTGACGATCAGGTACAGGAACAGCGGGACGCCGACGAAGGCGGTGACCACGCCGACGGGCAGGACGACCGGCGCGATGATCGTCCGGGCGACGACGTCCGAGAGCAAGAGCAACGTCCCCCCGGCGACGCTGGAGGCCGCGACGAGGAACCGCTCGTCCCCGCCGATGAGGCGCCGGACGATGTGCGGGACGACCAGCCCGACGAAGCCGATGACGCCGAACAGCGAGACGACGACCGTCGTGACCAGCGAGGCCGCGACCATCCCCGCCACGCGCAGGCGCGTCACGTCCACGCCGAGCGAGCGGGCGGTGTCGTCGCCGGCGTCGAGCACCTCGTAGGACCACGCCCGCCGCAGGAAGTACGCCCCGCCGGCCAGCACCGTCGCCCACAGCACGAAGTTGGCGTGCCAGGTCGTTCCCGAGACGCTGCCGAACCGCCAGGCGATCAGCGCCGCCAGCTGGATGTTCGTCGCGAAGTACTCCAGCGCCGACGTGCCGGCCGTGAAGAACGCGCCCAGGGCGATGCCCGCGAGGATCAGCGTCTCCGGCGTGGCCCGGCGCAGCCGCGCGATCAGCAACACGGCACCGGTCGACAGCAGCGCCGCCGCGAACGCACAGACGGTCGTCAGGTACGGCACCCAGTCGACCGCCGACGTCGACGCCGCCGACCCCGCCCCGAGCACGACGATCGCGACCGCGGCGCCGAACGCCGCGGCCTGCGAGATCCCCAGGGTGTACGGCGACGCGAGCGGATTGCGCAGCAGGCTCTGCAGCACCGCGCCCGCGACGGCCAGCCCGAACCCGGCGCCGACTGCCGCGGCGATGCGCGGCAGCCGGATCTGCCAGATCACCCGGGCCGCAGTGCCGCCGCGCTGACCGAGCAGGATCGCCGGCAAGGACCCGGCCGGGACGGCGATCGGCCCCGTGAGCAGCGAGTACGTCCCGACGGCGACCAGCGCGACGACCAGGCCGGCGACGACCAGCAGCTTCCGGCGGACGCGCGACTGGTAGGCACCCACCGGGTCGGCGACCGCTCCCTGGCCCGCGGAGCCGGCGACCGCGTCCGCCGCGTCGCTGTCGGACACGATTCAGCCCAGCTTACCGAACCCGCCGCCGTAGGCGTCGGTCTCGGCGCCGTAGACGCCCTCGCCGACGAACGCCTCGTACAGTTCGTCGGCCTTGGCGGCGGGGTCGACGTCGTAGACGTCCGGGTTCGCCGCCGCGCCGACCGCGTAGGCGTCGGCCAGCACCGTGGCGAAGTTCGTCCCGTAGTCGCGCGTCGGCAGCGTCGCGTAGATCTCGCCGTTCTCGATGGCGGTGATTCCCTGGTAGGCAGGATCGTCGAGCGCACCGTAGGACTCGGTGCCCAGATCCACGAAGACGATCGCGGGATCCCACTTCACGAGCGTCTCCGAGTCGAGCTGCACCCGGGGCGCACCCTTGTGCCCGCCGCCACCGCCTCCACTGCCGCCGCCTCCACCGTTACCGCCACCGCCGCCGCCGCCACCGCTGCCGCTACTGTTCCCGCCAGTGCCGGTAGCGTCGGCGGCCACGTTCTCGACGCCGCCGAGGGCGAACGGGACGTACCCAGGTTGGGTGAACGTGAGGCCGTGTTTGCCGCGGCCGAGGTAGCCGACGTACCCGCGCGGCGGATCGCTCACGCGGTCGGCGCGATCGGTGAGGTCGCCGATGACCGACTGGACCGTCTCGCGCAGCGCGTCGGTGGCGTCGGTGGTCCCGAGAACGGTCCCGACGAGGTCGAGCGAGTCGAAGAAGTTCCCGCGGAGCGTCTGGGTGAGCCCGCCCGGACGGATCGAGACGACCGGGACGCCGAGTTTCTGGGCCATCGTGTCGGCCGTCGCGGCGTCCGCGTAGCCGTAGATCACCACGTCGGGCTCGCGCTCGAGGATTCGCTCGACGGAGTGATCCTTGCGCGTTCCGACGGTCGGCTGTTCCGTCAGCCCCGGGTTGGCGAGCGTGTACGGCCGGTACGGCCGATTCGCCTGCGAGGCGTCGAGCTGTTCGACGCCGACGACGCGGTCGGCGCCGTCGGCGTAGGTGACGAACCGAAGACCGCCCGGGCCGAGCGCGACCACGCGATCGACCGACGCGGGGAGCGAGACGGTGCGCCCCGCCGCGTCCGTGACGGTGCGGCCGCCGGCCGGCGAGCCGCCGTTCGTGCCGTTGCGCGGCGACCGCGAACCGCCGAGACTGCTGCAGCCGGCGAGGCCGGCGCTGCCCGCCGCCGCGATCGTGCCGATCGTCCGCAGGAGCCGACGACGCGACCGATGTTCCGACATGGAGATAACGAGGGGGTCACAACGACTAAAACGATTCGCACCGCAGATCGACCGATGCGCCTGTTCGTCGGCATCGACGACACGGACTCGATCGACAGCGATCACGGGACCGGACGCGTGAGCCGGGACCTCGGCGCCCGCCTCGCCGACGCGTTCGACCTCCGGTGGGCCGGCAGCGTCCGCCAGCAGTTCCTCGTCGACCCGCGCGTGCCCTACACCACGCACAACAGCGCTGCCTGCATGCGATTCGACGCCGAGTCCCCGCCGTTCGACGAGGTCGTCGAGGTCGCCGCCGCACACCTCCGGGAGGTGCAGGCCGACGTCGCCGACCCGGGGCTGTGCGTCGCCGCCCAGTCGGCCGTGCCGTCGCCGGTCACGGCGTTCGGCCGGCGGGCCCAGGAGTCGGTCGTGTCCAAGGAGCAGGCCTACGAGGTGGCCGCGGACGCGGATCTCTTCCTCGAGGAGTACGGCGGGACCGGCGACGGCGTGATCGGCGCACTCGGTGCGGTGGGGCTGACGGCCGACGGCGACGACGGCCGGTTCGTCGCGTACGGAGCCATCCGCGAGTACGGCGCCCGTGTTAGCGTCGAGGAACTGCGCGACGACGGGATCGCCGTCGTCGACGCGTCCGGCGAGGCGGTCGCGACCGGGACCGTCGCGACCCACGACTGGATTCGACCGCAACTGCGCGGCGGCGAGCCGACGCTGCCCGTCGAACCCGACGGCGACGAACTGAAACCGGCGAACCTCTCCTGACGGGGCGCCTCGCGAGCGCGACGCCGTCGGCGGGCGCGGCCGGTCGAAAAAATGGAGCGGCCGGGGTTACTCCTGGACGGCGAACGCGACGGCCTTGTTGCCGTCCTCGCCCATGTGGGCGCCGCCGCCCTGGACCATGACGTACTGCTTGTTCGTTCCCGGATCGTACCAGCTGACGGGGTTGCTGTCGACCGCGGGGCCGACGTCGCCCTCCCAGAGGCGGTCGCCGGACTCGGTGTCGTAGGCGACGAGGTTGCCGCTGGCGAGGCCGGCGAACGTGAGGCCGGTCGCCGTCGTCAGCGAGCCGCCCCACGGGAAGCGCGGCACCCAGTCCTGCCAGAGGATGTCGCCGGAGACGGGGTCGAGGGCCGTGACGTTGCCCAGCGGCTTGTCCCAGCCGTCGATCTGGTCGCGCTGGTCGGCCGGGACGGGGCGGTGTTCCTCCCCGGTGTAGAGCTTGCCGGCCTGGTACTCGATCTCGCTCCAGGACATCTTCATCGGCTGGTTGACCCCCTTGACGACCATCGTCTGGGAGTTGGGGTCGTACGCGGGCGGCTGCGGGTCGGTCCCGCCGAGGACGCGGGGCATGATGGGCGGCCTGTCGTCGATGTTCTTCGGCGGCAGCGTGTACGTGTTGAGGTGCTCGGTGTACGGTTCGCTGCGCTGGACCAGCTCGCCGGTCTTGGCGTCGACGGTGTAGGCCCAGCCGCTCTTGCCGCCCCAGCTGGCGAGCTTGCGCTGCTCGCCGTCGACCTTCGCCTCGAAGATGAACGGCGGGCTCATCGAGTCGTAGTCCCACCAGTCGTGGGGCGTCACCTGGTAGTGCCACTGGTACTCGCCGTCGGTCATGTCGTACGCGACCTTCCCCGACGTGTAGGGGTTCCAGCCCGGCCGCGCTGTGCCGTACCACGGCCCGGGGTTCGAGACGGGGAAGACTGCCAGCCCGGAGTCGGGATCGATCGCCGGGGCCTGCCAGACGGTACCGCCAGCGTGCTGCCAGGCGTCGCCGATCCACTGGTCCTTCGGGCTGTTGTACTGGCGCCAGGCCTGCTCGCCGTCCGTGGTGACGCCCTCGATCCAGCCGCGGACGCCGTACTCGCCGCCGAAGCTGCCGTGGGCCATCGTCCCCTCGTACACCACCGGCGGGTACGACGAGGAGTAGCCCGTGTGCCGGAGGAAGTGGAGCTGGTTCTGGATGGCGGTCTGGGGGTCGCCGGAGGCCTCCATGTCGCGGTACTGGTAGGCGCCGTTGTAGTACCACTGCTCGCTGGCGTCGTAGCGGTCCAGCGCGAGCACGCCCAGGTCCAGCGTGCTCGTATACAGCGTGTCGCCGGGCACCGCGACGCCGCGGTGGGCGCTGGGCTTCTGGTCGAGGTAATCCGTGACGGGGTGATAGACGTGCGTCCAGAGGACCTCGCCGGTCCGGGCGTTCATCGCCCGGATATTGTCGGGGCCGTTCGACTGGTAGATGATCGGCGGGTCGCCCGGGACGACCAGTGGCGAGCCCTGGAAGTCGCCGCCCACCTCGCCGACGTGGACCTCCCACTCCTTGTCGAGGTTGTTGAGGGTGTCGGGCTTGATGACGTCGGCGGTGGTGTGGTGGTGGTTCCGGTAGCCGTTGCCGTACAGCAGCCAGCTAGTCGGATCGTCCGCGCTGTCGTAGAGGTCCTGTTGGGTCACGTCGACCTGCGGGATGGCGTCGACGTTCGTCCGCTTGATCGTCGAGTCACCCGGTTTCGAGACGAACAGATCCGAGTTGTTCGTTTGCTGCTCGTGGACCGCGTTCCCGGCGTCGCCGCCGGCCTTGTCGTTGGTCGCCACGGTCAGTTAGCACCCCGCGGGGCGCGCATGTCGTCGGTGATGTGTACCATATCGTCCTTGAGAGCGGTCTGGGCGTCGATCGCGGCGGCCGAACCCGTCGTGATCAGCGCCGTCAGCTGTTCGTCCGTGACGTCACCGCGAGCGATGCCGCGAGCGGCGTGTCCGACGAGCGCGACCCCGCCGAGCATCTGCTTGACGTCCCACATGCCGTCGGCGAACATCTCGTCGGTGAGCAACACGCCGTTCTGCCAGACGTGGCGGTCGAGGCCGTCGATCCACAGCAGCGCGCCCGCCACGGCCCGCTGGTGCAGCGGCGCGACGTCCTCGACGACCACGTCCTCGACGCCGTGTTCGGCCAGCGTCCGCGTCGGCGCCCAGTGCGAGAGGTGTTCGTTGTTGTTGACGACGTCGACGGCCAGGGCCGTGCGGTCCTCCGCGGAGAAGCCCATGTCCGCGAGGACGGCCGCCAGCGACTCGGCGTGGACGAACTCCCTGGTCGTCGACGCGATGTGGTCGGCGGTAAAGGGCGGGAGGTTCTGCTCGGCGGCGGCGAAAAAGCCGATCTCGCTGAGGTGGTTCGCCACGTCCCACCCCGGCTGTGCGAGGTCCTGAAACGCCGTCCCCTGTGACTCGGTGGACCCGCGGTCGCGCAGGTCGGCGAGGTCGCCGACGCCGGCGGCAAGCCCCGACAGCCCGGAGCCGATCAGTTCTGCGTCCGGCGTCCCCGAGAGGTCGTTGCGGATGGCCCGGCCCATCTCGGCGAGCGCGGCCGATCCGGAGACCTCGACGGCGTCTCTGACGTCCGACAGCGTAAACTCGTCGGCGACGCCACCGGCCGCGGTGGCGGCGCCAGTCAACCCGAGGATCCGGAGAAAGTTGCGACGGTCTTCGTCTTCGATCCGTTGCGTGATGCGGTCGTGCATGGCTTGCGCCCTGTACTCAATCAACGACCGCACTCATATAGATATTCAAATGACATAATTGCCCACATTCTCCCCTGAATAACCGTCCACCAGAGACTGGTAAACGGCCCTACCAACCGCCGAGGCCCTCACTATCGATAAAATTCCCGATCGGCGTTCCGACCCTGCGGACACGTTACATCGTTCTGGTAAGTCTCCGGAAGCGTCGCCCGTTCGCGCCGCCGCGACCGGGGCCGGTCGGTGGGCCGACGGGCGCTCACCGCAGGCGCACGAACTGCTTGTCGTCGAGCCGCAGGAGGTCGAAGTCCATCGCCAGGTACAGCGGCGACGCGTCCCGCTCGACCGCGAAGGCGACCGTCCCGCGCCGGGAGCTGTGGGCGGCGACGGGCTGGCCCTGAGCGAATCCGCGATCCATCGCCCCCGTCGCCCAGACCGCGACCGGACTCGTCCGCCCAGTCCCGTCTTTGACCGCCATCTGGAAGAACGTCGAGACGGGGATCTCCTCGTCGCCGCGATTGCCCACCGTGAGGTCCGCCACGAGGAACTGTTCGCCCGAGTCGGGAGTGAACACCCCGATGCGCGACTGCGCGTCGACGGCGTGCACCGTGAGCCGCGACCCGCGGAACGCGAGCGTCTCGCCGACCTCGTGGACCGGCACGCGGAGGTCCTGGGTCAGCCGTCGGCCCGCCCGAGTCGCCTCGCGAGACAGGTCGACGTCGGCCCGCGTGTAGCTGAACACCGACCCGTCCAGGTCCAGGCGCAGCGAGAGGCCGCCGGTCCCCTCGGGGACCTCGAAGACGATCCGCCCGCGAGTCACCTCGCCGGGCACCAGCTCGCCCGTCCCGAGGGTGTTGCCCTCGTTGAAGACCCGCTTGTCGTAGGCGTAGCCGTCAGCGTCGCGGAGCTTCGCCTGCAGGAACGACGAGAACAGGACGTGCTGGTCGGCGCTCTCGTTCTTGGCGGCCAGTTCGACGACCACGAACTCGTCGCCCGACCCGGCCGACGCGAACGTCCCGATGTCTGTCGTCCGCTCGACGCCGGTGACCACCAGCGCGAGGCGATCGCCCTCGATGACCTCCCCGATGGTCGCCGTCGCCACCTGGGAGCCGGAAGCACCGCCCGCACCGTTTGCGCCAGTGCTGTTGTCGCCAGTGGGGGTGAGTCCCCCCGCGTTACCCGCACCGGGAGCGTTCCCGGCGGTGTCCGCGGACGTACAGCCTGCGAGCCCGAGCCCGGCCGCCAGTCCGACGGCAGCGCCCAGGACGTGTCGCCTGCTGGCACTCGAACTGTCGCTACTGCTCCCCCGAGGATCTCCCCCATCCCCCTTCATAGTCGGTACTCAGCGACCAGCAGTTTAAATTCTCCGACACGACTGGGATGCAACAATAGCGGTCGGCTGTCGTTCGAGGCCCGGAGCAGTACTCCGCACGGCCGGGAGACACGGACGACGTCACCGGTTCGTCCCGGACGCGAGCGGAGCGAGCGTCCGGCTTTTTTGGTGCAGATTTCTTGACGAGGGTTGAGCGCTCGCCTTCGGCGAGCGCGGTGCCCCCGTCAAAAAAGGTGCGTTAGTAGAACTCCCGCACGAGGTCCATCGCGTCCTCGGGGGCCCCGTCGGGGATCTCGGACATGTTCTGGTCGACGCCCTCGCGCTCCTCCCACGGGACGGACTCGTCGTCCTGGTAGATGACGCCGAGGTACTCCTTGTCGGCGTCGAGGATGGCGGATTTGGCGTCGTCGTAGTCCGTCGGGTCGTGGTCGGTGTCGTCCAGGTCGACGATGGAGTCCCGGAAGTAGTCGTAGGTGTCGACGTCGTTGAACGTGACGCAGGGCGAGTAGACGTTCACGAAGCCGAAGCCGTCGTGTTCGATGGCCTGCTGGACGATCTCGGTGTGGCGCTGGGAATCCGAGCTAAAGGACTGGGCGATGAACGTCCCACCGGCGGCCAGCGCGAGCGCGAGCGGGTTGACCGGGGGCTGGTTGGGACCCTCGGGCGTGGTCGCGGTCTCGAAGTCCTCGCGGCTGGTCGGGGAGGCCTGGCCCTTGGTCAGCCCGTAGATGCGGTTGTCCATGACGACGTAGGTCATGTCCACGTTCCGCCGGACGGCGTGGATGAAGTGGCCCGCGCCGATGGAGTAGCCGTCGCCGTCGCCGCCGGCGACCATCACCTCGAGGTCGGGGTTGGCGAGCTTGACGCCGGTGCCGACCGGCAGCGCGCGGCCGTGGACGCCGTGCAGCGCGTAGCTGCGCATGTAGGTGCCGATCTTCCCGGAGCAGCCGATGCCGGCGACCACGAACGTGTTGTCGGGGTCGTTGCCGGTGT
>JBDGSW010000121.1:0-13791 GCA_042217345.1 Haloarculaceae archaeon
TCGACCGCCGAGACGCCGTCGGGCGTGGCGACGAGCGGGTTGACGTCGAGTTCGAGGATCGCGGGGAAGTCGGTCACGAGCTGTGAGAGGCGCTGGATCGTCTCGACGATCGCGGCCTCGTCGACGGGCTCGCGTCCGCGGGCGCCCCGCAGCAGCGGCGCCGACTCGATGTCGTCGAGCATGGCCGTCGCCTCGCGTTCGCTGACGGGGGCGACCCGCAACGTTGTGTCCTGCAGGACCTCGACGAAGATGCCGCCGAGGCCAAAGAGGACCAGCGGGCCGAACTGCGGATCGCGGTTGGTGCCGACGATCGTCTCGGTCGCGGCGTCCATGTCGATCATCTCCTGGACTTGGACGCCGAGGATCGTCGCGTCGGCCTGGTAGTTGCGCGCGCGGGTGACCAGGTCCTCGTAGGTGTCCCGGACGTCCTCGATGGCGACGTCGACCTCGACGCCACCGATGTCGGACTTGTGGAGGATGTCGGGGCTGACGATCTTCATGACGACGCCCTCGCGGCCGCCGTCGGAGACGCGCTCTGCGACCTCGATGGCGTCGGCCGGGCTGTCGACGACTTCGCCCGCGGGTGTGGAGATCCCATAGGCCGCCAGCAGGTCCATCGCCTCGACGCCCAGACGGTTGGTGTTGCGCTCGACGGCGGATTCGAGGATCGACCGCGCGCGCTCGCGGTCGACGTCGAACGTCTCCGGCTCCTGGTACTCGCGACGCTGGATCTCGCGCTGGCGCCGCAGCGCGTCGAGGCTCCGGACGGCCCGGGCCGGGTCGAAGTACGTCGGGATGCCGGCCTCGCTGAGGACCTCCTGAGCCGGCCGGGTCGAGTCGCCGCCCATCAACGAGGCCGCGATCGGCACGTCGTGTTCGGCCCCAAGCTCGACGGTTCGCTCGGCCAGCGCCTCGAACGACAGCGTCGCCGTCGGACACGCGAGGACGATCGCGGCGCCGACGTTGGGATCGCCGAGCGCGAGGTCGATGGCCGCGCCGAAGCGTTCGACGTCGGCGTCGCCGATCACGTCGATCGGGTTGTAGATGTTGGCGGCGTCGGGCAGCGCCTCGGCGAGCCCCTCGTGGGTGTCGTCGGCGAACGACGCCAACTCGAGGTCGGCGTCGCCGATGGCGTCGGTCGTCATCACCCCCGGGCCGCCCGCGTTGGTGACGATGGCGACGCCGTCGCTTTCGGGCAGCGGCTGGCCGGCCAGGATCCCCGCGAAGTCGAACAGTTCCTGGACGGCGTCGACGCGCAGGACCCCCGCCTGTTCGAGGCCGGCCTCGTAGGCGCGCTCGCTGCCGGCCATCGTGCCGGTGTGGGAGGCGGCCGCCGACGCCCCGGCCTCGGTGCGCCCGGACTTCACCAGGACGATCGGCGTCTCGCGGGTCACCTCGCGGGCCGTCTCGATGAACCTCTCGCCGTCCTCGATGCCCTCGAGGTAGCCCAGGATGACGTCTGTGTCGGGATCTTCGCCCCACTCCTCGACGAAGTCGTCCTCGTCGAGGACCGCCTTGTTGCCCAGCGAGACGATGTCCTTGAAGCCGACGTCGCGGTCGTTGGCCCAGTCGAGCACTGCAGTGACGAACGCCCCGGACTGGCTCATGAACGATATCGGGCCCGGCCGGGCGTTCTCCGGGCCGAAGGTGGCGTTCATGCCGACGGCCGTGCTCATGATCCCGAGGCTGTTCGGCCCGACGAGGTTGAGTTCGTAGCGCTCGGCGATCGCTGTCAGTTCGCGCTCGCGGCCGGCGCCCTCGCTGCCGGCTTCGCTGAACCCCGCGGTGATGACGACGATGTTCTGGACCCCTGCCTCGCCGCAGTCGGCGACGACGTCGACGGCGATCGACGCCGGGACGATCACGACCGCGACGTCGATCTCGCCCGGGACGGCGCCGACGCCGTCGTAACAGTCGACGCCGAGCACCTCGTCGTCGTTCGGGTTCACCGGGACGACCTCGCCGTCGAAGTCCGCGAGGAGGTTCGACGTGACCGCCCGCCCCACCGACCCCTCGCGCTCGCTGGCGCCGATGACCGCGACCCGCTCGGGCGCGAACATCGTGGCTAACTTGCCCATCGTGTCGACGGTGACTTCGGACGGCCACCGGATATACGTCGGGGTCCCGGAGAACGGCCCGCCGACGGGACGACCGATCTACCGCTCGGCCAAGACCGTCTCGCCGGCGACGACCGCGTCACCGCGCTCGACCCGCAGGTCCGCCCGTCCGACGTCGGCCGGCATGACCACGTCCACGCGGCTGCCGAACGAGATGTGCCCGATCCGTTCGCCCCGGTCGACGTTCGCCCCCGCCGCGACGTACGGGTGGATCCGCCTGGCGAACGCGCCCGCGATGAGCACCACCACGAAGTCGCCGAAATCCACGTGGACCTTCTCGTTGCGATCGGAGTCCTTCGAGAACGCGGGGCGGTGGGCGCCGGGCGAGTGGGTGACCGACTCGACGGTCCCTGACAGGGGCGCACGGTTGACGTGGACGTCGGTGACGTTCATGAACACGCCCACGCGCAGGCGGTCGCCCTCCCGTCGGACCACCGACACCCGACCGTCGGCCGGTGCCAGGACTCCCTCCGCCGGCGGCTGGCGGTCGGGATCGCGGTGGAAGGCCAGCGTCGCCAGCGCAGCCGCGAGCAGCGCCGCCCCCAGGACCAGCGAAAGCGGGAGCGCGAACAGCCCTCCGACGACGAGGGGCGCGACGTACCGCCAGGTTCCCGGTGCGAACGCGACGCGCATGTCTCGGGGTACGCGAGCGCGGTAACAAACCTACCGGCATCGCCCCGCCGCCCGGCAGGTCGACGCCCGTGCTGGCTAGCCCCAGTGGACCCGGGCCGTTTTGCCGCCGCGGCACGTGTACCCGCCATGAGCGACGACCCGTCGCTGCCGCCCGTCTTCGACGACGCGGCGATCGCGCGCGCCGCCGGTCGACACGACGTCACCGAGGCCGACCTGCGCGCCCTGCTGGCCGCCCACCAGGCCCAGGTCCGGGCGAACCCTGGCGTCGAAGACATCGTCTACGAGTGGCGCGCGGGCTTTCACGCGCAGCCGGTCGTGTTGCGGACCGACGCGGCGTATTACCTCTGCCTGCGCGCGCACGTGTGGGACGAGTTCGCCGAGGCGCTGGACCTCTCCGAGGAGGAACTCCGTGCGGTCCAGTCCGTCCACGAGGACCTCGTGCGGGCCAAGACGGGCGCCGAGCGCGACGACGGCGAGCGGTTCATGGTGCTGGCCCGCGCCTGAGCGGTCGTGACGGGTTGGCTTTTTGCCCGCTCGGCACGACCGGGGCGGTATGAGCGACGCTCCCAGCGACGCCGACCTGGCGCGGCTGGCCGCGGACCTGGCGCGGTCGCTGCGCGACCTCCAGCGCGAGCTCGAGCCGTCCCGACGCCGGCGGTTCCCGCCGACCCCGGGCGACCTACTGCGGTTCACCGACGAGGTGGCGATCCCCGGGGCGATCCTCGTCCTGGAGGCGAACGTCCGTGCGCTGCGGCTCCTCCAGCGGGCCATCCGGCTCTCTGAACCCGGGGACAGCTCCGGGTCGACGGGCGCAGACACCGCCGTCCGCGATCGGGCAGTCGACCTGAGCCGGACGACGCTGACCCGTCTCGACGACGCGCTGGCCGACCTGCAGGCCGCCGTCGAGGGCCGCCCGGAGGATTCTGACGCCCGCGAGCTGCTGGCGGAGGCGCGCGACCTCCGCACCGAGATCGACGAGCGGCTGGCCAGGACAGCCGCCGAGACCGGGCAGGCCGACGCGACCGACGGGGAGTCCGACTCGGCCGTCCCCGTCGACGTCGACGCCGAGTTGCGGTCGATCAGAGACGACGTCGACGCCGAGCGTCGCGGCGACAGCCCGGACGAGGCCGAGTGAGCGCCCCGGTTTCGGGACGGTGACCTGACCGATCCCTGTCGTGTGGGAGGTGTTGCGGATTGCTATCGCCCCGCACTGTGGCAAAATCGTCGGACAGGGAAAAGCCTATTAATTACAGTATGGCATGTGCGAATGCAAATGACTGCAGACGGGAGCACTGCGGGAAGCCGGGTGGAACTGTACGCCCGGTCCTCGCTGCCGGAGGTGGCGACGCGACGCCGGGATCAGGTGGCCGGTCGGCTCAGGCAGCTGGCGACGGAAGGGCACGTTTCGGAAGTCGAGATCCACACCTGGGAGAAGAAGGTACCGTGCGACGGTGACAGCGACGAGCTGGCGCTGTACGAGGAGTTCAGCGAGTGGGCCGACGAGACGGGGGTCGACCTGGCGCCGTTTTTCGACACGCGGCTGTGTTACTCGTCCGAAACCGGCGAGCGCGGCGAGCGGATCGTCCTCCCGGCGCTGTGTGTCGCCGTCTACCGCGACGACGTCCTCCAGTCGGTGTACCCCCACTCGACCAACGACGGCTCGCGCAGCGTGATGGACTGCCTCCGGGCAATCGAGTCGGCACGCCGCGGGTCACCCGCGGACGCATCCGAAGAGCGCACGCGCGAAGCCGACGTCCTCGAGGTCTCGGACTGAGGATTCTCACGCGCCGGGACCGCGCGCGCTCCTTTTTCTCTCCGCGGCACCTACCTCGAGCCGTGAGCAGACTATGTCCGACACACAGGGGGTGACGCTGACGCTCTTTCGCCGCGCGGGAACCACGCCGCTGACCGGCCGCCGGCAGGACGACGCCGTCGAGCGCCTGGATGCGCTGGCCGAGCAGCCGTCGGTCGCGGGCGTCGCAGTGCAGTCCTGGCCGGCGAAACTCGCCGTCGGCGAGGAGCCCGGGCCGAAAGACGAGCGCGCCGAGGCCGCGTTCGACCGGCTCTGCGAGTGGGCTCGCGAGGCCGGCGTGCGCCTCCATCCGGTCTTCGGCACGCGCACGTGCTGGGACTGGGAGACCGGCGAGCGCTACGAGGCCGTCGTGCTCCCCATCGTGAGCCTCCTCGTCGAGCGCGACGGCGAGCTCCTGGCGGCCCACCCGCACTACGACGACGGCGTCCGGACCGTCGCCGACGGCTTCGACGCCGTCGCCGCCGGTCGCTTCGACGCGATCGGGCGCCCCGCCGCCCCCGTCGAGACCGGGTGACCGTCGGTCGCCGAACCTCGACGGCGGTCAGACAGGACTGGTTTGCTACACGTTCACAAACAGCTATGCTCGCGGGCGTCGTCTCTACCGCACATGACACATCCACCGCGCGTCGAGTTGTACCTTCGACAGTCCGTACCGGTGCTCGCCCACGAGCGCCAGCGCGCGGTCCTGGAACGACTCCGCGAGCTGGAAGGCGCCGGCCTCGTCGCCGACCTCGCCGTCGAGCCCTGGCCCCACCGCGTCGTCGGCGACGACGAACGGGCCAACCCCTCGCTCGCGACCGTCGGCCAGTTCGACCGGTGGGCCCGCGCCCACGACGCCAGCGTCCGCCCGGCCTTCGGCGCCCACGCCGGCTACAGCGGTTACACGAACCAGCAGTACGCGACAACCATCCTCCCCGTGATGTGTCTCGCCGTCTACGACGACGACGGACTGGCCGCTGTCTATCCCCGCTCCGGCCCCGAGGGCGTCCTCACCGTTCAGGACGGTCTCGACCGCCTCGCGGCGGCCGGCTCCGGACGGGACCAGCCCCACTCCGTGGCCTGAGAAACCGCGTTCCGAACCGTGGTTCGCGCCGCCGCCCTCACTGGACGGGAGTGAATCGGTACCCGTCCCACTCTTGATCTGACTCCACTGGCTTGAGCCCGACCCCAGGCTCGCGCAACTCCTCGACGTACTCCGGCGCGACGGTGTCGCCGATCTCGACCTCGTCGGTGGTCACCTGCCCGATCGCCCGCACGGTCTCGCCGTCGCCGGACTCCGTCCGGCTTCCCGAGGCGGCCGAGGACGCCTCGCCGTCGACGTCGAACTCGACGATGGCCAGCGTGTTGGGCTCGCGCACACCCGGCGGCGTCGCGGTGCTGGTCGTCCAGGTGATCACCTCGGCCCGGCGCTCCGAGAGGTCGATCGCCTCGTCCTGTTCCTCGCCGCAGACCGGACACAGCTCGTGGCCCGGGTAGGTGACGTGCCCGTTCGGGCAGCGGTACGCGTCCATCGACATCGCTATCGTGCCTCCATGATCGTGGTGATGACGCAGTTGCCGAACCCGCCGACGTTGCAGGCCAGCCCCGTCTGGGCCTCGACCTGGCGCGGGCCGGCCTCGCCCATCAGCTGTTCGTAGACCTCGTACCCCTGGGCGACCCCGCTGGCGCCCAGCGGGTGACCCTTCGACTTCAATCCGCCCGAGGTGTTGATCGGGCGGTCGCCGTCCATCGTCGTCTCCCCGTTCTCGACGGCCTGCCACGCCTCGCCCTTCCCGGCGAAGCCGAGCCCCTCCATCTGGAGGAACTCGAGGATGGTGAACATGTCGTGCAACTCGGCGACGTCGACGTCGTCGGGCCCGATGCCGGCCATCTCGTAGGCCTGCTCGCCCGATTCCACCACGCCGCCCATCGTCGTCGGGTCGTTGCGCTCGTGGACGACGTGGGTGTCGGTCGCGCCCGCGACGCCCGAGACGACGACGTAGTCGTCGGTGTACTGCTCGGCGACCTCGACGGGGCAGAACATGAGCGCGGCGCTACCGTCAGTGATCGGGCAGAAGTCGTACAGCCGCAGCGGATCGGCGATGATCGGGCTCTCCAGGGCCGTCTCGACGTCGATCTCCTTCTGGAACTGCGCCTTGGGGTTGTTGACGCCGTTCTTGTGGTTCTTGACGGCCACTTTCGCCAGGCTCTCGCGCGGGGCGTCGTACTGATCGAGGTACAGCCGCGCGGTCAGGCCGGCGAACGACGGCAGCGTCACGCCGTGTTTGTACTCGACGGGGTGGGTGATCGAGGCGATGATGTCCGTCGACTCGCCCGTCGTCTTGTGGGTCATCTTCTCGCCGCCGACGAGCAGCGTCATGTCGCTGGCGCCGGAGGCGATCGACTGCCAGGCGCCGTAGATACCCGCCCCGCCGCTCGAGCTCGTCTGGTCGATGCGCTGGCTGTACGCGGGCATCAGTCCGAGATCGTTCGCGAGGGCGTTCATGATCCCGCCCTGGCCCTCGAACTCGCCGCTGGCCATGTTCGATACGTAGACGTGGTCGACGTCCGTGGGGGCGACGCCGGCGTCGACCAGGCACTCCCGGCCCGCCTGGGCGAGCAGTTCCCGGATCCAGGCGTCGCGCTGGCCGAACTTCGTCATCGACCCCCCGATGATGGCTACCTCCCGTTCCATGCTCGTCTCTCACTGCGACGGGGTGGCTCCTAAAGGTGGGTGACACCGGTCAGCGCTGCCGGTCCGCGAATCACCGTCACGACCGGCAACCCCGCCCGGAGAGGTCAGAATGTCCGGGCGGCCGCCGTCCACTCGCTGCCGCGCTCGACCCGCTGGGGCCGCCGCCGCGACCGGCCGCCGACGGCGTCCAGCCGACCCGAGAACGTCCACGGCGAGATCGTCTCGGGCTCGTCGTCTGCTGCCGCCCGGGCCGCGGCGACCGCCCGGTCCGTCAGGTGCGCGCTGACCGCGGCGGCGACGGCCGCGGCCTCGGCCGGCGTGGCCGCTTCGGTCTCGACCGGCTCGACCGTCGGGGCGATCGCCTCGGAGCGCCCGTCTGCGCTCTCGTCGTCCCCCTCGTCGTCGATCCTGAAGGCGAGTTCCTGGCTCATAGCGGGATGTTGCCGTGGTCCTTCGGGGGGGTGTCAGCGCGCTTTCGCGAGAGCAGGTCGAGGTCGTCGATCAGCCGAGCGCGCGTCGCTGCGGGCTCGATCACGTCGTCGATGTACCCGCGCTCGGCCGGCCCGTAGGGGTGGGCGAACTCCTCGCGGAACTCCGCCATCAGCTCCTGGCGTTTGGCGTCCGGATCGTCGGCCCGCGCGATCTCCTCGCGGTAGAGGATGTTGACCGCGCCGCGCGGGCCCAGCACCGCCATCTCCGCGCCGGGCCAGGCGTAGTTGACGTCCGAGCCCAGGAACTTCGAGGACATCACGATGTAGGCGCCGCCGTAGGCCTTCCGGACGACGACGGACATGAGGGGCACCGTCGCCTCGGCGTAAGCGTAGATGAGCTTGGCGCCCCGGCGGATGATCCCGTTGTGCTCCTGGTCGGTGCCGGGCATGAACCCGGGGACGTCCACCAGCGTCAGGATCGGGACGTTGAACGAGTCGCAGGTCCGGACGAACCGCGCGGCCTTCTCGGAGGCCTCGATGTCGAGCGTGCCCGCCGAGACCCGCGGCTGGTTGGCGACGACGCCGACCGCGCGGCCGTCCAGCCGGCCGAAGCCGGTGACGACGTTGCGCGCCCAGCCGTCGTGGGTCTCGAAGAAGGAGTCCTCGTCGACGATCCGCTCGATCACGGTCGTCATGTCGTAGGGCTTGCGCGGCTCCGCCGGGACGACGTCAGTAAGGCCCTCGCAGCGTCGCCGAGGGTCGTCCCAGGGCTGGACCCGCGGGGGCTCCTCCATGTTGTTCTGGGGCAGGTACGAGAGGAGCCGCCGGATGTCGTCCAGGGCCTCCTCCTCCGAGCGCTCGGTGAAGTGGGCGACGCCCGACTTCGTGGCGTGGGTCTTGGCCCCGCCGAGAGCCTCTTTCGAGACCTGCTCGCCGGTGACGGTCTCGATGACGTCCGGCCCGGTGATGAACATGTGGCTGGTGTCCTCAACCATGAACGTGAAGTCCGTCAGCGCCGGCGAATACGTCGCTCCGCCGGCACAGGGCCCCATGATGGCCGATATCTGCGGGATGAGCCCGGAAGCCTTCGTGTTGCGGTTGAAGAGCTTCGCGAAGCCGACCAGCGAGTCGACGCCCTCCTGGATGCGCGCGCCGCCCGAGTCGTTGAGGCCGATAACGGGCACGCCGCTCTCGATGGCCTTGTCCATCACCTTACAGATCTTCTCGGCGACGGCCTCGCCGACCGACCCGCCCAGCACCGTAAAGTCGTGAGCGAAGAGGAACACCTTCCGGCCGTCGATCTCGCCGTAGCCGGTGACCACCGCGTCGCCGGGGTACTCGGCCTCGTCCATGCCGAACGCCTGCGAGCGGTGCTCGACGAACGGATCGAGCTCCCGGAAGGTCCCCTCGTCGAGGAGGTACTCGATCCGCTCGCGGGCGGTCATCTTGCCCTTGTCGTGCTGTCGTTCGATGCGCTCCTCGCCGCCGCCGAGTTCGGCCTGCCGACGGCGCCGTCGCAGCTCCTCGATCGGCGATTCCTCGGTCGCATCGGACTCTTCCTGCTGGCTCATGGGCGATCACCACTCCATGCCGCCGTTGACCGCCAGAATCTGGCCGGTCATGTAACTGGAGGCCGGGCTGGCGACGAACCGGACGATCCCCGCGACGTCCTCGACTTCGGCGAAGCGGTTCAGGGGGATGCGGTCGAGGATCTTCTGCTGGACGCGCTCGGGAACTTCCTCGAGCATGTCCGTCTTGACGAACCCGGGCGCGACGCAGTTAGCCGTCGAGCCAGAGCTCGCCAGCTCCAGAGCCAGGGTTCGCGTCAGACCGAACAGCCCGGACTTGGTCGCGGCGTAGTTGGCCTGGCCGTAGTTGCCCTGCTGGCCGACGACCGAGGAGATGTTGATCAGTCGGCCGTCGCTCGAGCGTTTGATGTCCTCGAAGAAGGCGTTGGTGGCGTTGTACACGCCGCCGAGGTTGACGTCGATGACCCGGTCCCAGTCCTCGCGGGTCATGTTCTCGAACTTCTTGTCGATCGTGATCCCCGCGTTGTTCACGAGCACGTCGGCGGGTCCGTACAGCTCGGCGACGCGGTCGCGCATCGCGTCTACCTCGGCCTTCTCGGAGACGTCGGCCTGCAGCGGTACGGCGTCGCCGCCTGCCTCCTCGATGGCGTCGACCGCCTCGTGAGCGGCCGCCTCCGAGGAGCGGTAGTTGACGACCACGTTGGCCCCGTTTCGTCCCAGTTCTTCGGCGATTCCACGCCCGATTCCCCGTGATGCGCCAGTGACGACGCACGTCTGGTTTTCGAGTGTCATAGTTCGGGTTCCCCGAGGTGCACCGACGCCGCACGGCTCCCGTCACTCCGCGCGGTCGGCAGTTCGCACCCGTTTTTCCTCACTTATTTCTGGCCGCGTACGGCCAAATAATAGTTCTCCTTACACCGCCTTATACGGAGGCGCAAGTGTATTATCCCCCCGGTAGACGCTACCACCGTAAACTGCCTCCGTAGGAACAATTGACGCACGATCCACCGACCGCGACCGGTGCAGGCCCCGAAGTGAAAAGGGTTAAGTGTTTTAGGTGGCCCTAAACACCTAATGAGTGAACGTGACGCGGACGGCGTCGCGGAGTCGTCCGGCGGGGCTACCCGTCGGCGGTTCCTGGCCGGCGCGAGCGGCGCGGCGGTCGCCGCCACCGCTGGGTGTCTGAGCGTGTTCACCGGCGACGGGAACCAGCAAGGCGACGTCAGCTTCAGCGACTTCCGCGGGTCGGGGCCGCTGGTCCAGAGCCGGCCGAAGCTGGAGGGGACGTCGATGGACGACCTGACGCCGCTGTCTGGAACGCTGACGGTGTATCTCGGCGGCGGCGAGGGCGGACTCTACCTCGACTTGCTCGACCTGCTGACCGAGAAGTACCCCGAGTTCGACTACAAGCAACAGCTCGACGACTCGGCGACGCTGACCAACCGGATCATCAACGAGGCGAACGCGGGCAACGTCCGGGGGGACGTGTTCCTCTCGGTCGACGCGGGCTCGGTCGGGGCCGTGACCGACACCGGCGCCACTGAGAAGCTCCCCGAGTCGATCCGCGAGCCCGTGCCCGACCACTACCAGGCCGCCCACTGGGTCGGGTTCGCCGGTCGCGCCCGGTCCGTGCCGTACAACACAGACCAGTACAGCGCCTCGGAGCTGCCCTCGAGCATCGACACCTTCGCCACCGCCGACCGGTTCGCCGGCGCGATGGGCTGGGCGCCGACCTACGGCGCCTTCCAGTCGTTCGTCACCGCCATGCGGCACGTCCGCGGGAAGGACGGGACCCGCCAGTGGCTCAACGCGATGCAGTCCCAGCAGGTCGACAGCTACGCCGACGAGTTCAAAGTGTCCAACGCGGTCGCCGAGGGCGCGCTCGGCGCGGGCTTCGCGAACCACTACTACGCGCTGCGCGTGCGCAACGCCCGCCCGGACGCGCCGATCGACCTGGCGTTCACGAAAAACGACGCCGGCGCGCTCGTCAACGTCTCGGCCGCGAGCGTCCTGCAGGGAACCGACCAGCAGGACCTCGCGCGCAACCTGGTCCGGCACCTGCTCACCGTGGAGGCCCAGGAGTTCTTCGCCACGCGGACGTTCGCGTACCCGATGATCCCCGGCGTCCCCCCGGTGGGCGACCTGCCGACCATCGACGAGTTGAACCCGCCGGACGTCGACCTGACCGCGCTGTCGGACCTGCAGCCGACGATCGAGTTGCTCCAGCAGACGGGAGTGCTCTGAGTCGATGAGCGAGCGCGGGTCGCTGCGCCGACTGCGCGACCGGGCCGGAAGCGAGCGCGACGACTCGCTCCCACCGGTGGTCACCGCGCTGTCGGTTGCCGTGGCACTCGCGGTCCTCTCGCCGCTGGCGTGGCTCTTTCTGCGGGCCGGCGAGGTGCCCCCGGCCCGGACCTGGTCGCTGCTCGTCAGCGACACGACCCTCGAGGTGCTGGCGAACACCGCGGCGCTCGTGGCAGCGGTCACGACCGCCTCGGTGCTGCTCGGCGTGCCACTGGCGGTGCTGACGGTCCAGACTGATCTGCCCTTCAGGCGGTTCTGGACCGTGACCGCGGCGCTGCCGCTCGTGATTCCCAGTTACATCGGCGCGTTCGCGTTCGTCTCCGCCTTCGGGCCGCGGGGCGCCCTCGCCGACGCGCTCGCACCCTTCGGCGTCCAGCAGCTCCCGCCGATCTACGGATTTCTCGGCGCGGCAATGGTGCTCACGCTGTACACGTACCCGTACGTCTTCCTGACCACGCGCGCGTCGCTGCAGTCGTTCGACGGGCGCCTCGTCGAGGCGGCGCGGACGCTGAACCACTCGCGCTGGCAGGCGTTCAAGCGGGTGACGCTCCCGCAGATCCGGCCGGGCGTCACCGCCGGGGCGCTGCTGGTCGCGCTGTACGCGCTGTCGGACTTCGGCACCCCGCAGATCATGCATTTCGACGTGTTCACGCGCATGATCTACGTCGAGTTCGGCGCGTTCCAGCAGGGCTACGCCGCCCTCCTCTCAATCGCGCTGCTGGCCGTCACCGTCGCGATCCTCGGCCTGGAGTCGCGGTTCTCCGGCGAGGAGGGCAACGCCTACGTCAGCCGCGGGACGCGCGCCCCCGAACGGATTCGGCTGGGCGCCTGGAAGTGGCCGGCGCTGGCGTTCGTCGGCGGCGTCGCCGCGCTGTGTCTGGTCGTCCCGATCGCCATCCTGCTCATGTGGCTCGTCCGGGACAACCCCGCGTACGCCGGTGGGGGGTTCACCTTCGAGTGGGTGTACGCCTTCAACTCGGTGAACGTCTCGCTGACGGCGGCGGTCGTCGCCGTCGTCGCCTCGATCCCGGTGGCGTACCTCTCGGTGCGCAGCGACCACCGCCTCGCGCGACTGGTCGACCGCGCAACCTACGTCGGCTACGCCGTCCCCGGGATCGTTTTGGGACTGGCGCTGATCTACTTCGGGTTGCTGTACGCCCCCTTCCTCTACCGGACGATTCCCCTCCTCGTGTTCGCCTACGTCGTGCGCTTCCTGCCCCAGAGCGTCGGCACCGTGCGCACCTCGCTGCTGCAGGTCGACCCGAAGCTCATGGAGGCCGCCCGGACCCTGGGTGAGTCACCCCTGCGCTCGTTCCGGCGGGTCGTCCTCCCGCTCGTGCTGCCCGGCGTGCTCGCTGGCGGGGCGCTGGTGTTCCTGACGACGATGAAGGAGCTGCCGGCGACGCTCATGCTGCGGCCGTCCGGATTCGAAACGTTCGTCACGTTCATCTGGCTAGTACAGGGCGCAGGCTACTACGGCGAGGCGGCGGTGCCGGCGCTGGTGCTGGTGCTCATCTCCGGGCTGACGATGCTCGTCACGCTCGGCCGCGACCGGTACGCCGCTGACTCACAATGACTGACACACCACAGATGGAACGGAGTAACGTCGACGGCGCGCAGACGACGACGGTGACCGGCGACGCGCGCGGGAGCTCATCGAGCGACCGCGGCGACCCGATTCTCGAACTCGACGGCGTGACGAAGTCCTTCGGCCGGGAGGTCGCCGTCGAGAACCTCTCGCTGTCGGTCGCCGAGGGCGAGTTGCTGACCCTACTCGGGCCGTCGGGCTGCGGGAAGACCACCACGCTCCGGATGCTCGCCGGCCTGGAGCGACCGACCGACGGCCGGATCGCCATCGCGGGCGAGGTCGTCGCCGGCGAGGGCACCTTCCGCCAGCCCGAGGACCGCGACGTCGGCCTCGTGTTCCAGGACTACGCCCTCTTTCCGCACCTCAGCGTCGAGGAGAACGTCGCCTTCGGCCTCCGCGGGATCGACGACGTCGACGCCGACGAGCGCGTGACCGACCTGCTGGAACTCGTCGGCCTCGCGGAGTTGCGCGACCGCAAACCCGACCAGCTCTCCGGCGGGCAGCAACAGCGCGTGGCGCTCGCGCGCTCGCTGGCCCCCGAGCCCGAGATCATCCTGCTCGACGAGCCCTTCTCGAACCTGGACGTCAGGCTGCGCGTCGAGATGCGCGAGGAGGTCCGCCGGATCCTCAAGGAGGCGGGCGTGACGGCCGTCTCGGTCACCCACGACCAGGAGGAGGCGCTGTCGATCTCCGACCGCGTCG
>JBDGSW010000130.1:0-13679 GCA_042217345.1 Haloarculaceae archaeon
GCCGCCGGCGAAGCCGAACGTCTCGAAGCCCATCGACTCCAGGGCGACGTTGCCGGCGAGGACGATGAGGTCGGCCCACGAGAGCTTCCGGCCGTACTTCTGCTTGACCGGCTGGAGCAGGCGACGCGCCTTGTCCAGGTTCACGTTGTCCGGCCAGCTACTCTCCGGGGGCAGCCGCTGGAGGCCGCCGGACGCGCCCGCGCGGCCGTCGAGCGTGCGATACGTGCCCGCGCTGTGCCACGCCATCCGGATGAAAAGCGGCCCGTAGTTGCCGTAATCGGCCGGCCACCACTCCTGCGGACTCGTCATCACGTCCCGAATGTCGTCCTTTACCTCCTCGAAGTCGAGGCGCTGGAACGCCTCGGCGTAGTCGAAGTCCTCGCCGTTCGGATCGAGTTCCGCGGCGTTGTCGTCGAGGATATCCAGTCGCAACAGGTTCGGCCACCACTCCTGGTTGGACCACGTCATACACGGAACCAATACAAATCTAGTCTATACAAATCTATTGATCGCAGATCGCCATTGGTGTTTTGATAATATAGAAAATAATATTCGCGATCGGGGGAGACATCCGGAGCGAGAGCCCGGCCGTGATCGATCAGCCGTCGTCGGACGCGGGTTCGTTGGTCTCGGCGTCCAGGTCCTCGGTTGGGTCGGGGGTCTCGACGCCCTCGACGGCCTCGACGACCTCGGTCTCCTTGGGGGTGTCGACGTGCCAGCGCTCGACGGAGGTCTCGTAGTCGGCCAGGCGGTTCGAGACCCGGATCTTCAGATCGTCGTCGTTGACGTTGACCTCCAGGGCGTACTCGGGCGTCTCGCCGCGCCCCACGCGCCGGAGGTTGGCGCTGACGAGTTCGTTGTCGAAGTAGTACGGCGAGATCTGGGTCATGACGTTCTTGTAGACGGCGCCCTCGACGGCCCGCAGCGCCTTGCGGCCGGCCGAGTCGGCCGCCCGGGCGACGTAATCCAGCGACTCGCCCCACTTGTCGACGGCCTCGTCCGGGTCCGAGAGGTTCTCGTAGGACTCGCTGAGCTTCTCGCCGGCGGTCTGCAGATCCTCGTCGGGGCCCTTGCCGGCGCGCTCGCCATGGCCCTCGTCGACGCTGGCCTGCTCGGCAGTCTTGCGGTTGACGTCCTCGCCGAGGCGCTCGTCGGTCTTGGGACGCCACTCGTCGAACTCCGCGAGCGCGTCTTCGTCGACGTCGGCGTCGACCTCGTCGTCGGCCGCGATGTCCTTCAGGGCGCGCGTGATCCGCTCGCCGTGTTCCACGACGTCGACCCAGCGCCCGCGGCGCTCGAACCCCGAGACGGTCTCTTCCATCTGGCTGTCCTAGGTAATGGCCGGGTAAAGCGTTTCGCTCCGTTCGGTCCGCGAGACCGCGTGACGGGGGGACAGTCGGTCCGCGGCGGTTGCACGGCCTGGCCGCTGTCGGTGCTTGCGGTACGTCTGCGGTCGCCGCGCGGCGGATCAGCGACCGTAGACGATCTGGGACGCCAGGTCGTCGAGCCGCCGGCGCGCGCTCGCGAGCCAGACCGCGGGCCGTGCGACCGCCCGCAGGTCGTCTTCGGCGACCTCGATGCGCTCGCCGGCGAACGGGTCGCGGTCGGCGTCGGCGCCGCCCGCCGCGCCGACGGCGGTCGTCATGGCGCAGCGCCCGCAGGCCTCGGCGTCGTCTCCGCTCATACTCGTCCCCAGGCGCTCCAGCGATAAAACGATTGGTGCGGGACCACCGCGAGCGCCGGTGTGCTTTAGGCCCGTCCGGTTCTGAGCGGGAGTATGCGATTCGATCGCACGCGACAGATCGACGGGGGGTCGCGGGCCGCCGGGCGGCCCGGTCGACCATGACGGCCGCGCCGGCCGACGAGTCCGGCCCGGAGGAGGCCGAGCCGACCGTCCCGGACTGGGACGACGAGTACCTCGACCGCGTGAGCGACCGGCTCATGTACAACTACGACCTCGAGCGCGACGTCGCCGCCGGCGGCCGGCGCTTCGACATGTACGGCTACCTCCGCGTCGAGACCCAAAAGCAGCTGCTGCACCCGGCGCTGAACTACGCCAACCACGAGAGCGTCGAGCACCTGTACGTCCAGCGGGCCGCGACCGTGACCGTCGCCGATCTCGAGCAGCTGGTCGAACTGGGTCACGAACTGGCCGACGAGCGCGTCGAACCCAGCGAGGACCACTACGGGACGGAGTTCACGTTCGTCGTGGTCGCGCCCGAGATTCCCGACGCAGTCCGGGAGTTCGTCGACGGCTTTCGCGACCGGACCCTGCTGAAGCTGGGGTACTACGGCCACTACGAGGTGAACCTGGCCGTGGTGGCGCCCGAGCGCGAGGTCCTGGTCGCCAGCGAGAAAGCGGACGTCTCGGACGCGTTCGCGCTGTGGCGCGATCTGGACGCCGAGCGGCCGGGGCTGCTCGCGCGGCTCCTCGGTCGGTTGCGATAAAAACGGGGCGGTCGGCGAACCGTGGCGGTGACGCGGTGCTCAGTCGTCGGCGGGCGCGGCGGCCGTGCCGCCGCGGGCCGAGCGGATGTTGTTGTAGCCCATCCAGACCAGCGACAGCGCCAGGCCCACCAGGACCAGCGCGATGACGATCTGGACGGCGACCGACAGCTGGGCGAAGATGCCCTCGCCGGCGATGCCGCCCTGGATGAACTGCTGGTAGAGGTTCTGATACAGCGAGAGGTACAGCAGCGCGCAGATGGTGATGACGGTCATGATCGCCATCGGCACGCCGGTGCTGATCAGCTGCTTGTTGTCGTCCCAGTTGGCCAGCCAGACGGTGGCGGTCAGCAGGGCCAGCGCGGCCAGCAGCTGGTTGGCGCCGCCGAACAGCGGCCAGAGGCTCCCCCAGGAGCCGGACGCGACCAGCGCGTACGCGACGAGGATCTGCAGCCCGGCGTTGGCGTAGCGGTTGGCGCCGACCTCCTGGGCCGACCGGACGACGCTGTTGTCCGAGTCGGGCGTGCCCACGAGTTCCTCGCCGAGGTACCGGCCCAGCCGGACCGCGGTGTCGGTGCTGGTCAGCAGGAAGCTCACGAGCACCAGCGCCATGAACGGCGCCCCGTAGCTGGTGGGGATGCCGAAGCTCGTCAGGATGGTGCCGCCGCCGGTCGCGAAGTTGGGCAGCGCCTGGCCGATGCCGCCGCCCTCGACGGTGATGCCGGCGATGGCGACCGTCGACAGCGCGACCGTCGCGAGCAGCCCTTCGCCGAGCATGCCGCCGTAGCCGATGGGGCGGGCGTCGGTCTCCTTGTTGAGCTGTTTGGCAGTCGTGCCCGAGGACACCAGCGAGTGGAACCCGCTGATGGTCCCGCAGGCGATGGTGACGAACAACAGCGGGAACAGCGGGAGCCCCGCCGTGCCCATGAAACCGTAGTAGGCGTCGATGTGGGTCGTCAGCGGCTCGGCGGACGTCCCGAACAGAGTGCCGACGATGATCGCCAGCAGCGCGCCGCCGACGCCGGCGTACAGCAGGAACGACGACAGGAAGTCACGCGGCTGGAGCAGCGTCCAGACGGGCAACACCGCGGCGATCCCGGCGTACAGCAACACGACGGGGATCCAGCCGGCGGTGTTGGCGCCGAGGGCGCCCGCGGCCGGCAGCGACGACCCGCCGCTCAACAGGACGATCGTCCCCGCCGGGTACGACGCGTCGGCCGCGGCCGGGAACAGCGCGAGCGGGTACTGGATGCCGACCCAGACGCCCGCGAAGACGGCGACGACGAACGCCGCGGTCCCGGGGACGAACGGGAGGTCGAGCTGGTAGAGGTACACGCCGAACACCAGCGCCAGCGCGATGTAGATCAGGCTGGCGGTCGCCGCCTGCGGGTAGGCGTTGAACACGATGGCGACCACCAGCGCGAACACCGCGACGACGAGGATGATCGTCAGGAACGCGAACCACAGCAGCATGTTCTTGCCGCGCTCGCCGACGTACTGGCCGACGATGTACCCGACCGACTTGCCCTCGTGACGCAGGCTGCTCGACAGCGATACGAAGTCGTGGACGCTGCCCATCAGCGGGTTGCCGATGGCGATCCACAGGAGCGCCGGCAGCCAGCCCCACACCACGCCCGCGGTGATGGGACCGACGATCGGCGCCCCGCCCGCGATGCTCGAGTAGTGGTGACCGAGCAACACGGGTTTTTTCGACGGTACGTACTCCTGGCCGTCCTCGTACTTGTGGGCGGGCGTCTCGCGATCCGGATCGAGCTCGACGAACTGCGCGAGGTACCGCGAATACGCGAGGTATCCGATCGTGAACGTCACCAGCGTCGCGAGAACTAACCACAGTGCCTGAACCATGTGAACTTACCCCAAAAGATTGTGTAGGAGGAAACTATATAAGCGTTTTCCGGAGTTCTCAGCGATCGGTCAGAATTCGAGGGGCCAAACAGCCGGAGTACCGACAGCGCACGTGTGCTTCCGCCGGTCAGTGTAATTCGCGTTATGCATTCAGGGGCGACCTGGGATCAGGCCTCGACGGCGTCGAGTTCGGCGGCGACCTCCGCCAGCAGGTCGCCCTTCACCTCGCGCACGCGCTGTTCGATCGTCGCGACGACGATGACGTCGAACTCCTCGCGGATGCGATCGATGCGCTCGCGCTCGGTCTCGTAGCGCTCGCGGAGGAAGGTCGCGCCCCGGCCGGTCTCGTCGGGGTCGGGTTCGGGCGCGACCTTGTTGAGGACCAGCCCTTCGACCGCCAGGTCCTGCTCGGCCAGTGCGTCGATCGCGCGCTCGGTCTCGTTGATCGACAGCTCGTCGGGGTTCAACACGAGGTAGAAGGTGGCGTCCTCCCGGAGGGTCTCGGCGGCGAACGCGAACATGTCCCGGCGCTCGGTGAGCCGGGCGATGATCGGGTCGTCCGCGACGGTCCGGCGGGCCTCCCTGTCGCCGATGGCCGCCCGCTCGAACAGGTCGACGCTCTCGCGGCGTTTCTCGGCCAGGCGCTCGACCCAGTCGCCCAGAAACTCCGGCAGGGCCAGCAGCCGCAGCGTGTTGCCGGTCGGCGCCGTGTCGAAGACGACGCGGTCGAAGTCGTCGCTCTCGCGCATCACCTCGATGAGGCGGTCGAACAGTGCCGCCTCGTAGGCGCCGGGCGTCCGGTGGGCCAGCTCGATCTGGCGGTCGATCTCGTTGACGATCGACGGGCTCACCTGGTCGGTCATGGTCCGGCGGATCTCCGTCAGGTGGGCCTCGACCTCCTCCTGGGGATCGATCTCCATGGCCCACAGGTTCTCGATGCCCTCGACGGCGCGGGGCTCGTCGTCGAAGGACTGGTCGAACACGTCCGAGGTGCTGTGGGCGGGGTCGGTCGAGACAACGAGGGTCGCCAGCCCCGCCTCGGCGCACTTCCGGGCGTACGCCGAGGAGACGGTGGTCTTGCCGACGCCGCCTTTGCCGCCGAAGAAGACGAACCTGGACATGTCAGAAGTGGTACTGCTGGCCCTTGCGTTCGATCAGCGACTGGCGGTCCCACATGCGGCGCTCCCACTGGACGAACTCCTCGGAGAGGTACGGCAGCAACTCGGCGGTGTAGTACGACACCGGGCTGGGGATGCCGAAGGCGTCGGCGAAGGCGGCGAACAGAAACACGTCGTCGACGTCCTCGGCCTCCTTCTCGACGAGCTCGTAGGCCGGGTGCTCGAACATCCCGTGGTACAGCCCGTGCAGCCACTCCTCGAGCACCTCGCGGTAGGCCGCGATGCGCGCGGACAGCGTCACGGTGTGCACACCCCCGTCGGTGGTCCGCCGCCGGGAGCGGCCGCTGACGACCCCGCGGACGACGGTATCGGCGCGCGCTGCGTTCGGTGGCCCGTCATGATCTATCTGGACGTTTAGGGGACGGTACGACAAAAAGTCTCGTGCCCCACGGGCCTCACGCGACGTCGTCGGCCAGCGCCGACAGCGCCCGCTCGAGCTCGCCCCGGCGTTTCCAGGCGGCGACCCGGTCGGTGAGCGCGGGCACGGGGAGCCCGAGGCTGACGGTCGAGCGCGCGGTGACGATCGACCCCTCGCGCTCGCGCTCGTAGGTGAGCCGCGTCTCCATGACCTCGAAGGGGCCTTGCTCGCCCCGCTGGCGGTAGCCGTAGCCGTGCTCGAGGGCCTCGAAGGTGAAGGCGGCGTCCATCCCGCCGGCCGAGGCGGTGACCAGCCAGCCGTCGTCGGTCTCCGTGACGGCCTCGACCGCGAAGGTGCCCTCGTAGCCCAGGACGGTCGCCGGCGAGAGGTGCCGGTCGAGCTGGGGGAGCGTCGCGGCGACGAACTGCGAGACTTCGACCTCACGCATGCCCGGGGGCTCGCGCGGGGGAGAGATAGTTCTATGGCGCGACCAGCGGCAGCGCCAGCAGGACCAGCGCCGCGCCCGCCAGGAGCGCGCCGTAGCACAGCCGCTGGAAACGCACGGCCGCCGGGACGGTCACGTCCGGCGTGGCCGTCCAGACGTAGCGCCGGTACGCGACCGCAACCGTGGCCGCGAACGCGGCGGCCGCGCCCGCGAGCGCCACGCCGAGCGACGCGCCCAGCGCCAGCAGGTAGCCCGGCCCGTAGGTGAACGCCAGCGCGAATCCCAGGCCGCTGACGACGAAAAACGGCACCGGATCGACGGGGGTCCCGCGGCGGTTCCGCAGACGCATGGACGGGGGTACGCGCGTCCGCATCATCAATCTCTCCACGGCGTATGCAAGCCGCGGCCGGCCCGAACCCGGGCCGGATCGGCCACAGAGCTAAGAGTCTCGGGCGCGCCAGCACCGCCAATGGCCGACGGGGACATCCGCGTGTTGCTCGCCCTCGACCTCGTGCTGTCGCTGCTGTTCAGCGCCGTGGTCGTCTGGGGGCTGGACTTCCTGGGGATGAGTTCGTTCACGCCCCGGAACGTGGCGCTGGGGACGATCCTGCTGGCGGCGGTCACGTACGTGCTGGTCCTCCGGCAGTGAGCCGGCGGCCGGGCGTTGCGGGGCTCGCGCGAGGCGCGGGTTTTTGGCGCTCGATCCGCTAGGCTCCCAGGAGATGCCAGCAGCACTGTTCATCGTGAGCGAGGAGGGCTACTGGGGCGAGGAGTGCGTCGAGCCGCTGACGACGCTGTCCGACGCGGGCGTCGACGTGACCGTCGCGACGCCCAGCGGCTCGCCGCCGGTGATCGACGAGCGCTCGGTCGACCCGGACAACGTCGGCGAGGACACCGCCGAGTGGGTCCGCGAGGTCGACGAGTCCGACGAGCGCCTGAACGACCCCACGGCGCTGGCCGACGTCGACGCCAGCGAGTACGACGCCGTGGTGTTCCCCGGCGGCCACGGCACCGAGTGGGACATCAACCAGGACCGCCACGCGCGCGCGGCGCTGCGGACCGCCGTCGAGGAGGGCGACAGCAAGGCGATGGTCGTCTGTCACGCCGCGGGCATCCTGGCCTTTACCCGCGGCTCCGACGGTGACGCGCTCGTCGCCGGCCGGCAGGTCACCGGCTTCCCGAACGCCTGGGAGGAGGGCATCGTCGACGAGCAGGACCTGATGCCCGACGGCCGGAAGCTCCCCTACTGGGTCGAAGACGAGGTGAAAGCCGCCGGCGGCGAGTGGGACGCCGAACTCGACGCGGACACCTCCGTCCGGGTCGACGGCGACCTCGTGACCGCGCGGGGGCCCGAGTCCTCGGCGGCCGGCGCGCAGGCACTGCTCGAGGAACTGGGCGTCGAGGCGTAGGCAGGCGCCGCAGATCGCGGGGAGGGCTCGGCCCGGGCGAGCACGCTTAACTGCGCGGCGCCCGAGGCCCCGCGTATGACCATCGAGCAGCGGGACCAGGCCGCCGTCGTTACCCACGCGCTGGCCAAGCACACGCTCTCGCGGCTGCGCAGCGTCGAGACCGAACAGGTCGCCTTCCGCAAGGGGCTGGTGAAGCTGGGTCGCATCTGCGGCTACGAGATCATCGACGGCGTCATGGGAACCGAGTACGTCGAGATCGAGACGCCGCTGACCGAGACGATGGGCGAGCGCGTCACCGGCCTGGACGACGTCGTCATCGTGAACGTCCTCCGGGCGGCGACGCCGTTCGTCGAGGGGCTGCTCAAGGCCTTCTTGAACGCCAAGCAGGGCGTCATCAGCGCCGGCCGCAACGAGGACGCCGGCATGGACGACCACGGCGAGTTCCCCATCGACGTCGACTACGAGAAGCTACCCGAGATCCGCCCCGACGACACCGTGATCGTCGCCGATCCCATGCTGGCGACCGGCTCGACGATGTGCGCCGTCCTCGAGCGCGTGCTGTCGGTCGGCGAGCCCGGCGAGGTGATCGTCCTCTCGGCGGTCAGCGCCCCGACGGGCCTGACCCGCGTCGCCGACCGGTTCCCGGACGTGCGCCTGCTGACGGTCAGCGTCGACGACCGGCTCGACGACGACGGCTTTATCGTCCCCGGCCTCGGAGACGCCGGCGACCGCGCGTTCCGCACCACCTGACCGCCCGTCCGCCGCCGATACCCCCTCCTTTCGCCTGGAAACCACCAGCCGTCGGCTCGTCGACGCTCCACGTGAAACGTTGGCGTCTCACTTCCGAAACGGTCCAGGACGCGTGCGTCGACGTTGCCACATACTATATAGGCGCGCCCGAGGTACGTCGGTGCATGCGCAGAGAGTCGACGCGTCGGGCGGTCCTCGCGGGGGCGGGGGCGGCCGCGGCCGGCGCGCTCGCGGGCTGTGGCGGCTCGGGCGGGGACGAGGAGAACCTGACGTGGTACCACGCGGACCTGGCCGCGGAGCTGTCGAAGGAGATGGTGTCGGCGGTCACCGACAACGACGTCGCGGCGACGCTCGCGACCGCCGGCTCCCAGCTGGCGGCGCTCGGGAAGGTCGACGCGGGCGACGGGGGCTTCGCCGTCGCCGCCGGCGACCTGGTGACGATGGCCTGGCGGGGCAGCGGCGTGCCCGCCGTCTCGACGGCCCACAGAAAGCTGCGCGGCGTCGCCGCGCTGTACCCGCTGTTCGTGACGATCGTCGCCCGACCCGACGCCGAAGCGAGCACGCTTGCCGACCTCGCGGGCGAGACCGTCGACGTGGGCGCGGCCGACACGCGCCGCGGCGTCACCGCCCGCCGCGTCGTCACCGGCGTCGACGCCGACCTCTCGACGACGGCCGTGCCCACCGAAAAGCTGGGCTCGCGGCTGAAAAGCGGCGACGTCGACGCGTCGATCCTCATGGGCGAGTGGCCGCTGCCCGCGGTGGCCGACCTCGCGCCCGACGTGCAGCTCCTGGGGCTGGCCGACGACGCCCGCCAGAAAGTGGCCGCGGGCACGAAGTGGCTGCTCCCGGGCCGCCTGCCCGCGGCGGTGTACGCGGGCCAGGACCACGCAATTCCGACGGTCGCCACGAAGGCCGTGCTGGTCACCCGCCGGTCGATGCCCAACGGGATCGTCACCCGGACGACGCAGGCGATCGTCGAGAACGCCCACACCTTCACGCACCACCCGAGCTACCTGCCCGCGAAGGGGGCGAAGTCCCGGGCGACGCGCGGGCTGCCGATCGACCTCCACGGCGGCGCCGACGAGTACCTCAACTTCTGACGATCTCGGCGCGCCCGCTCGTGGCGCTGCGGATCCGATCGCGCAGCTGCGCCCCCTCGGCGACCGGCACCGACACGTCGAAGGCGACCTCGGCCTCGTAGCTGGCCTCGAAGTCGACGCCCGCGGACTCGAGAATCCCCCGGACGGTGCCCGAGTCGTCGTACGCGACGGTGACCGCGAAGGACTCGCGCGGGCGCTGTTCGACGACGCCGGCGTCGTCGACGGCTTCCTTGACGGCCCGCGAGTACGCGCGCGCGAGGCCGCCGACGCCGAGGTTCGTCCCGCCGTAGTAGCGGGTGACGACGACCGCGACGTTCTCCACGTCCTCGCGCTGGATGACGTTGAGCGCGGGTTTGCCCGCCGAGCCCGCCGGCTCGCCGTCGTCGCTGGCCCACTCGCGCAGGGGCTCGGCCCGCACCCGGTAGGCCGGGACGTTGTGGGTCGCGTCGGCGTATGCGGCCTCGACCTCGGCGACGAACGCCTCGGCCTCGTCGACGTCCGCGGCGGGCGCGGCGTGACCGATGAACTCCGAGCCCCTGATCGCGAAGACGGCCTCGCCGCGGCCGGCGAGCGTCCGGTAGCGCTCCGTCACGGCCGGGGGTTGGGCGTACTGCGCCATACGGGTTTCGCGACGGTCGTCCGGACGGCTCGCGGGCGGCGAACCGGGCGGGGTTATATGTCACTGCCAGGACATCGTGGGCCATGGCGCGCTCGACCGGCGACGCGACGTTCGACGAGCTCCTGGGTGGGGGTGTGCCCGACGGCCGGGCGCTGCTGCTGCGCGGCCCGCCCGGCGCGGGGACGCGCCGGCTCGCCCGCCAGTTCCTGACCGCCGCGCCCGCCGCCGACGGCCTGCTGGTGACGACGACCACTCCGTACGCCGTGGCCGCGGCCGACACGACGACGGCCGGTGACGACGTCGCCGCGATCCGGCCCGTCGCCGGCGATCGGGTCCGACTGCGGACTGCCGACGGCGAGACCACCGTCGACCTCCAGGACCTGCCAGACCGGCTACTGGCGCCCGAGTACGACCGCATCACCGTCGAGGGGCTGGCCGGACTGTTCGAGGCGGCGCCCGACCCCGCGGACGGCCGCGCGCTCCTGCAGGCGCTGTCCGCGCGGGTGGCCGAGTGCGACGCGTCGCTGGTCGCGACCGCGTCGCCGGCGGATCCGGCCGTCCTCGAGGAGGTGGCCGCGGGCGTCGTCACCTGCTGGATCGAGGAGATCGAGGGGGACGCCAGACGATTCCTCCGTGTGCGCGCGCTCGATGGCGTCGACCACGACACGCGTCGGCACGCGCTGGCCCGCGAGGAAACCGGCGTCGGGGTGGCCGCCCGCGAGTGGGCGACCCACGACCGGCCGCTGCCGACCGGCATCGACTCCTTCGACGCGATCACCGGCGGGTTCGTCCGCGCGGGGACGACCGTCTTCGAGCACACCGGCACCGCCGACCACTGGCCGTTTTCGGCCGCGCTGGCCGCCCGAGCGATCGACGAGGGTACCCCGGTCGTGCTGATCACCGCCCCCGGGACGCTACGCAACCGCGTGAACGACCTGCTCGCGGCGCCGGTGGGCCCGGTGACTGAACTGATGGACCGCGACCTGCTGTACCTGCTCGATCCCGTCAGCCGCGACCCCGAGACGCCGGCGCTCGACGGCCTCCCGGAGGACAACGTCGTCCTCCAGGAGGTCGAAGGCAGCGTCCAGGCGGCGCTGCGGACGCTGGTAGACGACCTCGGGAGCCGGGTCGAGGAGGCCGTGGCGATCTTAGAGCACACGGCGCTGCAGCACCTCGTCGACGAGAACCAGTCTCGCCAGCTGTTCTACTGGGCCGACGGCGCAGTCATGAACGGCGAGTACGACCTCTCGCTGGTGCTGACGGTCGACCGGGCGGTCAGCGGCGAGCGCCTCGTGGGCTTTTTCACTGGCGTGGCCGATCAGGTCGTCCGGACCTGGCGCGGCGCCGACGAACTGCAGTACCTCTCGGTGCCCAAGTCACCCGCCGGCACCCCGGGCCACACCCGGGTCGTCGAGCCCCTGGAGCGCCCGCCGTACGTGCGATTGCGGTGAGTCACTGCAGTTCGATCTTCCGGACGTACTCGAGCCCGCGGATCCGGTTGATCAACTCGCCCGGCAGTTCGTCCTCGGTGACGACGTAGAGTTTGGGATCGACGGCGAACTCGGGGTCCTCGCTGACGGTCTGGCGCATGGAGATGCCGGCGTCGGCGATGAGGCCCGCGATCTCGGCGACGATGCCCGGCTGTTCGGTGTCGTAGACGTCGACGGTCAGCACGTGCAGGTCGAGCACCGGCGCGAGATCCATCAGGCTGGGGATCTGGGAGATGTTCTGGAAGATGCGGCGCAGTTCGGGGTCGGCGAGGATGGCGTCGGTGGTCGAGTCGACGACGCGGCGGTCGACGTCGATCTCACGGGCGATTCCCGTGTTGGGGATCTCGATGCCGCCGGAGACCACCCGACCTTCGTCGTTGACGGAGAACCCCCGCTCGAGGAGAAAGCGGATGACAGCCTGCTGACTGGGGCTGCCCTCGAACTTCTCCATGATCTCGTCGAACATGCACGGAGCCGACGAGAGGGAACGCTTTAGGGGTTTCCGTCGGCCGAGCCGCCGGCCTGGTGGTAGGTGACCCACCGGACGCGGACGGTCACGTCGCGGTCGACCGCCCCGGCCACGCGCTCGCCCAGGCGGTCGATCAGCCCCGCGTAGGGCCGATCGCTCTCCCGGGAGAGGACGATCGTGACGGTCTTTGGCGCGGCGAAGGGGTCGGGACCGCCGTACTGCGGGCGGACGGCGACGACGCCCACCCCGGCGTAGCGGTCGGCAGAGACGACCGACTGGACGGCGCGGTTGGTCTGTTGCTCGAAGCGGACGTGCTGGACGGTCCCGACCGCGCCGACGACGACGGCGGCCAGGACGACCACCGCCAGCACCGCCGCGGTCACCGTCCGGGCGAGGCCGCGGCCGTCGGGGTCGGCGCCCCCCGAATCGGCCGGCGCGCGGTAGCCGAGAAACCGGAGGACTGCCAGCGCGCCGAGGTTGATGGCGGTGACGCTGGCGACCAGCAGCAGCGCCGTCCCGGTCGCGAGCAGGGGAGCGTTCCACGCAAGCGCGACGCCGACGGCGGCGGCCGCGGGGATCAGGGCGGCGGCGATCATCACGCCGATCAGCGCCGTCGGGCCCTTGGTCGCCAGCCCGTAGGCGGCGGCGCCGCCGGCGGTCAGTCCCACCAGCACCGAGAGGAAGCTGGGGGCGATCCGGGAGGCGATCGGGTCCAGCGCCGCCAGATCCAGCGTGACGGGGACGATGGCGACCCGCGCGAGCGCGGCGGTGACGACCGCGGCGGCGAGGACGGCCACGACCAGCCCGATCGCCTGCAGGCGGACGCTGTCGACGAGCATGTCGCGGTCGCCGGTGACGACGCCGACGCTGGCGGTCAGGACCGGCCCGACCAGCGGCGCGATGACCATCGAGCCGACGATCACGGCGGGGGAACTCAGCAACAGGCCGGCGGTGGCGATGATCGACGCGAGGACGACCAGCGCGTAGAACGAGGTGGCGTCGCGGCTGAGGTTGCGCGCCTTCGACCGGAGTTCGGGCCGCGACAGGGGGTCGAAGTCGTCGGCGTAGCGGTCCATCAGCGTCTCGGTGTGGGGCGTCATCGCGGTCTCGGCGCCGGCGATGACGGTGTAGGCGTCGGCGTCGACCGAGGCGCGCTCGAGGGCGTCCAGGACGTCGCCGACGGCGTCGGTCGGCACGGGGAACTCGACGACGGAGGCGTCGGTCATCTCACCGTCGCCGGCCAGGACCACGTAGTCGACGTCGAGGTCGTCCAGGGCGTCGGTGAGCGCAGCCCGCCGGTCGTCGGCGACTCTGATGGTGAACTGCCGCACACCGCGCGTTCGGTCGCCAGCGAGAAAAGGCCGCCAGCGGGCTGGACGCCCGGCGGCTGCGCGGTCCTTGCGGGACAGTCGAGGCGGCGACGGCGGCTACAGCTCGCCCTTCGTCGACGGCGCGTCTGAGCGGCGCTCGTCGATACGCGTGGCGTCGTCCAGCGCGCGGGCCAGCGCCTTGAACAGCGCCTCGACCTGGTGGTGGGCGTTCTCGCCGGT
>JBDGSW010000128.1:0-13669 GCA_042217345.1 Haloarculaceae archaeon
TATGAACCTCCTGCCGGAGATTCCGGCCAGAGCGGGAGTCCACGCGAAAGCCCCACCCCCAACGAAGCGAACGGCGAAGCCGTGAGCGAGTAGGGTGGGGTAGTTTACTCCGCCCCGCCCGACTTCCGGGCGGTCGCGAACGCGGCCAGTTCGACCCCTTCGACCGAGAGGTCCCCGACCGACTCGTACGGACGGTCGACGACGATGTCGCCCGCGCGCTGGCGGCCGACGCCGGGCAGCGCCGCCAGCTCGTCCATCGACGCCGCGTTGAGGTCCAGCGGGTGCGGCACGCCCGTAACCGATCGGTAGCCGTGGTCGGTGACGGCCACGTCCAGCGTCCGCCCGAGCTCGCGCTCGCCGGGGATCGCCACCAGCAGCGGGTACGTTCCCAGCTGGCGGCCGAACGTTTTGCCGTCCTGGTGGTACTCCAGGTGGACGTCAGGAAGGACGGTCCCCGGCGGGGCGACTCGCTGGAGCATCGGGTTGTCGATCTCCTCGCGGACTTCGCGCTTGTAGCGCTTGAACTGCTTTTTGTGGTCGCGGGCGATCTCGGCGCCGGTGTCGCTCATGTCCGTGCCCGCGAAGGCCATGACCTGGCGGATGTTCACCCGCCGGAGCAGGAGGCCTTCGTCGTACACCCGGTGGAGGAACCGCTTGTTGTGCGCGAAGGTCTCCTCGCGCTCGCCCTTCAGCCCGTGGACGAGGTTGATTCCGGGCAGCAGTTTCGGGAGTCGCGGCGCGGCGTCGGCCCCGAACTGCGGCGCGTCGTCGGGATCCTCGCCGGGGCGCCACCCCGCCTCCTCGTTGACGATCTCGACGGCCCGGAAGCACTCCTCGGCGGAGACGTTGAGGTTGTTCTCCTCGCGGACGACCGGATCGGCCGATTCGAGGCCGAACGCCGCGGTGTCGCCGGGCGTGTTGTGTTCGGCGATGACGCGGATGCCCTCCCGAGCGAGGTCGGGCCACTTCACGATCGTCAACGGGTTCATGTTGTCGAGGTGCAGCGTCTCGAGGTCGGGCGCGACCGCGCGGATGCCGCCGTAGAGGTCGCGCAGGGCGTCGGGGTTGGGCTGCTCGCCGTCGCCGCCGTACGCCAGGATGTCGGCCTGCCGGCCCAGCCGGAAGTGCCCGACCCCGCGGTCGGCAAGCGCGTCGACCTCGTCGATCACGGTCTCGGGCGGGCGGAAGGAGGGGGTGCCGTACAGCGGCTCGGTGCAGAACGAACAGCGGTACGGACAGCCTCGCGAGGTCTCGAGCTCGCAGATGAGGTACTCGGGGTGGTTGGGGTGTTGCTCGACGACGAACGCCCCCTTCCGCGCCCAGCGGGCGATCTCGGCGTTGTCGCGCATGCGGTCGCCGAAGCCCTCCATGCCCCCGTGGACGAGGTCGTAGGCCGCCGCCTCGACGTCTCCCTTCGCGACGAAGTCGAAGTCCAGGTCGTCGCGCTCGGTCTCGGTGGCGCCCTCGTTGGCCTCGCCGACGCCGAAGCGGACGGGCCCGCCCATGAGACTCGTGCCCTCGGCGGTCCAGGCGAGCCGGCGGACCTCGTCGGGTTCGGCGGGCGTGCCGCCGACGTACTTTCCGGGGACGGTCATCCCGCCGACGTAGATCAGCAGGTCGGCGTCCTCGACGTCGCGCCAGCGCGAGCGCTCCTCGCGCAGGGCGTCGATGGTGTGGTAGGTGATCCGCTCGCGCGGGACGCCGGCGTCGACAAGCGCCCCGGCGGTGTAGCGGGGGTACGTCGAAATGTAGGGCGGAACGCCGAAGTGAGCCGGCTCGTCGACGTAGCCGTCCACGATCGTCACGTCGAGCGTCGCCGGGTCGGTCATGGCCGCCCGTACCCGCTCGACGGGTAAAACGGTGACTACACGGGCCGGCGCGACCGGCATCGGCCCGCTGGCGGCCAGGGTGTCAAATTGCCGTCCAGAAGGTTATCAGCGGTGATTTTCGCGGAGTCACACTTTCCACCGACGTCGTCGAATCACCGATCACGAGACATGACAGGAGGGCCACTCGCCCGGATCAAACAGCACTACGGACTCAAACTACTGCTCGCGTTTCTCGCCGTGGTGGTTGTCATCGCCGGGATCGGCGCGTTCGTCTACCTCCAGACGAGCCACCAGCTGAACCGCAACGCCGAGCGCCAGCTGCAGACGCGCGCGACCGACAACGCCGCGACGCTGGACACGTGGCTCAACAACTCCGAGGCCGAGACGCGGTTGATCGCCGATTCGACGGTCCGCCGGACGACCGCCGGACAGCTGAACGCCTCGTTGCACGCTCTCGTCGCGGGCGACGAGCTGACCGCCGGCGCGAGAGCGGTCCACTACGTCAACGCGTCGACGAGCCGGATCGTGGCGAGCTCGCTCGCCGATCGCGTCGGCGCGAATCCCCGCGAGGAGGGCGCCCCGTGGGCGAGTCGGAACCTCCAGACCCTGCCGGACGGGCAGATACTCGTCTCGGCGTTCCAGCCGACCGCGGCGAACACGACCGTCATCACGTTCGCGACGCCCGTGCCCGGGCGGCCGGATCGCGCGATCGTCTACGTGGCCGACGTCAGCGGCGTCGCCGACGGGCTCCGTCAGTCATCGGACACGGCGTACGCGCGCGTCGTCGACAGCGACGGGCGGATCGTCCTCAGCCAGAAGGACAGCGCGGAGGTGGGGACGCAGTACACCGCCGACGAAACCGGGGTCGCCGCGGCCTCGGTCGGGCGCGCGCTGAACGGGACGACGGGGTACGCGTTGCTCGACGCCGGCCAAACCCCGGCGGGCGAAGGAAAACGCGTCATCGGGTACGCGCCGACGAGGACGGCCGACTGGGCGGTCGTGGTTCACGACGACCCGAAAGCGGTGTTCGCGCTGCAACACGTCATCACGCGGGGGCTGTTACTGCTGCTCGCAGCGGCGATCGTCGGGCTGGTCGCGATCGGACTGACGATCGGTCGGTCGACGCTCGGGGCGATCAACGAGCTCGCCGCGAAGGCCCGTCGCATGGAGGAGGGCGACCTCGACGTGTCGCTGTCGACCGACCGAGCGGACGAGATCGGCGACCTCTTCCGGGCGTTCGGCGCCATGCGCGACTCGCTGCGCGAGCGCATTACCGAGGCCAGAGAGGCCAGAGAGCGCGCCGAGGCCCAACAGGAGGCCGCCGAGGACGCCCGCGCGCAGGCAGAGACAGCCAAGGCCGAGAGCGAGGCCCTCCTGGAACACCTCGAGTCGAAGGCCGACGACTACGGCGCCGTCATGGAGGCGACGGCCGACGGCGACCTCACGGTGCAGATGGACCCATCCGAGGAGAACGCGGCCATGGCCCGCATCGCGCGCAGCTTCAACGACATGGTCGGGGCGCTACGCGAGGCGATCGCAGACGTCGCTGACTTCGCCGACGAGGTCGCGGCATCCAGCGAGGAGGTGACCGCCAGCACCGAGGAGATCCGCAGCGCCAGCGAGGAGGTGAGCCGGTCGATCCAGGAGATCGCCGACGGTTCGTCGCGCCAGACCGAGAACCTCACGGAGGTCGCGGGCGAGATGAACGACCTCTCGGCGACGATCGAGGAGATCGCGGCCTCCTCGGACGAGGTGGCCGAGACCTCGACGCGCGCGAACGACCGCGGGGAGTCCGCCCGCGAACACGCCGCCGACGCCTCCGAGGAGATGGACCGGATCGAGTCCCAGACTGAACGCACGGTCGAGACGGTCGGCGCGCTCGACGACCAGATGGCGTCGATCGGCGACATCGTCGGCACGATCGACGACATCGCCGAGCAGACGAACACGCTCGCGCTGAACGCCTCGATCGAGGCCGCCCGCGCCGGCGAGGCCGGCGAGGGCTTCGCGGTCGTCGCCGAGGAGGTCAAACAGCTCGCGACCGAGACGCGCGACGCGACGCGCGAAGTCGAGGCGCTCATCGACGACATCGCTGAGCAGACTGACGCCTCGGTCTCGGAGATCGAGGCGATGCAGACTCGCGTGGCGGCCGGCATCGAGACGGTCGAGGCTGCGATGGCCGAACTGGACGACCTCGCCGACGACATCGAGGACGTCAACGCTGGCGTCCAGAACATCGACGACGCGACCGACGAGCAGGCCGCCTCCGCCCAGGAGGTCGTCGCGATGGTCGACGAGGTCCGGGACATCAGCGAAGACGCCAGCGACGAGTCCGAGAACGTCTCGGCGGCCGCCGAGGAGCAGGCCAGTTCGCTGTCGCAGATCACCACCAGTGCCCAGCGCCTCACCGAGCAGGCCGACGACCTGCAGGTCCAGCTCGACGCGTTCACCGTCGCGGCGGACGGTCCCGGCACCGGCTCGTCAACAGCCGGTGCCGCGAGCGCCGATACGGACGACTGATCGCTCCGTCGCAGGAAGAACGGACGCAATTCACGTCTTTTTACGCGGCCTGCGCGTCCCGAGGCGGGAGATTGATGGTCGCGGCGCGACCACGTTCGGGTATGCCCAAGACCGAGGAGATCCGCTGTACGGCCGACGACTGCGAGCTCGACATGTTCGAGAACCACTACACCTACGACGTCGCCGACGACCTCTCGCTGTCGGACCTGTCCTGTCCGATGTGCGGCGGCACGGATTGCCTGGAACGGATCGAGCTATGATCCGCGAACTCGGCCGCTCGATCGGGACAGCGGTGCTGGAAAACGTCGGCCGCGCCGCCAGTCGCATCCAGGAGCGCCGGCCGCTGCCCGTCGACCTGCTGGAGAGCACGGACGCCTACCTCGCAGTGTTCGACGTCCCCGGCGCGGCCAGCAGCGACGTCCAGGTCCGCTTCGAGGACGGCGCCGTCGAGGTGCGCGTCGACCGCTTTCGGGACCTCCACGAGGGCTTCGAGATGCGCGTGCCCGGCCGCGGCCTCAGCCTCGACGGCTCGGTCGCGCTCCCCGATGACGCCCGGGTCGACGCCGACGGCGCCAGCGCCACCCTCCGCCAGAACGGCACGCTCGAGGTCCGCGTCCCCAAGGCCGCCGCGGACGACGAGCGCTCGATCGACGTCACGGACGAGAGCGAGGCGACCGCCACCGGCGTCGAACCCGACGACGTCGCGGAGGGTTCGGAGACCCCCGTCGAGGCCGCCGACGACCCGGGCGAGTCCTGACTCACTCGACGGTCATCCCCTCGACCACGTCGAACTCCTCGTCGCCCTCGAAGCGCGTCGGCGCGAACCCGTCGACGCCCTCCTCGCCGCGGATCTCTCCGGCCACCGCCGCACCCAGCGCCGGCGCTCGCATGAACCCGTGGCCGTGCCACCCGACGGCGACGTACAGTCCCGGTTCGACCGCGCCCAGCAACGGGTCGCCGTCCGGCGTCGCGGTGCACAGTCAGGCCCACGCCCGCCGCGGCTCCGCCGGGACCTCCGCTTCGGCCGCCAGCGCGTCCCGGAGGCTCGCGGTCGCGTCGGCCACGAACTCCGCGTCGGCTGACCGATCCCACTCGTCCGGATCGAAGTCCCGGGCCTGCGTGCCGTCGCCGACGAGAAAGCCCCCCGCTTTCGGGCGCGCGTACCAGCCGCCGGTCGCGTCGTAGAGCGCTGGCGCGCCGTCGGCCGCCGCCAACTCGTCGGTCACGAGCGCCTGGACCCGGTAGGCTTTCACCGGGATCGGGACGCCGGCGTCGGCAAGTAGCGAGCGCGTGTGCGCCCCGGCGGCGACAAGCACCGCGTCGAACGCCCGGGGCCCGCTCGGGGTGACGACCGCGGGTTCGGCCGTCACCTCAACGGGCGTCCCCGTCCGGATCGTCACCCCCGCCGTCTCGGCTCGATCGGCCATCGTGCGGGCGTAGTCGACGGGGTCCGCCAGGCCGGCGTCGCGGGCGATCGCCGCGACCGCCACGTCGTCGGTCCGGAGCGCGGGGAACGCCCCCGCGAGATCGGCCGGGTCCAGGAGCGCCACGTCGCGTCCGTGCTCGACCATCCGGGGCACCTGCTCGCGGATGGCGTCGGCGCTGGCCTCGTCGCCCTCGCGGGCCAGCCACACGTAGGGTCGGTCGGTGAACGCGAAATCCGTCTCGGCGGCGAGCGCCCGGAAGCGCTCGAGTGCCCGCGCGGCGATCCGGGCGTCCCGACGGTCGGCGAACGCGTCGTAGCAGATGCCGGCCGCCCGTCCGGTGCTCTCGGCGGCGATCTCCCCTCGCTCGTAGAGGGTGACGTCGACGCCGGCGCCGGCCAGTTCGGCCGCGGCGGTGACGCCGACCGCACCGCCGCCGACGACCGCCACGCGCTCGGGCTCGGTCATCGACGCTCGCCGTCCCGACTGGGGGCCAGCCCGCGGGCGGGGTAGCCGACGATCGTGTCGGCGCCCGCCTCGTGCAGCCGCCCGATCCGGCGGGCGACCTCGTCGGGGTCGCCGACCAGCGCGTAGTCGCGGGCGGCCCGCGAGAGGACCTCCCGCGCTCGCCCGCTCGCGGCCGCGTCGGTCGGGGCGTCCTCGGGAAGCGCCTCCCGCACCGGGCGCCGGCGCGCGGCGTAGGCGCCGACGGCGTCCAGAATCGCGTTTTCGTCGTCGGTCAGTACCGTCGGCGCGTAGACGGCGATCTCGCCGTCGAAGCCCGCCGCGCGGAGCGCGTGCAGGTCGCGCTCGGTCGTCCGGCCGAGCAGCTCGAACTGCGTGCCGCCCGCCGCGAGCGCGATCCGCTCGACGCTCTCGGTGCCGACCCAGGCGTCGGGGTCGCGCTCGCGGGCCGCCCGGAGTCGCGGGGCGACCGGTCGGCGCCGTTCCTCGGGCGTGAGATAGGTGGGGTGGCCCGCGACGAAGATCCGCCCGGCCGCCGCCGGGACCTGCTCCCAGCGCCCGTCGTCGCCGAGCGGGTCGAAGCCGTCCGCCCGAACGGGCATCGTCACCCGGACCGTCACGTCCGCGGCGAGCGCGGCCAGCGTTTCGGCGGTCGGCAGGTGCTCGAGCCCCTCGTAGTCGATCACGACCGTCTCGACGTCGAACCCGAGCGCCCGCGAGACGTCGCTCTCGCTGGGCTTCAGCGCGACCGCATCGATCCCCGCCGTTTGCATCCGACTCTCGGTGAGCATCCCTGCCGTCCTCCTGACGGCGGCCGTCGGCGCGCTCGCCGCCGTCGTTCCTACTCGTCGTTTGTGCCAGTCCGGCGCAAAACGCTGTCGTTTCCCCGCGACGCGGCCCTCGGTTCGCGCATAAACGCGCTACACTGGGAACTCCGCGTCTCCCGATGCGGCCCTCGGTTCGCGCATAAACGCGCTACACTGGGAACTCCGCGTCGGGATCCACCTCTCGATCGACTTCCTCCGGCACCGACCAGTCGGTCGTCAACTCCAGCAACTGGACGAGGATCCGGGCGGTCGCGCCCCAGACGGTGTAGCCGTCGACGTGGAAGAAGTGCAGCCGGATGTCGCCGTAGTGAGGGTGGTCGCGGCGCTCTGACTCGTAGTTGTCGAGGTCGGTGAGGTCCGCGACCGCGAGGACGGCGATCTCGGCCACCTCGCGCTCGTCGGGGGTGTACTCGCGATCGGGGATGCGGGCGACGAACGGGCGCACCGAGTAGCGGGTGACCGTGCGGATGTCGTCGAGCCGACCGACGATCTCGGCCTCATCGGGGCGCAGGCCGATCTCCTCGTTGGCCTCGCGGAGCGCGGTGGCCCGGCGGTCCTCGTCGCGGGGCTCACAGCCCCCGCCGGGGAAGCTCATCTGGCCGGGGTGTTCGCCGAGGTGGTCGGCGCGCTTGGTGAACAGGAGGTGGTCGGCGCCGCCGTGGGTGATGACCGGGGCGAGCACGGCCGCTTTGCGCTCCTCGTCGGTGACCGACGTCGCCTCGTGTGCGCCGACCCGCTCCAGGTTCATATTGGCCCTGTTGTCCTCCCCGCTCTTAATTTGCCCGGGGCCGTGGTAGCCAGTGCCTACCCGAGCTCCCGATCGAGGCGCTCCCGGGTCGCGGTCGCGTCGACCGGCGCCCACGCCTCCAGCTCGTAGCTGACGTCGACCAGCTGGGCCATCCGCTCCTCGTCGTCGGCGACGATCGCCTCGGCCGCGTCGCGACGCAGCCGGTCGCGCACGGCCGCGCCCAGCGCCGCCCGATCGACCGATCGCGTCTCGATCTCGAGGATGTGCGGGAGGTCCTCGCCGCCCTCGGGAAGCTCCGGGAACGCGATCGGTCCCGCGAGCAGCCACGGCACCGTTGATCCCGCGCCGCTCGCGCCGTCGATACCGGCGCCACCGTCGACCGCACCGCCATCGTCGTGCTCGGCGTCCGGAGCGAAGGCGACGAGGTGATACGAGGCGACCGCCTCGTCGATCAGCGGATCGAAGGCGTCCGGTTCGCGGTCCTCGCCGCGCTTGTAGGCGAGCTCGGCCAGCGCCCGACCCAGTTCCGGGCGGGTGAGCGCCGCGAAGAGGTCGACGACGCCCGCGAGCTCGTCGCCGGTCAGGTCCATGTCGGTGACGCGGGCGGGGGTCACTTTACTGGCTCGGCTCCGCCCGCGGCCGTCGTGCGACCGTCTGACGCCCCCGGGGCTTTTTTAGTGGCCACTCGCTTACCGTGCGGTATGGACTCCGTTCGCAAGGGGTTGCGCTCCGGCGCGATCGAGAAAGACACGTACGAGCGGCTCACCTGCGCGGAGTGCGGCGAGGAGCTGGGCACCCGGAACGACCCCGACGAGATCGGGACGATCCGGTACTGCCCGAACTGCGGCCGCGAGTGGGAGAAGATCGGGTAAGCTCACTCGAAGATCGCGTCGAACGACTCCGCCCCGAGCGGCTCGAACGTCCCCGCGTCCACGTTTTCCGCCACGTGCTCCGGCGATCCCGCTCCTACCAGCGCCGCGGTTACCCCCGGCGCGCTCCGCGCGAAGTTGATCGCCCGCTGGGCGCGCGTCTCGCCGTCGAGCCGCGCCGCGACCGACTCGGGTATCTCGTCGGCGAGCTGTCCCTGCATGAGCGACGCGCTCGTGAAGACGTTCAGGCCTGCGTCGCTGGCGAACCAGAGTGCGCTCTGCGGGCCGTCGGCACCCTCGTGGGCACGAACGGTGAACGCGTCGGCCATGAACACGTTGAACGGCAGCTGAATCGCCCGGAGGTGCGTCGCCTCGGTCCCGGCGGCGTCGGACGCCGCCCGCGCCCGCGAGACGATCTCCGGGAGCGAGAGGTAGCTGTCCGCGTCGGCCGACACGCGCAACGCCTCCCACGTCGCGACGCCGTAGTGCCGGAGGTCGCCGGCCGCGGCCCGCTCCTCCAGGCGGGTGAACGCGGCTTCCAGCTGATCGGAGACCGTCTCGCGGGACTTCTCCTGTAGCTGCGTCTCAGGGTTGTGGACGTAGTACAGGTCGACGCAATCGAGCCCGAGGTTGTTCAGCGAGCGGTCGAGCTGGTCGTCGAGGAACGCCGGCGCGATGCAGTGCTGGCCGGCGACCAGGTCGTCGGGATCGACGATCCCCGTCTCGACGTACTCCTCGCGCACGAACTGCCCGGGATCCGTGGGCCGGTCGCCGTCGAAGGGGACGAACCCGCCTTTGGTCGCCACGAGCACGGCCTCGCGGTCGACGTCGGCGTCGGCGAGGGCCCTCCCCACCACGCGCTCGCTGCGCTGGTGGCGGTAGTTGATCGCCGTGTCGACGACGTTGACGCCCGATTCGAGCGCCCGGACGATCGCGTCGCGGTAGCGCTCGTCGGCCGATTCGGTCGGGTCGCCGAGGTAGGTGCCGACGCCGATCGAGGAGACGACGCAGTCGCCGAACGCCCGGAAGTAGGTGCGGGCGAATCGCTCGTGGTGGGCGTCGCGGTACGCCCAGGTCGCCTCTCGTGTGGCCATGTGGGGTGAATTCGGGTCGGGCGCGTAAATTCGGGGCGGTTCGGATTCGAGGTGGGGAGGAACCGCCGCCAGCGTGTCGCTGCACCCGTGTCCGAACAGGCTGCCAGCCCGGGTCGCTGGGCACCTGGGGCTCGCTGCGTGGCTCGCCTCCGCAGGTCGCGGCGTGGCTCGCTTCCGCAGGTCGCGTCGGTCCGTCTGTCGCCGAGCGACCGACCCCTGTCAATTCACAATCCCTCCACCGACGGCCACAGGCCTCCCCACCCGATTCGCTCGCTCCCGACGGTCGCTCACTCATCCCTCGCACGATGCCGTCGCGGCACGGCGGCCGCGACAGCGCGCGCCTCGGTGAAGCCTCCACGAGCCGCCGAACATCGCGGCGCTTTGCGCCGGTCGAGGACCCCCGAGGTGGTTCGAAAGACGGTGCGTTAGAAGTCCCCTGACATCGCCGCGAACAGCCGGTCTGTCAGCTCGGGCATCGAGATGCCGGCCGAAGGCCCCAGTCCCTCCATGTGATCGATCGAGAGCTGGCCGCCGCCCATGCGGGCGTGGCCGCCGGCCTCGGCCATGGGGATGTCCTCGACGGCGGCGCGCAGCGTCTTGCCCATGTGGACGCGGTCGTCCCGGGAGCGCCCGGAGAGGTGGATCGTGCCGTCTTTCTCGCCGGCGACGACGACGGCCGTTACCCCCTCGAGGCGGAGCAGTTCGTCGGCGGCCTGGGGGATGGCGTCGCCGTTCGAGACCGAGCCGACGTTGCTGAACGCGAAGGCGTTGCGAACCTCGCGTTCGGTGATCGCGCGGGCTTTCACCTCTAACACCTCGGCGTCGACCTCGGGGTTGGCGATGCGGTCGAGCAAGTCGGCGTCGACGCCCGGGAAGAGGTAGGCCGCGGCGCGAAACTCCGCGGGGGAACAGCCCTTCGTGAGGCTCTTGGTGTCCGACTGGATGCCGTACAGCAGGCCGGTCGCGACGGCCGGCGGGAGCTCGCCGGCGTCGGCCTCCTCGTCTGCGTCGACCGGCTCCCAGCCGATGTCGCGGCAGTATTCGGCGAGGATGGTCGCACAGGCGCCGTTGTCGGTGCGGACGTCCGTGAAGTCGTCGCCGGTGCCGTCGCCCGGGTGGTGGTCGACGACGGCGAACGGTGCGACGCGATCGACGCCGGAGAACCCGCGTGGCGTGTTGTGGTCGACGAGGACGACGTCGTCGGACGGTAACTCGTCGGCGCTGGCGATGCGCTCGGCGTTCAGTTCGAGGACGGTCTCGAACGCGCGATTCTCCTGGTGGCGGATCTGTCCGGCGTAGCGGATCGCGACGTCGGTGTCGACCGACTCCCCGATGGCCCGGACGGCCATCGCGGACGCCATGGCGTCGGGATCAGGGTTCGGGTGCATCAACACGACCGCTTCGTCGCGCCTCGCGAGCGCACGGCGGAATCGCTCGCCCATCGGCCGGCGGACGCGAGCGACGACGGCCGCGACGGCGAGGACGACGAGGATGGCGCCGAACACGCCCACGGCCGCCAACAGCGGGTGCTGAATGGCGTAGGCCGCGGCGGCGTCGACCGCCTGCTGCGGGTCGACACCACCAGCGGCTGCGAGTGGCATACTCGCCTGATGTCGCCCCGGACGACAATGAAGGTTCCCCATTTCCGACATCTGATTGCCAGATTCGTTCCCGGCGGCGACGAGCCGGGCGCGAGCGCCACTCACGCCGTCCGGCGATACGTGTCGACGGCGTCCTGGTAGCCCTCGCGGTACGTCGGATAGTCGAACTCGTACCCGAGGCCGTGCAACTTCTCGTTCGAACAGCGCTTGCTGGTCTGGATCCGGCGCTGTGCGGCCGTCGAGAGGTCGTCGGCCGCCAGCCGCTGGGCTTTCGTCTGCTTGGGCGGTTCGGGCCGGTCGCAGGCGGCCGCCAGCCAGTCGGCGAACGCCCACTTCGAGACCGGTTCGTCGTCGACTGCCAGCACGACCTCGTCTCTGGCCAGGTTCTCGGTCAAGAGGTGGCGGATCGCGCCGGCCGCGTCCGCCCGGTGGATCACGTTCAGGTAGCCCTCGGTCACCGGCCCCTCGAGGTAGCGCTCCAGGCGATAGCGATCCGGGCCGTACAGCCCGGCCAAGCGGACGACTGTCCCGTCGATGCCCGTTTCCGCAGCCTGCTCGCGCGCGACTCGCTCGGCCCGAGCCAGGACGCGCGTCTTCTCGGTCTGGGGGTCCAGCGGCGTCGCCTCGTCGACCCACTCGCCGCCGTGGTCGCCGTAGACACCGGTACTCGACGCGTAGACGAGCCGCTCGGGCGGCTCGGTCCGGGCACCGAAGGTGTCGATCACCGTCTGCAGTCCCTCGACGTAGACGGCCCTGGCGGCCTCGGGGCCGCGCCCGCCCGAACTGGCCGCAAACACCAGCGCGTCGGCGTCCGGAACCGCCGACAGCGCAGTCGGATCTGTCACATCCGCCTGGACGGCGGTGAGCCCGGCGTCCTCGACGGCAGCGACGCCCGCGTCCGACCGGCGGACGCCGATCACGTCGTGGACGTCGCGCAGCTGGCGGCCGAGCTCCAGCCCGACGTACCCGCAGCCAAGGATGGCGACGCGCATCGGTTATCCCGTCCGGCTCTCGATGAACTGGTGGAGAATCGCGTACTCCTCGAGGGTCATCGGGTACCGGCCTTCGACCTTCTGCTGGATCTCCTTGGGTTCGAGGCGGTCGTCGATGCCCGAGGCGATCGCCTCGACGTCGACGACGGCCGTGCTCATCCCCATGAGCAGGACGTCCCGGGCATCCGCGAGGACGAACTCGGCGTCCGGTCGGTCGGGATCGGTCCCCACGATCTCGGCCGCCATCTCCAGGGTCACCTCCGGGGACTCGCCGTCGACGATCGCTTGGAGCCGCTCCTCGTCGATCCCCGTCTCCGCGGCGACCGTCCCGGCCCCGACGGCCTCGATGGTCTCGGCGAGTACCCGCTCGTACTCCGCCTGCAGCGACGCCGGGTCGCGCTCGCCGGGCGCCTCGAACTCGTCTCTGAGCATATCCCCCGTTGGGGGTCACGGTACAAATCACTGTTACTCCGGCCCGCGGTCAAGCCAGCCCGCGGGAACCGTCGTCGTCCGGCTCGCCGCCCCCGACCAGGCGTCCCAGCCCGCGGATGCCTCGTGCATGTCGCCGCCCTTGTCGCCGACGCCGCGCGCGCCCGGCGGGACCGCGATCGCGACGGCCGTCCGGGTTCTGAACGTCACGCGCGTCGCTCGCCCGAAGCGCTCGCGGTGACCGTCGTCGTCGTAGTCGATGGCCACCGTCGACCCGTCGCGGACGTACGTCAGTTCGGCGCCGGGGGCAGTCGGCCGTCCGGTCGCGGCGCTGACGGCAAAGCGGTCGTACCCGCCGACCGCCTCGACGTACCAGACGTTGACAGTCACCCACCACGGCGTTCCGATGGGCAGGATCGGCAACCCGGCCGGGAGGCGGTTCAGCGACCGCTGGAGGCGCTCGCTCACACGTTCGCGCGCCCGCCCCAGCCCCTCGTGCAGTCCGCGATCGACGGCGTCGCCGAGCCGGCGCGACACCACTCGCCGGGCCAGTGCCGAGGCGGGACTGACGACTGCCTGCGGGATCCGCGTGTCAGACGCGCGTGCCGCCCTGGACAGCGCGAGCCGCAGGACGGCCCGGACGCGCGTTCGTCGCGCACCGGGCTCGTCGACGGCGGCGGCCGCGATCGCCCCCGCGGCGCTCCCGTTCGTGATGGCCATCGCTCGCGCACCGACAGAGTGCCACTCGTCGAGTCCGCGATCGACGGCGGCCGCTAGATCGGCGCGGTCCTCACCGACACCAGCGCGTTCCAGCGCGGCCACGAGGTAGCCGTCGCGGATCCGCTCGGTCAGCGTCCGTTCGACGGCCCGC
>JBDGSW010000062.1:0-13669 GCA_042217345.1 Haloarculaceae archaeon
ACGAGGAGACCGTCGAGGAGTACATCGAGCACGTCTACGCCTGGGAGGCCGACGAGCAGATCGAGAACGACCGCGGCGAGCTGGTCGACCCCGACCCGCTGAAGATGAAGGTCTTCGAGGTCGAGCACCTCGGCCGCTTCAGCGAGGACCAGTACGACGGCAACGAGCCCAGCGAGGCCGTCCGGAAGTTCCGCACGGACAAGATCATCACGGCGTTGAACCGCCACGCCTGGCACAACCGCGACGAGGCGTTCCAGGTCTCCGACGTCGAGGTCAAGGAGATCCCCGTCATCAAGTCGGTGCTGGGCACCCACGACTGGGACGACGTCCGGCGCACGTTCGCGGACTTCGACCCCCGCCAGTGGGACAACCCGCCGGGCGAGACGGAGACGGCCGCCGTCAAAGCGGAGACGATCGAGAACATGATCGAGCTGTTCGACTACAGCGAGGCGTCGGCGGAGCTGACGAGCCGCCACGTCATGAGCCAGGTGAGTTACAAATGGGACTGAAAGACGACCTCGAGCGCTACCGGGAAGTCGGCGAGGACCGCCGCCAGGACCTCGCGGAGTTCATCCAGTACGGCGATCTGGGCCAGTCGCGGCCCGACGAGGTGAAGATCCCCATCAAGATCGTCGACCTCCCGGCCTTCGAGTACGACCAGCGCGACATGGGCGGGGTCGGCCAGGGCGAGGGCGCCGAGCCCGGCGACCCCGTCGGCCAGCCACAGCCCCAGCCCGGCGACGGCGACGAGGACGGCGAGCCCGGCGAGGAGGGCGGCGAACACGAGTACTACGAGATGGATCCCGAGGAATTCGCCCAGGAGCTCGACGAGGAGCTCGGCCTCGACCTCGAACCGAAAGGCAAGGAGGTCGTCGAGGAAAAGGAGGGCGACTTCACGGACATCACGCGGACCGGCCCCACCTCGACGCTCGACTTCGAGACGCTGTTCAAGAAGGGACTGAAGCGCAAGCTCGCCATGGACTTCGATCGGGACTTCCTCCGGGAAGCCCTGAAGGTCGAGGGCATGGGCCCGGCGTCGGTCTTCGAGTGGGCCCGCGAGGACAACGTGCCCGTCTCGAAGGCCTGGCTCGAGGAGGAGTACGCGGCCCTCACGAGCGACGAGAAGACGACGTGGGCCTCGATGGCGGAGATGCAGGACAACGTCGAGCGCACGTCGACGGCCGAGCGCATCCGCCGCGACGGCGTCGACCAGATCCCCTTCCGTCGCGAGGACGAGCGCTACCGCTACCCAGAGATCGTCGAGGAGCGCGAGAACAACGTCGTCGTGGTCAACATCCGCGACGTCTCGGGGTCGATGCGCGAGAAAAAGCGCGAGCTGGTCGAGCGGACCTTCACGCCGCTGGACTGGTATCTCACCGGGAAGTACGACAACGCCGAGTTCGTCTACATCGCCCACGACGCCGAGGCCTGGGAGGTCGAGCGCGAGGAGTTCTTCGGCATCCGCAGCGGCGGCGGGACGCGCATCTCGAGCGCCTACGAGCTCGCCGCCGAGCTCTTAGAGGAGCGGTACCCCTGGAGCCAGTGGAACCGCTACGTGTTCGCCGCCGGCGACTCGGAGAACTCCAGCAACGACACCGAAGAGCGGGTGATCCCGCTGATGGAGCAGATTCCGGCGAACCTCCACGCCTACGTGGAGACCCAGCCGTCGGGCAACGCCATCAACGCCACCCACGCCGAGGAGGTCGAGCGCCACTTCCGCGAGACCGACGACGTGGCCGTCGCGTACGTCTCCAGCCCGGACGACGTCGTCGACGCCATCTACACCATCCTCAGCACCGAGGAGGTCGAAGCATGACGGACCGCTACGAGGCCAAACGCATCGCCGAGACGCTCGAAGAGCCCGTCGAGGAGGCCGCCAACCTGGCCCGGAAGCTCGGGCTGGCGCCGTACCCGGTCAACTACTGGATCGTCGACTACGACGAGATGAACGAGCTGATCGCCTACGGCGGGTTCCAGCAGCGCTACCCCCACTGGCGCTGGGGCATGCAGTACGACCAGCAGCAAAAACAGAGCCAGTTCCTCGGCGGGAAGGCCTTCGAGATCGTCAACAACGACAACCCCAGCCACGCCTTCCTGCAGGAGTCGAACACGACGGCCGACCAGAAGGCGGTCATCACGCACGTCGAGGCCCACGCCGACTTCTTCTCGAACAACGAGTGGTTCGGGATGTTCGCCGACGACCCCGACGCCGCGGCGATGCTGGCACGCCACGGCGACACCATCCGCGAGTACATGCTCGATCCCGACATCGAGCGGGCGGAAGTCGAGAAGTGGATCGACCACGTGCTCTGCCTGGAGGACAACATCGACCAGCACCGGGCGTTCGCGCCGGTCGAGACCGAACACCGCGACGAGTTCGTCGACAGCCACGAGGACGTCGAGGACCTCGCCGACCGCCTGGACGAACTCGACCTCTCCGACGAGGTGAAAGGCCAGGTCTTCGACGAGGAGTGGCTGGAAGCCCAGCGCAGCGGCGAGGACGACCCGACGTTCCCGGCCGAACCCGAGAAAGACCTCATCGGGTTCCTCCGCAAGCACGGCATGCAGTACGACGGCGACGCCGAGAAGGCCGCCGCGATGACCGAGTGGCAGCGCGAGATCCTCGAAATCCTGCGGCGGGAGGCGTACTACTTCGCCCCGCAGAAGATGACGAAGGTGATGAACGAGGGCTGGGCCGCCTACTGGGAGTCGGTGATGATGACCAAGGAGGCGTTCGCCGGCGCCGATGAGTTCGTCAACTACGCCGACCACATGGCCCAGGTGCTTGGCTCGCCAGGGCTGAACCCCTACAAGCTCGGCCTGGAGCTGTGGCAGTACATCGAGAACACGGAGAACCGCCGGGAGGTCGTCGAGCGCCTGCTGCGCGTCGAGGGCGTCACCTGGCGCAACCTCCACGACACCGTCGACTTCGAGGCGGTACAGGAGCTGATCGCGCCCGACCCCGAACTCGCGGCCGTCCCCGAGCACCTCGAGGACCTCGACCCCGAGGACCCGCGGGTCGACGCCGACGCGCTCGAGCGCGCGCGGGCGGGCGACCTCGACGTCGAGCGGTACCCCTGGAAGGTGCTGACCTACGAGGGGCTGGCCGAGCGGCACTACTCGCTGGTCGAGCCCCAGAACCGGGGGTTCGTCGCCCGGGTCAGCCAGGAGGAACTCGAGCGGCTGTCGCGGTACATGTTCGACGACGCGCGCTACGACTCGGTCGACGAGGCGCTGGCGGACGTCGAGTACGCCCGCGGCTGGAACCGCATGCGCGAGATCCGCGAGAGCCACAACGACGTCACCTTCCTCGACGAGTTCCTCACCCAGGAGTTCGTCGACGACAACGACTACTTCACCTACGAGTACACCAACTCCACCGGCGACTACCGGGTCACCTCGACGGACTACGAGGACGTCAAGAAGAAGCTGATGTTGCGCTTTACCAACTTCGGCAAGCCGACGATAGTCGTCGCCGACGGCAACTACAACAACCGCAACGAGCTGTTGCTCGCCCACAAGTACAACGGCGTGATGCTGGACGTCCAGCAGGCCAGGGACACCCTCGAGCGGGTGTTCGAGCTGTGGGGCCGGCCGGTCAACCTCAAGACGATCGTCAAAGAGCTCGACGAACACGACATCGAGGTGGCGAAACGCCGCGACCGCGAGCCCGAACCCGAGGAGAAAGGCAAGCTCATCCGCTACGACGGCGAGGAGATCACCACCCGTGACCTCGACTGGGAGGAAGTCGAAGACATCGCCGCCACCGACGTCGACTACGACACGAAACCCGAGGAGTGGCTGGCCTGAGCCGCGCCCGCGTCCGGCGGGACCTGCCGGGCCGGGCACACCCACACACGACCGACCCACATTAATCTGTCCGTGGTGTGGCGCTATGAGCTATCAGGAGGGATTAACAGCGCCGCGGACGCGACTCCATACAGAGACGAGTGTAATTCGCATGGTAGGACACCGACAGCACGACGCGACCCGGGCGAGGGGCGGCCGAGGGAGGTGACGATGGCGACCACGACCGCGCGCGAGGAGGCGGGGCTGGAGGCCAGCCAGATCCACGACATCCTGCGCAACGACCGGCGGCGACTGGCGATCAAGTGCCTGCGCGAGCAGGGGGGTCGCCTCAGCGTGCGCGAACTCTCCGAGCAGGTGGCGACGCGCGAGACCGGCGAGTCGCCGGCGCCCCGCGACAAGCGCCGCAGCGTCTACGTCTCGCTGCACCAGACGCACCTGCCCAAGCTCGACGAACTCGGCATCGTCGAGTACGACACCGACGAGAAGGCCGTCGACCTCTGTGACCGCGCGACGGAGATCACCACCTACATGGATGTCGTCCCCCGCTACGGCATCACCTGGGCGGAGTACTACCTCGTACTCGGTATCCTCGGGTTCGGGACGGTGCTGGCCGCCTCCTTCGGCACGCCCCTGCTCGGTGCGCTCGGCACGGCCCCCGTCGCCGCAGTCTACCTCCTCTTGCTCGTCGCCTCCGCGGCCTACCACGTCAGCTCCCAGGACCGCCAGCTGTTCGAGGGGCTGCGCACCGAGTCCGCCCCGACCGTACCAGGCGACGACGAGTACTGACCAGACTGACCGAGTAGTCCGTTTCGACGACCGCCGGCGGCCGTCGCCCCCGGCCGAGCACTCAAGGCGATTCTGGGCGTCGGTGCGGGCATGGCGACGCACGCCGAGTTCACCGTCGAGACGGACGACCGCCTGACCACCGTCGACGTCACCGACCGCGTCGCGGCGGCGCTGCCCGCCGACGCGACCGGCACCTGTACGATCTTCGTCCGCCACACCACGGCGGGCGTGCTCGTCAACGAGGCCGAGCCCCGCCTCCGGGCGGACGTCGAGACCGCGCTCGCCGACCTCGTCCCCGAGACGGGCTGGCGCCACGACGAACTGGACGGCAACGCCGACTCGCACCTGCGAGCGATGCTGCTGGGCCCGAGCGAGACCGTCCCCGTCCGCGAGGGCGACCTCGCGCTGGGTACCTGGCAGTCGATCATGCTGGTCGAGTGTGACGGGCCCCGCGAGCGCGCGGTGACGGTCGTCGCCGAGTGACCGGAGCGCCGGGCGACTCGGGCTCGGCTCGCCAGGGGCGCGACAGCAGGCCATCCCACCGCGGTCGGTGAGTGATCGTGCCGAAACACATAATGTGCCGGGTACGAAAGGGAGGATGACACTGGGTCGCAACAAGGGTCGTCAATGAGGTATTTCGACTTCACCATCTCGCCCGAGGGCGGGGCTATCCACCCGGCGGACAAGTTGATCGCCGACCACCCCGACGTCACCCGAGACGCCCTCATGCACGTCAACGCGCTGGGCGACGGCACCGGCATTCTCATGTACCGTCTGGAGGGCGACCACGAGTCGCTGACCGAGGCCATCGACGAGAGCACCGCCGTCCTGGCCTGGGACGTCCTCGACGTCCAGGACGACGCCTTCCACCTCTACTTGCACATCCCGCCCGGCCAGCCCGCGGGCAGCCTGATGGCGCTCGCCCAGAAGTACGCCCTCATCATCGACACGCCGCTGACGTACACCGACCAGGGCGGCCTCCGGACGACCATCGTCGGCACGCACGACATGCTCCGCCAGGCGCTGTCCGAGACGCCCGACGGCATCCGCTTCGCCGTCGAACAGGCCGGCCAGTACTCCCCGAACCGCGAGGACATCCTCTCGATCCTCACCGAGCGCCAGCTCGAGGTGTTCCAGACCGCCATCGAGGAGGGTTACTACGAGATCCCACGCGAGGCCACCCACGAGGACATCTCCAACGCCCTGGGCTGTGCGCCGAGTACCGTCGACGAACACCTCAGAAAAGCCGAATCGCGCGTGCTGTCGGCGCTGATGCGGTAGCGATCGGACAAAACGTGAGGCCCTGCGCCACGGCAGACGCCCTCAGTCGTCGGCCGGGGCGGGCTCGCTCTGCTCGTAGATGCGGTCGACCTTCTCTGCGAACTCCGCTTTGATGTTGCGGCGCTTTTTCTTCAACGAGGGGGTGAGCATGTCGTTCTCGGGCGTCCACTCGGTCGGGACGAGCTCGAACTGCTTGATGGTCTCGTGTTTCTCGAGGTTGCGATTGACCAGCTGGATGTCCTCCTCGACCCACTCGCGGACGCGCTCGTCGTCGCAGATGTCCGCTTTGGTCCCCCGAAGGTCGAGGTTACGGTTCTCGGCCCACCGGCGGATCGCGTTGAAGTTCGGGACGATCAGCGCGCTGACGAACTTCCGGTCGTCGCCCATGAGCATGATCTGCTCGATGCGCGAGGACGTCGAGAACTCGCTCTCGATGGGCTCGGGCGCGACGTTCTTGCCGGTGTCGAGCACCAACAGGTTCTTCAGCCGGTCGTGGTAGACGAGGTAGCCGTCGTCGCGTTGCTCGACGATGTCGCCGGTCTTGAACCAGCCGTCGGGGGTGAACGCCTCCTCGGTCTTCTCGGGCATCTCCCAGTAGCCCTCGGTAACGTTCGGCCCCTTGATGAGCAGCTCGCCCACGACGCCCTCGGCGTCCTCGAACTGCTCTGCAGAGACCGGTGACTCGTCGATCTTCGTCTCGACGCCCGGCAGCGGCGGGCCGAGCGTCCCCGTCTGCAGCTTCTCCGGCGGGTTCGCCGAGACGACGGGTGCGGCCTCCGTCAGCCCGTAGCCCTCGTAGATTGGCAAGCCCATTCCCTTGAACAGCTCGGCCAGGCGGACGCTCAAGCTACCGCCACCGCTGACGAACAGCTCGGTGTTGCCGCCGAGCTCCGCTTTGACCTGCTTGTAGACGAGCTGGTTGGCGACGGCGCGTTTGGCCGACAGCGCGAGGCCGGGGTCGTCCGTCCGACCGTACTCGCGGGCGACGTCGACCGCCCACTCGAAGATGCGCTCTTTCAGGTCCGATCCGCTCGCCTGCTCGCGCATCTCCTCGAAGATGCGCTCGTAGACGCGCGGCACGCTCGAACCGCCCTGGGGCTCGATTGTCTTCAGGTCCTCGCTGACTGTCTCGGGACTCTCGGCGTACCCCACCGTCAACCCGGAGGCGAACATCACGAAGTGGCCGGCGGTCCGCTCGAAGACGTGTGCCAGCGGGAGAAACGAGATCGTCGTTCGGGGCGGGGCGAGCACCGGCATGTCGTCCGGTTTGTCCGGTCGCGGCCCCATCCGTTTGCGAACCTGGTTGATGTTCGCGCGGAAGTTGGCGTGGGTCATCTTGACCCCCTTCGGCTTGCCGGTCGTCCCCGACGTGTAGATCAGACTCGCCAGGTCGTGGGGGTCGCGCCCGTCGACCCACGACTGGAAGGCGTTGCCGTCGAAGTTCGCCTTCCCGAGCTCGTAGACGTCCGCCAGCGAGTGGATCTGGTCGACGTCCTCGTACTTCGTCAGCGTATCGAGGACGACCACGAACTCCAGGCTCAGGTCCTCCTGGACCTTGACGATGCGGTCCAGGAGGTACTCGTTCTCGACGACGACGCCCGTCGCCCCCGGGTTGTTGAGGAGGTACTTGATCTGCTTGGGCGAGGACTCGGTGTAGACGGTCGTGACGACCCCGCCGGCCGAGAGAACGGCGAAATCAGAGAGCGCCCACTCCATCCGGGTGTTCGAGAGTATCCCTACCCGGTCGTTGTCCGCGACGCCCAGTTGGCGAAAGCCGGTCGCGAGATACTTGACGAGTTCGCCCATCCGCTCGTACGTGATCGCACCGAACTCCCCGGGCCGGGGCTCGGGGACCACTTCCGGCGTCAGCGATCGCGGGTAGATACCCCCCTTGTACAGCTGTGCCTCCTCGTCGGCGTACCACTCGGTCGCCTGCTGGAAGAGCTGTGGAATGGTGTTCGTCCCGATCACCTCGTCGGTGTACTCCTCCTCGGCGCGGCGCCAATCCTCCGTGGTGTCAGGCGGTGCCATGATCTCTGCTTTCGCACGGTCGCTTAAATATACGTGGGTCGTTCGCGACGCTTGAAATACCGTTTCGGCCGTGCGCGACACGCGCGCGGCAAACAGCCACCGACGGCGGTGGCTTCGGGCCGTGTCCGCGCGTCGACACCAGCGTTCTCACCCGCCGAAACGGTCCCGACGTCCGCGTGCGGTGACGTGTTCGTGAACCCCTCGAGCTACCGACCCGACGGGTTGCCCGAGCTACCGACCGGAGTGCCCTCGGCATCGGTACTGTCGGGGGTCGCTGGACTGCGACTGGACGACTCTGGTGAGCGGACAGTGGAAAACGAGGAACGGGAGGGCAGGAAGGTGACGGAACTGCGGAAGTGAGCGACCAGGAAGGGCCGGACGGCGGTCAGCCGGGACAGTCGATCGGCGTCGAATCGGAACCGAGCGCGGGATCACGGGCGAGCGGGCCGCGAGCGTCGGGTCGCAGGAGAGTCACTCGATGTCGATGCGGTGGAACTCGTCGGCGTCGGCGGGGAGGTGGACTTCGAGCACGCCGTTGCGGTAGCTGGCGGTCGCATCCTCGGTCCGGACGGCCGCGGGGATCGACACCTGCTCGTAGACGCGCCGGCTGCGGTACTCCTCGTCGTCACTCACCTCGTGCTCGGCGGTGATCGTCAGCGTGCCGTCCTCGAAGCGGAGGTCGATCTCCTCGCGCTCGAAGCCCGGGAGGTCGGCCAGTACGAGGTAGCCGTCGTCGACCGCCTCGACGCGCGCCGAAACGTCGGTCGGTCCCTCGCCGATCGCGCCGGCGACGTCCCGGCCGAGCATCGACTGGCGCATCTGCTCGAAGAGTCGGTCCATCTGCTCGAAGGGCGTGTAGTCAGTAGTCATCAACTCCCCTATAGGTTCCGCGAGGAGATAACCTCGCCGGGAGCAGTGCTATCACTGGCGCGTACGCGGTTTCCGGCGCCCGTGCGCCCACGTGCGGGGTCGAACCTCCCGCGGTCTCACGGCGGACTGCGCCGGGTGGAGTGCCCTTTCGGAGGGTTTTTGGTTCGCTCCGGACTCTCCGCAGGTGACCACGGGAATCACGATGTCGAAGCCCTCCATCCGGTCCCGCCTCGGCCCCTTGCTCCACAGCCGCCGCATCGGCATGTTCCTGCTCGTCGGCGGCATGGGGGCCGTGATCGACAACGGCGTGCTGTACCTGCTGGTAGAGTTCGCCGGCTCTGCGCCCGTCTGGGGCGCCGTCGTCTCCAAGGAGCTGTCGATCCTGACGATGTTCGTCGTCAACGAGAACTGGACGTTCTCCGAGCACGCCGACGGCCCCGTCCTGCAGCGACTGGTCAAATCCAACGTCCTCCGCCTCGGTGGGCTGGCCGTCGGCGTCGCCACGCTGTACGCCCTCCACACCTGGGCCGGCGTCTGGTACCTCGCCGCCAACGTCGTCGGCATCGGCGTCGGATTCGTCGTCAACTACGTCTTCGAGTCCACCTTCACCTGGCAGGTCCACGCCGACGCCACCCCCGAGCAGTGACGGCGAGGGGATACTACCCGCGCCGCTCGGCAACTGGTTGCTGAGAAGTGCACCGTCTGGGATTTGAACCCAGGTCCGCGGCTCGAAAGGCCACAATGATTGGCCGGGCTACACCAACGGTGCGCCGCAGTTCGAGTTGAGAGATGCGGAGTTATAAAAACTGCTTTTCACGGCCGCACCGTCATCCAATCACAGCCTACTCGCCGGGTGGTCAATTCCTGACTCGAAGTTAATCCGGTCGTACTCCGCATCATAGTGACACGAGTAACAGAGCAAGACGAGATTCGAGAGGTCGTGTGCATCGCGGAGGGCCGCATTCTCCGCTTCACGGAACTCGCGAACCGGAATGATGTGATGAACGTGAAGCTCTCGTTCCGAACCGTCGTGACCACATTGACGACAGACTTCGTCACGTTTACGAACCTTCTCCCTGGCCGGTTTCCAACCGGGGCCATATCGGATTGAGCCACCACCGCGCCAATTCGGATTCGCTTCGCCAGTCCGTGATTCGCTCATCTTCTCTCGGGTTTCAGGCGACCGCTCTATCCCTGAGAGTGACTCGGAGATTTGATTCCGGACACTAGCAGGAATTTTCGACCCCATGTGTGATTCGGCCATCTGGTCTCGTGACGCCGCCGAGAAGTCTCTTCCGTCCAGCGACTCCGCTATCTGCGCTTTGACTTCCTCGTCGCGCTCCTCACCGTACAACCCGTGGTTCTCCCCTTCGACGTCCCGCGTCTCGATATCAAACTCCTTCATGTACCCGCGAATCGTCCGCGGCGACACCCCACACTCCTCGCCGATCTCGCGCTGGGTCAACCCCTCGTCGTGATACTTCACCGCGAGCCACCACCCGTTTCGATACCGCCTGCCCATGGCTAACCGTTCGAACCGCTAACAAAAATACACCAGCCTGCCGGAGTGAAAGTAAAACGGAGATCGCGGGCGGAAAGTCGCCAGGTAGGCGCTTACTTGCCCTCGAAGTCGGGCTCGGAGTCGCCCATGAAGGAGGTCATGCCCTCCATGACGTCGTCCGTGCCGATGAGGTGGCCGAAGGCCTGCGATTCGACCTCGAAGCCGGCGTCCATGTCGTCGCGGCCCTTCAGCATCGCGCGCTTGGTGAGCTTCTGGGCGACCGGCGGGCCCTGGGCGAGCTGCTCGGCGAGCTCGACGGCCTCGGCCTCCAGGTCGTCCTTCGAGAGGACGTCGCGGAGGAAGCCGAACTCTTCCATCTCCTCGGCGGGGTAGCGCTCGGCGGTGAGGATGATCTCCTTGGCGGGGCCCTCGCCGATGACGTTGGCGAGGCGCTGGGTGCCGCCCCAGCCGGGCAGCAGGCCCAGGTCGAGTTCGGGCTGACCGAACTCCGAGCGGTCGGTGGCCAGGCGGATGTCACAGCTCATGGCCAGCTCCATGCCGCCGCCGAGACAGAAGCCGTCGATGCCGGCGACGACGGGCAGCGAGGACTCCTCGAGGCGGCCGAAAGTCTCCTGGCCCTTCCGAGAGAGGTCCATCGCCGACAGGGGCGTGGCGCTGGTGGCCATCGCCTGGACGTCGGCACCCGCGGAGAACGCCTTGTCGCCGGCGCCGGTGATCAACACGGCGCGGACGGTCTCGTCGTCCTCGAAGGCGTCGATGGCGGCCTGCAGCTCGTCGAGGACCTCGAGGCTGATGGTGTTCATGCGGTGGGGCCGGTCGATCTCGATGCGGCCGACCTGCTTGTCGGCGTGGCCCTCGGGCACGTCGACGTCGTGGTAGGAGACGTTCAGGACCTCGAAGTCCTGGCCCTCCTCCTCGTCGTCGCCGCCGTAGAAGCCGCCCTCTTCGGCGGCCTCGCGCAGGGCGTCGGGCACCTCGTAGCGGGCGGCGCCAGTCTCCTCGTGGAGTTCGTCGAGCTTCTCGACGAGGCCCGCGAGGCCGTACTCGTCGACGATCTTGACCGGGCCGTCCGGGAAGCCGGCGCCGAGCATGACCGCCTCGTCGATGTCCTCGGGCGGGGCGACGTCGCCGCCGACGAGGTTGCCGACCTCGCGGGCCATGACGGCCATCAGGCGCTGTTCGACCTCCTCGCTGTACTCGTCGGTGGGGATGTCGGCGCCGTCGCCGTCTTCGTAGTCGTAAAAGCCCTTGCCGGTCTTTTTGCCGAACTCCTCGGCCTCGACCTTCTCTTCGAGCAGGGGCGCGGGCTCGTAGGCGTCGCCCAGCACCTCGTTGAGGTACTCGAGGACGTGGTAGGTGACGTCGTTGCCGACCTGGTCACCGAGCTCGAAGACGCCCATGGGCAGGCCCATGTCGAACTTCGTCGTGGAGTCGACCGCGGAGATGGAGGCGACGTCGTCGGAGACGATCCAGCAGGCCTCGTTCATCTGCGGGACGAGGATGCGGTTGACGATGAACCCGGGTGAGTCCTTGCGGACGCGGACGGGGGTCTTCCCGAAGTCCTCGGCGAGGGCCTCGACGGTCTCGATGGTCTCGTCGCTGGTGTGGCCGCCGTAGATGACCTCGACGAGCTGCATCCGGATCGGCGGGTTGAAAAAGTGCATCCCGCAGAACTGCTCGGGGCGCTCCGAAACCTCCGAGAGCTCCGTGATCGACAGCGAGGAGGTGTTCGTCGCGAAGATAGAGTGGTCGGGGGCGTACTCCTCGACCTCGCCGTAGACGTCCTTTTTGATCTCCATCTGCTCGGGGACGGCCTCGATGATGACGTCGGCGTTGCCGACGGCCTCCTGCATGTCGACCAGCGGCGTCACGCGACCGAGGGCCGCGTCGGCCTCCTCGTCGGTGAGCTGGTCTTTCTCGGCGAGCTTCTGGACGCTCCACTCGATCTGGTCGTACCCGTTCTGGACGAACTCGTCTTTGATGTCGCGCATCCGCACGTCGTAGCCGGCGAGCGCGGCGACCTCCGCGATGCCGTGGCCCATGTTACCGGCGCCAAGCACCGCGATGGTCTCGATGTCCTCGAGTTGCATGATTCACTGTGAACCTCTCCAGCCGGGGCTTTCAACGTTTTTCTTTCGCCGTAGAAACGCTCGACAGCACGCCTACCGTTTAAACTCGGCCGGGTCGGGCGGCGGTGGGCCCTGTCACCGGGCGACAACGGCGAGTCCGTTGCTCGGGGATTGCCAACTATTATATCGCAAGTCACCTCACGATTGACCATGGATTTTGAACTGCCAGACGAGATCGACCAGATCAGAACCGAGGTGCGCCGGTTCGGCGAGAACGAGATCGAACCGGTCGCCAACGAGTACGACCGCGAGGAGAAGTACCCCTACGAGGTCGTCGAGCAGGCCGCCGAGATGGGGCTGCTCGGGGCCCGCATTCCGATGGACTACGGCGGCGCCGGCTACTCCGTCCTCGAGAACATCATCATCGCCGAGGAGCTGTTCTCGATCGACCCGGGGATCGCGTTCTGCATCTCGGCCTCCTCGTTCGGCTGTGAGGCCATCATGGAGTTCGGCACCGAAGAGCAGAAAGAGCGCTACCTGCCCGACGTCGCCGCCGGCGAGAAAGTCTCCGGCGCCGCGATCTCCGAGCCCGACACCGGCTCTGACGTCTCCTCGGTGAGCACGCGCGCCGAGAAGGACGGCGACGAGTGGGTCATCAACGGCAACAAGATGTGGATCAGCAACGGCACCGTCGGTGACTTCTTCGTGGTGCTGTGCAAGACCGACCCCGACGCCGAGGGCCGGTACAACGGCTTCAGCCAGATCATCGTCGAGTCCGACCGCGACGGGTTCACCGCCGAGAAGATCACCGAAAAGATGGGGATCCGCGCCTCGCCGACGGCCGAACTCATCTTCGACGACGTCCGCGTGCCCGAAGACAACCTCGTGGGCAACCGCGGGATGGGCTTCCTCCAGCAGATGCAGTTCTTCGACGCCACCCGTACCGGCGTCGCCGCCCAGGGCGTCGGCATCGCGCAGGGCGCCGCGGACGCCGCCCTGGAGTACGCCCAGGAGCGCGAGCAGTTCGGCCGGCCGATCGGCGAGTTCCAGGCCATCCAGCACAAACTCGCGGACATGTACACGAAGATCGAGGCCGCCCGCAACCTGACCTACAAGGCCGCGTGGTCGGTCGACGAGGGCGAGCAGATCACCAAGCTCGCCTCCATGGCCAAGGAGTACGCCTCCCGGATCGCCGTCGACGTCGCCAACGAGGCCGTCCAGATCCACGGCGGTGCCGGCTACGTCGACGACTTCCCGGTCGAGCGGTTCTACCGCGACGCCAAGATCACCCAGATCTACG
>JBDGSW010000172.1:0-13622 GCA_042217345.1 Haloarculaceae archaeon
GACCTGGACGTCGTTGCAGGCCTCGACGCAGCGGTTGCAGAGGATGCACTTGTTGCGGTCCAGCTGGATGACCGACGAGGAGTCGTCGATGGGGACGTACTCGTCGCGGTCGTCGAACACGCCGTAGCGCGGGTGGTCGACGTTGGCCTCGATCGAGGTGTCCTGTAGTTCACACCGGCCGTTCTGCCCGCACGTCGAGCAGCGGAGGTTGTGGTTCGACAGCACGAGGTCGAGGCTGACGTCGCGGGCGTCCTGGGCGTCTGGTGCGTCGGTCGTCACCGACAGCCCGTCCTCGGCCGGGAAGCTACAGGCCGCCACGAGGCCGTGGGCGTCCGTCTCGACCATGCAGGTCCGGCAGGTCGCCCGCGGGCCGATCAGGTCCTCGCGGCCGTACGAGCACAGCGCCTGGACGTCGTCGGCCGGATCGACGGCCTCGACGGCGTCGAGCACGGTCGATCCGGGCGGCATGGAAACGGGCTGGCCGTCGACGGTGACGGTGGTCGGCTCGTCGCCGGTCGTCCCCGCCGGCGGGTCGTTGGCCGTCCCCGTCTCGATGTCCTCGGTGAACGGCGTCTCCGGCTGCGGGTCCGCGACGTCGGGCACGCCTGGTCGGGGAGCGTCTTCAGCGGCCATCAGTCGCCTCCCTCCGCGGCCGCCTCGGCGGCCACGTCGCAGGTGCCGGCGGGACAGCGCCCCTGGCTGTGGGCGACGAACTCGGTCTCGAAGCGGGACAGCGCCGTGTCGACCGGGCGGGCAGCGTGGCGGCCGAACTGGCAGAGGCTGCTCGACCCGACCACGTCGGTCAGCTCGCGCAGCAGGTCGTCCTTGTACTCGCCGTCGTAGACGTCGCGCAGGAGGTCGACCAGCTGGCGCGACCCCTCGCGGTCGGGGTAGCAGCGCCCGCAGTTCTCCTCGGCGGCGAAGCTGATCCGCTCGCCGGCGAACGCCACGACGCAGGTGCCCTCGTCGCACAGCTCGACGACGCCGTTGGTCCCCAGGTCGGCCGCCCGCAGTGCGCCGGCGCTCGGCGGGACGTCGAGGTCGCGCGTCAGCCCGCCGAACTGCCCGCCCACGCAGGCGACCTTGAACGGTCCCCCGAAGTCGACCGCGTCGAACGCCGTCGCGAGCGAGCCGTCCGTCGGGAGCTCGATCGTCGCCGGCGCGGCCACGTCCCCGGTCACGGTGACCAGGCGCGTCCCCGGGTCGCCGTCGGTCGGGTCGAAGGCCTCGGGCTCGGCGAGCAACTCGCGCACCTGCACGAGCGTCCGCGGCGTGTGGACGACCGTCGGTCGGCCGTAGAGGCCGTAGCCCGCGGGCCCCGGGGGCCGCCGGCGCGCCTCGATCCGGTCGGCGCCCTCCAGCGACTCGAGGGCCATCGTCGGCTCGGCGGCCCTGAACTCGTCGGGGCCGACGGCCACCTGCACCGAGCGGTCGCCCGCGAGGTCGGAGAGCCCGTCGACGGCGGCCGCCAGCCGCTGCCGGGCGAGGTCGTCGGCCTCGTTGACGAAGCACAGGACATCGGCGGCGTCGACCGCCGCCGCGACCGCGAGCGCGCCGTCGACGACGGCCGCCGGGTCGGCGAGGAGGAGCGTCCGGTCCGTCCGCGCTCGCGGGTCGGCGTCGTTGGCGTTCACCACCACGACCGCGTCGCCGTCCGTCTCGCGCGCGGTCTCCCAGGCCGGCGCGATGGGCTCGTCTGTCGCCGCGTCGCCGCGTCCACGGCCGCGCAGCCCGACCTCGCGGACCGTCGCCAGCGTCTCGGTCGCGTCGGCGTCGGCAGTCACCGCGCCCGCCGCCGCGCGGTAGGCGCCGGCGTCGGTCGGATCCAGCCAGCCACAGCGGCCGAGCGCGCGTCGCACGCCCACCGAGAGTGGCCCGCGGGCGAACTGGGGAAGCCGCGCCGGGGCCGGCGGGTGCGTCGCGACGGCGGCCGCGTGCTCGCGATCGATGCCAGCGCCGTCGTCCAGTGAGCGGACGATCTCTTCGGTCGCCTCCGACCCCGGATCGCGATAGACGGCGGTCGCGCCGTCGTCGGTCGCGAGCAGGAGCGGCGCCTCGCCCGCGACGCCCGTCGGCCCGGTCTGGACGACGCGCGTCTCCTCGGCGGTTCGGCCGGCCAGGCGGGCCAGGTCGCCCGCCACGGGACCGCCCGCGCTGGCGATCCGAACGGTCGGGTCCGTCGCGGATCGGTCACTCACGGGCGAAACACCTTCGGGACATGGGATGCCCAAATCACCACGCCCGGCCACTAAGCAGAACTGTCGGAACGGCGGCGGAGTACCGTGGATTACCTAGGCGTGCCGCGCGGGCGACGTCGGGCAGCGCTCAGAACGGCGGCGCGACGTCATCGCGGTCGGGCCGGCGCCAGCTGAACACCAGCGAGTCGGGCGCGACGGTCTCCTCGCGCCGGGACCACGTGGCGTACCCTGCCGGCGAGTGCTTGCTCGCGTACCAGAGCGCGAGCCCGCCGGCTGCAGCGAGGCCCGCGGCCGCGCCTGCGGCCACGGCCGCTGCCGACGCTTTGCCGTTTCCCCGGACGCGCGATCTCGCACCGTCGGTCTGCGAGCGCGAGGGTGCCATTGCTGAACCCAGGTCCTCGGCGGGGGAAAGCCTTCGGCCGGGGTCGGGTTCCGCCCCCTCTAGACTGATAGCCCCGCTCGCTACGAGGGGCAGTACGAACAGCTACAAACGCTATGCCCGCGACCGGCGTTCGCTCGGGTATGTTGAATCAGACGCCGATCAGTCCGTCTGCCGCATCGCCCCGTGACCGCCGTACCACCGCGAGTGAGGCCGTCGTCACGGCCGTCGCCGACGCCGAGGGGGTCGACCCCACCGACCTCGAGCCGCTGTTCGACGTCGTCGACCCCGACGCGCTGGACGCGCTGTTCGCGGGGGGCGACGCGTCGGTCGAACTCACCTTCAACTACGCGGGATACGCGGTCACGGTGCGCGGCGTCGAGGACGTCTCTCTCTCGGAGCGGTAGGATGGCCAGTTCGCACGACGAGGGGGCCGGCCCGTTCGACGCCTGCGCGCACTGCGGGGCGCCGTTCCAGCCGGAGGTCCGCTATCCAGCAACGCTCGCCAGCGGCGCTGACGACGAGGTGCAGCTGCTGTCGTTCTGCGATGCGACGTGTCGGCGCGCGTGGGAGGCCGAGGCGGCTACGGACGGTCGCTGACGGTCACGCCGTCGAACAGCTGCCGGCAGAGCTTCCGCGTCGCCGCCCGGAGGTGGGTGTTGAACGTCGGCTGGGTGATCCCCATGGTCTCGGCGACCTCGCTGCCGGTCATGGTGCGGGGCTTGTCGAAGTAGCCGCTGTAGTAGGCGGTCTGGACCGCCTCCAGCTGACGGTCGGTCAGCACCTCGACCAGTTCCGTCCGGAAGGCCGGCTCGGTCTGTGACTCCCGGACGTGCGTCCGCTGGGCGACGAGCTCGGAGTCGGGGTAGCGCTCGGCGAACATGCGCGCGAACTCCCGGACGGGGGCGTCGGCGGCCAGCTCGACGGTCACGGTCCCCTCGCCGTACTCGCCTGCCAGCCCGGTGACCCGGCCGCCGTGTTCGAGCGCGGTCCGGAGCAGACTGTGCTCGTCCATGGTCACCTCGAACAGCGAGACGGGCTCGCCGTCGTCCTCGTAGGAGGCGACCAGCGTGTAGTCCGCGATGGGCAGCTGCGGGGCGTAGGCGGTGACCGCGTCGGCCGCCGCGCCGCGGACGATGAAGAACGCCCGCAGCCCGCCGTCCTGGCGGGGGACGATCTGCTGGAGGGCACACTGGCAGTCAAGCGCCGCGGTGAGGTCGACGACGGCCAGTCGGTCGTCGCCGACGGCGAACTCCAGTTCGGTCACCTCGTCGCTGACGAGCGCCTTCTTGCTCTCGACGGCGTTGATCGCGTACGCGACGGTGTCTGACAGCTCCGACAGCACCGCGACCGTCGACTCGTCGAAGGCGTCGGGCGTGTCCGCGTAGACGTGGAGGACGCCGTAGCAGGTTCCCTCGTAGACCAGCGGCAGCGCGATCAGCGAGTGGTACCCGCGCGTCAGCGCCGCCTGGCGCCAGGTCGCCTCCGAGCGGTCGGCCAGCATGTCCGAGACGATCTGGGGCTCGCCGGTCCGGGCGGCCAGCGCCGACGGGTCGGTGCTGGCGTCACCCGCGTCGACGGCCGCCAGCGCCTCGACGGCGTCGGCGTCGCCGCCGGCGGACGCCGCCACGCGCATCCCCTCGGCCGCCCGGTCGTACTCGCCGATCCAGGCGAACTCGTAGTGGCCCTCTGCGGCCAGCTCCCGGCAGGCGACTCGCTGGACCGCTTCGCGAGTCGAGGCGCTGATCAGCGCCTGGTCGACGCGCCGGATGGTGGTGTTGATTCGATCGAGTTCGGCCAGCGCCTGGTTGCGCTCGGCCAGCGTCGCCTCGCGCTCGCCGAGCTGTCGCTCGCGCTCGGCGCGGTCGATCGCCGCCGCGACGGTGGCACTGACCGTCTCGACGAACTCGCGCTCGGCGGCGCAGTACCCGCCGGCCGCGGTCGCGCCCGCGACGAGTACGCCGTAGTCACCCAGCGGTACCGTCAGCACCGCGGAGACCTCCGACACGTCGCCGTCGTCGAGCGCGACGCCGTCCGCGACGTGCTGGCTCTCGTGTTCGACGAACGCCCGCCAGGCCAGCCCGTCGGGGGCCAGCAGGTCGGCCCGCTCGAGCAGCGCCTCGCCGGCGTCGGTCGCGGCGGCCGGCCGCAGCCGCCCGGCGCCGCCGTCGTAGCGGGCGATCGCCGTCACCGGCAGACCGAGGTCGTCCCCCGCGGCCGCGACGACGCGCTCGCCGACTTCCTCGCACGTCCGGCAGTCCATCAGCTCGCGGCTCAGTCGGTTGAGCGCGCGCAGCCGGCGCCGGCCGTCCCGGCGCTGGAGCTCGTAGCGCAGCCACTGGCCCATCAGGTCCAGGAAGGTCCGGTCGGCCGCCGAGAAGGGCTCGCTGCGGGGCTCCGTTGTGACGAAAAACAACGTGCGGTCGCGCGCTCCGTCGAGTTCGATCCGCGTCCCCAGGTACGACCGGACGCCGAACTCCTCGTAGGCGCGCGTCCCGACGAAGCCCCGCGCCTCGGGGTCCGTCACGCCCGCGGTCGGTTCGCCGTCGGCGACGAGCCGACAGTACGTCTCCGAGAGCGCCACCTCGATGCCCGGGCGCAGCTGGGGGTGTTCGTCGCTGGTCGCCTCCACGGCGAAGGCGTCGGCCGCGGGGTCGATGCGTGCGACCCCGCCGAGTTCGGCGCCGAAGCGCCGGCGGCCCAGCTCGAACAGGTCCTGCAACCGCGCGTCGAACGCGCGGTCGGCGTCGGCCGCGATCTCGTACAGTTCGCGCACGTCGCGCGTGCGCTCGCGTCGCCGGCGCCTGGTCGTGGCGGTCTCGCGCAGCGTCGAGAGCATGCGGCCGAGCTCGTCGTCGGCGTCGCCCTCGAAGTACCGCTCGGGCGGCCTGTAGAAGACGTTCCCGCAGGCGGTCCCGTCGACGACGACCCGCGGGTGGGTCCGGATCACGTCCCGGAGGACGTCCGCGCCGAACCCGTCGCGGGCGTACTGACAGAGCCCGACGAGCTCGGCGTCGTCGTAGACGTGATTCATCTCCGCCTCGAAGGCCAGAAACTCACCGAGCAGGTCGGGATCGTCCTGCAGCCACGCGGTCTCGGCGGAGGCGCGCAGGCCCGCGTACTCCGCGGTCGCCTCGTCGACGAGGTCGGCGTAGAACGTTGCCATCGCCTCCCGGTCGAACTCGCCGCCGCGCAGGTACGTCTCCGCGACGGTGTGGAAGGTCAGGTCGCCGGCGTCACGGGCGGCCGCGACGTCGACGCCGCGCCCGCGCAGGGCTGCGACGACGTCGCGCTCGTCGTTCTCGTCGAGCACGTACATACAGCGCTCGCCCCGTTCGAGCCCGCGTTCGAGAAAGGCCGCGACCGCCGCGAGCTGCTCGGCCCGGCTCTCGTAGACCAGCGCGGCGTGGCCGTTGCACTGCGCGTCGTCGTCCACGCCGCACTCGTCGCCCGCCCGCCGCCCGGGTAGCGAGCCGTCGATTCCCAGTACGTCCGTCCCAGCAGTGGTCGGTGGCGTCTCGGTCATGGCCGAACTCGTCCGGCTGCAGACGGTCCGCGGGACGATCAGGCGGCCGAGCGCCGTCGCACACACACACTCGACGGTGCGCGCCCCTCGGTGCGCGCCCCTCGCGCGAACCGTCCGCCTCCGTCCGCGAACCGCGTCGACGGCGCCGGTGGCCGTCGACACCCTCCCCAGGGTGATGCTACCTGCACGAGGCGGTCCGGCACCATAAGTCCAGTGGGAGGCCGACGGGAATAAACCGCGCGTCGACAGGTCAGGGATCGAACGCGACCGTCTCGAGGGCGTCGGAGATCTCCGCGACGTGGTCGTTGTACGCCTCGACGAACGCCGGGAGGTCGGGGGCGTGCGCGCGCAGGTCCGGCACCGACGGCGGCTGGTACTGCGACAGCAGGTAGATGCCGTCCTCGCCGCCGACGCGGAGGTACGACGCGCGGCCGTCCTCCCACTTGAGCTCCCAGCGCCGGCCGTTGACCCGCGCGGCGAACGACCCGTAGTTGTTCCCCTCGTAGCGGTGGAGCTGGCCCGCCATCTCGTCGGCGCACTCCCGGACGCGTTCGAGCAGGCGCTCGCGCTCGGCGACGACCGCGTCGGTCGACGCCACCGGCGGCAGCGACGGGTCGACGTCGTCGAGGACGCCCTCGAGCGAGTCGACGTGGTCCTCGAACGCGGCGACGAAGTTCGCGTAGTCGGCCATCGCGTCGGCCAGCGCGGCCGGCTCGGAGGCCTGTTTCTCGGAGACGACGTACGTCTCCCGGCGGCTCGCCTCGAAGCGGAGGTACTGGACGTCGCCGCCCTCGTACTTCAGCGTCCACGCGCCGGCGTCGGTCTCGAAGGTCCGGCTGCCGTAGTCCCCGCCCTGGAGGCGCGCGAGCTCGCGGGCGATCCGCCCGGCGTGCTCGCGGACCTGCGCCACCACCTCGTCGCGGCGGGTCGCCGCCGCCTCGCTCCCGACGACCGCCGCGTCCAGTCCGTCTATCACGCCCGAGGGGAAGGGCCCGACGGACATAACGGCCGTGACTCGCGGGTGCGGGGCCGTCTGCCGGACGGAGCGCCCCACCCACGCCGGTCGGCGAGCGACGGGTCCCCGCCCGGATCGCCGGGGCGTGTGTGCGACGATATCGCGCCCCTACGTAGCGCGACGCAACCCTTATTCCAGACACGACCAATCGTTCTCCATGGACGACGTATTCGTCGCACGGATCATGTCGCCGGACCCGACCACGGTCACGGAGGACACGCTGGTCGAGGAGGCGGCCGCCACGATGTTGGAGGCGGGGATCGGCTCGGTGCTGGTCGTCGACGACGCCGGCGAGCTCCGGGGGATCCTCACGAGCACCGACTTCGTCCGGATAGTCGCCGAGCACGACCCCAAGGACCAGACCCCAGTCGGCGACTACATGTCGACCGAACTCGTCACGACCTCGGCCCAGGACAATATCCACGACGCCGCGGACATGATGATCGAGAACGACCTGCATCACCTGCCCGTCGTCGACGAGGACGCCGGCCTCATCGGTATCATCACCACGACTGACCTGGCGGCGTACGTCTCCGACACCGTCGCGCCGAGCCCGCCCTGACGGCCGGACCCGGCGACGGCCGGCGACCGGGGGTGGGGACCGATCGGAAACGGCAACTGGTTTGACCGCCCGCCGAGCACCGCGACCCGCGAAGATGCGTCGCGACGCCACCGCCGAGACCGTCACGCCCGGTTCCTGGGTCCTGCTGGCGCTCGGGAGCCTCGCTTATCTGCTGTACACGTTCAGCTGGTTCCTGCTCGCGGCCTTCCTCGACCCCATCGCCGCCGGGCTGGGACTGTCGCCGACGCAGGCCGGGATCGTCGCCGGCGCGGTCCCGCTGAGCTACGTCCCGCTCGCGCTCGCGTCCGGCCTGCTCGTCGACCGGATCGGGCCCGCGCGGGCCATCGGCGGCGGGTCGGTGCTCGTGGGCCTCGCTCAGGTGGTGCGCGCGTCCGCGACCGGCTTTCCCGCCCTGCTGGTCCCGACGCTGCTGATCGGCGTCGGCGGCACCGGCCTCACCTTCGGCCTGCCGAAGCTCGCCGCCGAGCGCTTCCCCGGCGAGCGCCTCTCGACCGCCTCGGCGGTCTACCTGGTCGGCTCGACGCTCGGGACTGCCGCCGCGTTCGGCCTTGGCCGGCCCCTGCTCGGCCCGGCGCTGGGCGGCTGGCGCCCGGTGTTTCGGTGGACCGGCCTGCTGGTGGTCGCCTACGCGCTGGCGTGGCTGGCGGCCGCGCGCGTGCTCGGGCCGCGGCTCGCGCGCTTCGGCGACGACGGCCCGTCCAAGGGGCTGTCGCTCGGGTCGGCGCGGGCGGACGTGGTGACCGTGCTCTCACACCCGCAGCTGCGGCTGCTGGTGGTCGTCGGTGCGATGCAGCTGTTTCTCACCCACGGCCTGCAGGCGTGGCTACCGACCGTCCTGGGCGTGCGCGGGCTGGGCGCCGACCTGGCGGCGACAGCGACGAGCCTGCTGGTGGTCGCGCGCCTGGCCGGGACGCTCACCCTGCCGCCGCTGGCCGATCGCCTGGCGGTCCGACGGGCGACGATCGTCGCCTGCGGCGCCCTCGCGGCCGTCGGGACGGCCGGGCTGGCCGGCTTCGGGGCGAGCCTGGCGGGGACCGTCGCGGTCGTCGGGCTCGTCGGGATCGGCATCGGGGGGCTCGCGCCGCTGGTGCGGGCGCTCCCAACCGAATTCGAGGGGATCGGCCAGGAGCTGACCGCGACGGCCAACGGCCTGATCTTCACGGTCGGCGAGGTCGGCGGATTCGCCGGGCCGTTCGTCGTCGGGGGACTGCGCGACGTCACCGGCTCGTTCGCCCCCGGGCTGGCGGTGCTCGGCGCGGGGGCCGTCCTGATCGTCCTCGCGGGGGCGTCGATGGCCGAGCCCGGGTAGTCACTCCTCCTCGGCGTCCTCGGCGACCTCCGTCTCGGCGATGTCGGCGCTGCCCGCCGCCTCGTCCTCGTCGCCCTCGACGGGCTCGGCGGCGGCCGCCGGCGTCTCGCTGGCCGCGGTGGCCTCCTCGTCGAGCGTCTCGTCGGCGGTGTCGCCCGCCGCGGCCTCGGTGTCCGTCTCCTCGTCCCGTGCGTCCGCGCGTTCCTCGTCCGCCACGGCGTCGGCCGCCGCGTCGGCGTCCGTCCCCGTGTCGACCACGTCGGACTCCTCGACGTCCGTTCCGGCGACGTCGCTCTCGACGTCGACCTCGGGGGCGGGCGCGGCGTCCTCGACGTCGGGGCCGGTCGCGTCCACGCCCGAGACGTCGGTCGACGCGCCCTTCTGGTCCCGGTCGACGCCGTCGGAGACGTCCCCGACGTCGGGACCGGTGTCGACGACGTCGCGCTGGCTCACGTCACCGCTCGCGCCATCGGCGCCGCCGGCGCCGGACTGGCCCCCGGCGCGGCGCTGGAGGGCGGCGGCGCCGAGCCACACGGCGCCCATGACCCCGTGGCGGAGCGCGCGGCTGCGGTCGCCGCGCCCGAGCGCGAGGGCAGCGCGCGCGAGCGTCACCGCGCCCGCGGTCGCCGTGAGCGCGCCCGAGGTGGCCGCGCGGACGGCGTACTCGCGGGCGTTCGAGAGGAGCTGGTCGCTCGATCCCTGCTGGTCCGTGCCGTCTCCGTGCGGGGCGTCGGAGCGCGTCGCTGACTGGCTCATGGCACGTGGTAGTTCGGTCGCCAGGGGCAAACCCGTGGCGGTCACCCGGTCAGTCCGCCGCGGCTGGTGGCGTGGCGGCGCTTCCCAGTCGGCGGTTCGGCGGCCCGCCGCAGGGGCGTAGAATCAGTCGATGTGGCCTTCGCGGCGCAGCTGGTCGGCGTCGCGACCCTCGTAGCGCCACTCGATGTTGGCCTTGTCGTCGTCCCAGTCCCACGGCTCGGCGATGACGACGTCGTCCTCTTCGATCCAGGTGCGGTACTTCATGCGACCGGGAATCCGTCCCATCCGGGACTTCCCGTCGTTGCACTGCAGGCGGACGTGGTTGCCGCCGTTGTGCTCCGTTACGACCGCGAACAGCTGATCGTCGTTGGGCATGCGGAGGTTCCGTCGCCCTGTTTCTTCACTCACACCTCTGCTAGGACATTCAGACGTATAAATAGTAGGAGAGGCGTGCTAACCCACCACACCGTGACACGGCGGCCCCGTCACAGCCGGTCGAGCACCTCGGTCGCGAACGTCTGGATCACCGTCTCGACCGGCCGGTCGTTGCCCCGAAGGTTCACCGCGACGTGGTCGACGCCGAGGTCCTGCAGGTCCCGGAAGTACTCGAGGAACCACTCGCTGCCCGCGGCGAAGCCCTGGTGGACGTGGCGCATCTCGGCCGCGGGGTCGTCCTCGAGGACGACGTGCAGCCCCTGGGCGAACGGTTTGGGCTCGTCGGTGGCGTCGCGCCAGTCAGCGAGGTAGCTCTCGAGGGTGTCCCGGGGGAGCTGGTAGAACAGCCAGCCGTCGCCGCGGTCGGCGATCCACGCGAGCTCCTGGCGGGCGTGGCCCGTCACGAGCAGCGGCAGCGTCTCCGTCGTCGGCTTCGGGAGCACGTCCAGCGAGCCGTCCAGCGTCCCGAACGGCGAGTCGACGTTGGGGAACTCCTCGGCCCACGCCCGCCGCAGCAGCGCGACGCTGTCGCGGAAGCGCCGGCCCCGCTCGTCGGCGTCGACGCCGAAGGCCGCGAACTCGGGCATGCGGTCGCCGCTGGCGACGCCCAGGACCAGCCGGCCGTCGGAGAGTCGATCGACGGAGGCGGCCGCTTTCGCGACGTGCAGCGGGTGGCGCAGCGGCAGGACGACGCTGCCGGTCGCGAGCGCGATCTCCTCGGTGCCCGCGGCGACGTGGCTCAGCCAGACCCAGGGGTCGTACACCTGGCCCGCGTCGCCGAACGTCGGCCAGAAGAGGGGAACGTCCCGGACCCACAGCGCGTCGAAGCCGACGTCGGCCGCCAGCCGCGCGCGCTCGAGCTGGTCGTCCATCGACGGGACGGCGTCGCTCGACGCCGTGATCGGGAAGAAGAGGCCGACAGACATGCCGTCGCCGCCGAAGACGCGCCGGTACCCGCGATTCTCGTAGTCGGCCATCGTCGCGAGCGAGGGGCGCCAGCGCCGAGAACCTTCGGCCGCCGGCGACCTACTCCGCGGGCTCGAACACTCGGAGGACGTCGCGCTTGGTCGCGACGGCGTCGGTCTGGTCCATCCCGAGCGCGCCGAAGACGGCGCCCCAGTCGCGGTAGTACAGCGGGAACTCCCCGTCGACGTAGTTGACGCCCCGCTCGGCGTCGGCGACGTCGGCGACGCCCTCGCGGTCGTCCGCGCTCGCCTCGTTGGCCCCGCCCTCGTTCTCGACGGTGACGAGCAGCGCGTCGGTGACGCGAGCCAGGTGGGCGAACACCCAGCTCTGGTCGGGGTGGACGTGCTGGAGGGTCTCGACGGAGAAGACGACGTCGAAGGCGCCGTCGTCGAACTCCGGGACGACGTCCTCGATGGCGGCCGCGTGGAAGGTCCCCGCCGCGGCGAGGTCGGGGTACGCTTCGTCCATCACGTCGAAGGCGTCCGGATTGACGTCGATGCCCGCGAGGTCCTCGTAGCCGTCGTCGTGCAGGTGCGCGAGGTGGCGCCCGCAGCTACAGCCCAGCTCGAGGATCCGGGCGTCGCGCTTGACGGCGTCCTCGAGGCGCGCGCGCAGGCGTTCGCTGGTCGCGTCGGGCCCGTGATATGCGTAGTAGTCCGGCGAGTACGCGCCCGAACGCGTTGCCCACTCGTCGACGACGTCGTGAGAATCCACTGCGTGTCCCCTCCCGCGCCGCGCGTAAAGGCCTAGCGAACCGGCCCGCCGCCTGGGTCGTCTCCGCAGGCGTCGTCGACCCCGTGGATCGCCGCCCGGACGGCGTCGGCCCGCGCCGGGCCGACGCCCTCGACCGACAGCAGCTCGTCCCGGGTCGCCTCGGCCAGGTCGGCGACGGTCGGGAACGCCGCGTACAGCGCCGCGGCCGTCCCCGGCCCGATCCCCTCGACGCAGCCGTACATCCGCTTGGCGACGGGCTCGCGGCCGTCGGGAACCGCTCCCGGGGAGAGCCCGCGGCGACCGGGCGGCTCGCGGTGCTTGCGAGCCAGTCGGACGGCCAGGTCGACCAGGCGCTCGCGGTCGCCGCAGGCCAGGACCGGGCAGCCGAAGCGGGCGGTGATCGACGCGACCGTCCCCCGGATCGCCGTCGGGTCGACCCCTGGACGGGCCGCCTCGGCGTCGGCGAACGACCCCTCGAGCAGGACGTAGGCGTGGTCGCAGGCGTCGCCGAGCCGGCGGACCTGCGACTCCAGGTCGGTGCCGGCCCGGCCGATCGCCGACCAGGCGTAATCGCCCGGCGTCTTGCGCTCGAAGCCGACGGCGGGCGTCGCGTCACCCGTCGGCTCGCCCCCGTGGGTGCTGGCGCGGTCGGCGACCACCACGTCGCCGGCGTCGAGGCGGCGGACGGCGACGGCGGCCACGTCGGGGTGGGCGCGGAAGGCGTCGGCGAGGCCGGGCGGCTCGCGGTCGTCGACGACCAGGGACACGGTCATCGGAGCGGCCGGGCTAGGCTCGCCAGCGCAAAGAGCGTACTGCCGGCGCTGGTCGGGAGGGAGCGAAAGAATCCGCGTTCGGGGTCGGCCGCTCAGTTCTCGGTGAGCAGGCGGCGCAGCACCAGGTGCAGGACGCCGCCGTTCTCGACGTACTTGACGGCGGCGGGGGTGCCGACCTGCGCGGTGACGGGGAACTCGGTCGTCTCGCCGTCCTCGCTCTCGGCGACGACGGTCAGCTCGTCGTGGACCGACAGGCCGTCGTCGAGGCCGTGGATCTCGAAGGTGTCGGTGCCCTCGATGCCCAGCGACTCCCAGGAGTCGCCCTCGGCGAACTGCAGCGGGAGCACGCCCATGCCGACGAGGTTGTCGCGGTAGATGCGCTCGTAGCTCTCGGCGATAGTCGCGCGCACGCCGAGCAGGTCCGTGCCCTTCGCGGCCCAGTCGCGGCTGGAGCCGGTGCCGAACTCGGTGCCCGCAAGCACCACGAGCGGGACGCCGTCCTCGCGGTAGCGCTCGCTGGCCTCGAAGACGGTCATCTCCTCGCCGTCGGGCTGGTGGATGGTGTAGCCGCCCTCGACGTCGTCTTCGAACATCTCGTTTTCGATGCGGACGTTCGCGAACGTACCGCGCATCATGACCTCGTGGTTGCCCCGGCGCGAGCCGTACGTGTTGAACTCGTAGGGCTCGACGCCGCGGTCCATGAGCCACTGGCCGGCGGGCAGGTCGGGGCCGAACGGCCCGGCGGGGCTGATGTGGTCGGTCGTGACGGTGTCACCGAGCAGCATCAGGCTGCGCGCGCCCTCGATGTCCTCGACGCCGGGCTCCTCGATCGGGAAGTCCTTGAAGAACGGCGGCTCGCGGATGTAGGTGGACTCGTCGTCCCAGTCGTAGACGTCGCCGGTCGGGGCGTCCAGCGCCTCCCAGCGCTCGTCGCCCTCGTAGACGGAGGCGTACTTCTCCTCGAACAG
>JBDGSW010000064.1:0-13468 GCA_042217345.1 Haloarculaceae archaeon
CCGCGACTCGGTCACGCTGGTCCACAAGGGCAACATCATGAAGTTCACCGAGGGCGCCTTCCGCGACTGGGGCTACGAGGTCGCAGAAGAGGAGTACGGCGAGGAGGTCATCTCCGAGGACACCCTCTGGGAGGAGCGCGACGGCGAGCCGCCGGAAGGCGCCGTCGTCGTCAACGACCGCATCGCCGACAACATGCTCCAACAGATCCTCACCCGCACCGAGAACTACGACGTCCTCGCGATGCCGAACCTCAACGGCGACTACCTCTCTGACGCCTGCGGCGCCCAGATCGGCGGGCTCGGCATCGCCCCCGGCGCCAACATCGGCGACGGTCGCATGGTCGCCGAACCCGTTCACGGCTCGGCGCCGAAGTACGCCGGCCAGGACAAGGTCAACCCCACCGCCATGATCCTCTCCGGGAAGATCATGCTCGAGTACATGGGCTGGAACGACGCCGGCCAGCTCATCCGCGACGCCGTCGAGGAGACCATCAAATCGAAGCAGGTCACCTACGACATCGAGCGCCAGATCCAGGGCGGCGAGAAACTCGCCACGAGCGAGTACGCCGAGAAGGTCGCCCAGAACATCCGCGACCTCGCCTGAATCGCGCTCGCACCGCGTTTTTCGACGCGCGCTACTGTGCCCAGTCCGGATTCGGTCGCGGCGGCGCGAACACGTCGATCCCCTGGACGGGGTCGTCGCCCGGGTTCTCAGCCGCGTGCGGCTCGTTCGACGGGAGGACGTACGACTCGTTGGGACCGACGACGAACGCCTCGCCGCCGACGGTGAACGTCATCGCCCCCGCGTAGACGTAGCCCACCTGTTCGTGCTCGTGGCTGTGTTCCGGGATCGTCGCGCCGGCCTCGACGTGGAAGTGCTGGACGCTCATGCGATCACCCGCGACCAGTTGCGTCAGGTGGACGCCGTCTTCGACCTCGACCGTCTCCGGGACGGAGAGTGACACGGTCTCCATGAGCCACCTCGGTCCGGCGCTCACCTAAGCGTTCGCCGCGGCGCACCGCCGGCGGACGCGGGCGACGGCGGCAGATTCATGTCCGACGGTCACCCAGCCCCGGCCATGTACGCCGTCGTCGGGTGTAGCGACTGCCAGGCGCTGTGGGTGGTCGCGGGGCGCCCCGAACGCAGCAAGTGTCCCCAGTGCGGCGCCACGCGACTGCACGAAAAGCGCAAGAAGTTCGTCACGACCGACGACCCCGACCACGCCCGCGAGGTCCGGGCGGCGCTGCTCGCCGAGCGCCGCGGCCAGGCCGACGCGTTCGAGCGCGTCGACTCGTTCGCGGAGCTGGAAACCGCGCTCGACGACGCCGGCGTCGGCGACGACGAGTACCTCGAGGCGGCCGGCGTCGACGTCGACGAGGTGGCGGCGGCGGCCGACCGAGCCAGCGGCGGTGGCGCCAGCCAGAGCCGCAGGGAGATCGTCGAGGCGGCGCTGCGCGAGCTGGACGCGCCAACCGAGGACGACGTGATCGAGTACGCCACCGAGCGGGGCGTCCCCGCCGGGTACGTCGGGGACGCGCTGGAGAAGCTCGTCCGGGACGGCCGCGTCAGCGAACACCGCGGGACCTACCGCCTGCTCTAGGCGGGCGACGGAGCCGGAGTCCGTCGATCAGCCCGTTCGGCGACTCGTGCGCTAACTTTCGCCACACTTACGCTGGAATTTATTCCCCGTCGGAACGCATAAGCTGGCATGAACGACGACACAACTGCGCACGATCGCTCGTTGCTGGCCGCGATGGCCGGGCTGATCGCCGTCGCGTCGATCGTCGTGATCGTCGACGCGGGCGCGGGTCGCCCGAAGCTGGCAGGCGTCGGGCTGCAACGGCTCGGCCAGTTGCTGTTCGTCCTGGGTTTCGCCGCCGGCGCGGGCCACTTCCTGCGCCGCGACGCGACGTGGCTCGCGAGTGGCAGCGGCCTGTTCGCGCTCGCGTGGGCGCTGCTGTTCGCCGAGGGGTGGCTGAACCCGGCGCTGGGCGGGGAGTTCATGTCGCTAGTACTGATCGTGCTCACGCTGGGCGGCGTGTTCGTCGTCGTCGGCGTCGTCGCCGACACGCGGCTGCAGGCAGTCCTCTCGCGGGATCCGCAGCTGTCTCGACAGTAGCGACGCGATCGCGATCGATCCCGAGCCTGGGACCGACGGTGCGTCCAAGCGGCGCCGATCCCGGCCTCACCGGCCGAGCGCGTGCCACAGCCAGACGAGCGTGGCCAGGATCGACGCGAGGAGTTCGATCACCTGGAGGAGGCGATACGTCCGCAAGAACGTGCGCTCGCCGTCGTCGGACATGGTGGCGACGGCCGCCGGTGCTGGCCGACGGCCGCCACCGGAGCGAGGGGGGCCAGTCACTTACCCGTCAGCCAGCGCGACCGCGGAAGTGAAAGTCCCGGACGGCAGCCGGACGCGTCCGGAACGGCCGCTTCCGGAACGCCGGATTCCGCGAAAGAACGAGGATGGGCGGGCGAGTGGGGGCCGGTCAGCGGCCGAGTTCCTCGTGGGCCGACGCGAGATTGCTGGAGGCTAGCGCCCCGAGCAGGGAGAGCTCGCCGGCCAGGGCGCCGGTGGCGATGATCTCGGCCAGCGCGTCGGCGTTGGCCCCGGCGGGGTCGCCCCCGCCGCGGACGCCCAGGACGTCCAGTGCCTCGGCCTGGGTGGGGAGCTTCGTGCCGCCGCCGACGGTGCCCACCTCCAGAGAGGCGACGGTGAGGCTGGCGTACAGACCCTCGTCGCGCTCCTCGACGGTCGTGATGGCGTTGCTCCCCTCGACGACCTGCGCGAGGTCCTGCCCGAGCGCGAGGAACGCGCCGGCGATGACGTTCGCCGCCTGGGCGTTGAATCCCAGGGCGCCGGCCTTGGCGCTGCCGACGAGGTTCTTGCGGGTGTTGGCCTCGGCGATGGCGCCGGCGGTCGTCTTCAGGCGCTCCTCGACGACGTCGTGGGGGATCAGGACGTCGGCGGCGACCGTGCGGCCGCGGCCCTCGATGGAGTTGATCGCCGCGGGCTTTTTGTCCGTACAGAGGTTGCCCGACAGCGCGACCAGGGAGGCGGGCGTCTCGGCCTCGACCAGCTCGCAGGCCTCCTGGGTGGCGATGGTGGCCATGTTCATCCCCATCGCGTCCTTGGTGTCGTAGACGAACCGCAGGAAGACGCTGTCGCCGACGACGTACGGCGTCACCTCGGTGAGCTCGCCGTGGCTGGTGGTCGACTCGGCCGCCGCCGCGAGGTCGTCGGTGTGTTCGCGGACCCACGCGGCGACGGTCGCGGCCTCGCCGACGTCGGCGACGCGGAAGACCGGCGCGCGGGTCATGCCGTTTTTCAGGACGCGCGCGGTCGCGCCCCCGGCGGCGGCGATGGTCGAGCACCCGCGGTTGACGCTGGCGACCAGTGCGCCCTCGGTCGTCGCCAGCGGCAGGTAGTGTTCGCCGTCGGCGGCGCCGCCGTCGACCGGGACGGGGCCCACGACGCCCATCGGGACCTGGGCGCCGCCGACCAGGTTCTCGATGTTGGACTCGACGTCGGCGGCGTCGAACGTGTACGCGCCGACGGCCGCGAGGTCGGCGCCGGTCTCGGCTTCGAGCAGCTCCCGGCGTGCCGCGGCCGCCGTCTCGGCGTCGGCGTGGGCCTCCAGTTCGTGCAGGCGCAGGTCGCCCTCGCGGACGCGCTGGGCGAGGTCGGACGTGTCGGTCATGTGAGGGCGCTCGACAGGGACCCCCCTAAGGATTGCTCTTCGACAGCCCCCGGCACTCGGCGGGTGGCGCTCACAGCGACCGGAGTTCGGGCGTCCCCTCGGGGACGCGAAAGGCCGCCAGCCGCCGCCGGGGCGCCTCGGCGGCCGGGACGTTCTTGTCGACGGCGTAGACGGTGAACTCGCAGGCGTCGGGCGTGAACTCCGCGACGGCGTAGCCGTGGTTGTAGCTGTCGAAGAACTCGAGGTGGGGGTTCTTCCGCAGGATCGTCGCCGTGACGTACTGGCGCACGAGCGGGGAGTCCAGGAGGTCGCTCTGCTCGGCAAGGTTCTGACTGGAGACGGCGGGGGTCATCAGCTCGACGCCGACGCGGTCGTCGGGCGGCGCGCGCTGACCGTACTCGACCTGGAGGTACCCCGCGAGTGCGGTGTGCAGATCGCCCGAGAGCGCGACGAAGTTCTCGACGCCTCGGTCGGCCAGCGCGCGCATGAGCAGCCGGCGCTCGGTCTCGTAGCCGTCCCAGGCGTCCGAGTCGTCGAAGTACTGCTCGCCGCCGTACTCGTCGGCCAGCCACATGTTCAGCACCTCGTTAGCCCACGTCGTCCAGGTCGTGGCGTCGTCGGCGACGCGGTCGACGAACCAGCCGCGCTGCTCGGCGCCCAGGATCGTGTGATCGAGGGCGGCCGCGCCGGGCGAGGCGACCGCCGCGTCCGAGACCTGGGGCGTGACGTCGCCGTCGTGGCGCGAGCGGAACAGCCGCTCGTCAGTGACGACCAGTTTCAAGAGGTCGCCGAAGCGAAACGAGCGCCACAGCCCCAGCTGGTCGAGCAGCGAGTCGGCGTCGGGGTCGTACCGGACGCGCACGGGCATGTGTTCCCACCACGCCCGGATGCCGTCGGCGAACAACTGGGTCATGAACGCGGCGTCGTCGTTGCGGGGATGCGCGCCGGGTCCGGCGTACGGGCGGCCTTCCTCGTAGTCGTAGAAGCGGTCGTCGACGATCTCGTGGTCGTCCCAGGTGGCGATCAGGGCGGCGCTGGCCAGCGCGTCCTGCAGGTGCGGGTCGGCGCAGGTGAGCTTGTAGAGGTGTCGGAAGTCCTCGAGGCCCCAGGCGATGGCGCGCCCGCTGGGCAGCGAGATCGCGCGGCCGTCGTGGTCGGAGGGGCCGCCCCACTCGTAGATGAAGTCCCCGAGGTGCAGGAGGTAATCGAGGTCCTCGCGGGCGAGGTGGCGGTAGGCGCCGTAGTAGCCGTTGCGGTAGTCCTGGCAGGTGAGCACGCCCAGTCGAACAGCGTCGGGCGAGCTCTCGGGGGCGGGCAGCGTCCGGAACCGGCCGATCGGCCCGGCGACGCCGTCGAAGACGAACCGGTAGCGGTAGGCCCGGTCCGCGTCGAGGTGGCCGTCCAGGTCGACCTTCACCGCGTGGTCGCGAGCGGGGAGCCCGTCGGTCTCGATCGACCAGATCGCGCCGAGGCGGTCGAACCCCGACTCGGCGACCACCTGGAGTGTGAGTTTGCGGCCGGGCGCGTAGGCCTCGGGCGCCACGCGGGTCCACAGCATCGCGCCCGACGGCGTGGGGTCGCCGGCGGCGACGCCCTGCGGGAACACCCGGTCTGCGTCGGGATCTGCGTCGGGGGCGGGCGTGGGTGCCCCAGTTAGCCCCGCGAGATCGTCCGACAGTCGCTCCGCGTCGAGCGCCCGGGCGGAGGGGACCGCCCCGAGCGCGTCGGCCAGCGCACCGGCGAGGGTGAACCCGCCGGCGGTGCCCAGGACCGAGCGCCGGTCGGTCGTGGGTTCGTCGTCGGTCACGGCGCCACCACCGCTGGCCGGAACGGGGTCGCCCACTCGAAAGCGAGCGGGAACCGAGCGGCACGGATCGGGGACATCGTCGGTACACAGGTCCTCGGCCGTCCCGAAATAGGCTGCGGTGGGTTCGACCCCCCAAACGGTTACGGCGCTCGCTCCCGGGTGTCTGCCATGACCGAGGCCGCAGACCGGGTGTTCGTGAACGCGGCGGTCCACCCGCTGGTCGACCCGGCGAGGGCGCACGAGCCGGCGGCCAGCGCCGTGGCCGTCCGCGACGGACGGGTCGTCCGCGTCACCGACGACGACGAGGCCGGATTCCTCGTCGGCGTCGAGACCGACGTCGTGGACCTCGACGGCCTCCCCCTCCTCCCGGGCTTCGTCGACGCCCACACCCACCTGACCGCGGTCGGGCGCCGACTGGTGCGGGCCGACCTCTCGGGTGCCAGCGATCGTGACGACTGCCGCGAGCGCCTGCGCGCGGAGGGCGAGGGCGGCGACGACTGGCTGGTGGGGTTCGGCTACGACGAGAGCGGCTGGCCCGACGCCCGCCCGCTCGACCGCGCGGACCTGGACGCCGTCAGCGAGTCGGGCCCGGTCGCGGCCGTCCGCGAGGACATGCACCTGGTCTCGCTGAACGGCGCGGCCCTCGAGCGCCTCGGCGACGCGCTGCCGGCCAGCGGCGTCCGCACCGCGGGCGGCGAGCCGACGGGCGTCGTCGTCGAGGCCGCCGCCGGCGCCGTGCTCGAGGCCGTCGAACCCGGGGGATCCGGGCTGCGCGACCGCCTGCTGGCCGCCCAGAAGCGCGCCCACGCGGTGGGGATCACGGGCGTCCACGAGATGGTCGACCGCCCCGCTCTGGCGCGGGCCTACCGCGAGCTGGATCGGGTCGGCGACCTCTCGCTGCGGGTGCGGCTGTACTACTACGCCGACCTGCTCGACGCCGTCCGGGACGCGGGGCTCGTGCGCGACCACGGGTCCGAATTCGTCCGGACGGGCGGCGTCAAGGCGTTCGCGGACGGTAGCCTCGGCGCGCACACGGCCCGGCTCGGCGAGCCCTACGCCGACGCCCCGGACGAGCGCGGCGAGTGGGCGACCGACCCCGATGAGCTGGCCGACGTCGCGGCGGCGGCCGACGCAGCCGACCTCCAGGTGGCGGTCCACGCAATCGGTGACGAGGCGATCGCGGCGGTCGTCGACGCCGTGGAGGGGGCCGACCCGGCCGCGCGACACCGGATCGAACACGCCGAGGTCCTCCCCGACGACCTGCTCGACCGGCTCGTCGACGCGGGCCTCGTGGTCTCGGTCCAGCCGAACTTCCTGAAGTGGGCGCGGCCGGGCGGCCTCTACGAGCGCCGTCTGGGTCCAGAGCGGACGCGGGCGACCGACCGGTTCGGGGACCTGCGCGAGGCGGACGCGGCGCTCGCGTTCGGCAGCGACTGCATGCCCCTGGACCCGCTGTTCGGGATCCAGCAGGCGGTCACCGCGCCGGCGGCGGGCCAGCGGCTCTCGGTCACGCAGGCGCTGGCCGCGTACACGCGGGGGGCGGCGCACGCGGCGGGAAACGAGGTGCAGGCGGGGACGATCGAACCCGGCAAGCGGGCGGACTTCACGGTCCTGGCCGCCTCGCCGTGGTCGGTTCCCGAGGAATCGATCGCCGACGTCGGCGTGGCGATGACGGTCGTCGACGGGGCGATCGTTCACGACGCGCGGTGACGAACGCCCTCCGCGCGACCGCCGGCGTGCTTCGGGCCGAACCGTCGACGACCAGTACCGCGACCGCCCCGACCGCGGGCGTTCCACCCCGATTGCCGGCAACACCTGCCTAATATTCCACCATACCCGCACATTGAAGGCAAAATCTTTTCAATAACGGGGATCGACAGTGAGGTAATCAGCAGGTGGTCCACAGTGCCGGAAATGGAAACAGCGGAGTTCGAGACCGACCTGAGTCTCTTCAAGTACGACAACTTAGAACAGCTCCCGGCCAGCTACCGCGACCTCGCGGCGGACGAGCGCACGGAGCGCATCGAGGCCGCGCTCGCCGAGCTGGGCGACGACGTGGTGATCCTGGGACACAACTACCAGCGCCGCGAGATCGTCGAACACGCCGACTTCGTCGGCGACTCCTACCAGCTCAGCAAGGAGGCCGCCGAGTCCGACGCCGAGTACGTGATCTTCGGCGGCGTGACGTTCATGGCCGAGTCCGCTGACATCATCACGGACGACGACCAGACGGTAATCCTGCCGTCGATGGAGGCGTCCTGTCCGATGGCCGGGATGGCCGAGGCACTGCAGGTCGACGCCGCCTGGGCCGAGCTCACCGCCGCGACCGACGAGCGGATCGTCCCGATCACGTACATGAACTCCTACGCCGACCTCAAGGCCTTCTGCGCCGAGCAGGGCGGGCTGGTCTGTACGTCCTCGAACGCACACAAGGCCTTCGAGTACGCCTTCGAGCGCGGCGAGAAGGTCCTCTTTCTCCCCGACAAGCACCTCGGGGAGAACACGGCCCACCGGCTGGGCATCGAAGAGGAGATCGTCGAGTGGGATCCCTGGGATCCCGAGAGCACGGACGCAGCGACCGCGGTCGGGCACGACGTCGTCCTCTGGGACGGCTACTGCCAGGTCCACGAGCGCTTCCGCGTGCGCCACATCGAGGACATCCGGGAGACCCACCCCGACGCGAACGTCGTCGTCCACCCCGAGTGCCGCCGCGAAGTCGTCGAGGCCGCCGACGTCGTCGGCTCGACGGCGACCATCTGCGAGACGGTCGCCGAGGCCGACCCCGGCGAGACGTGGGCCATCGGCACCGAGATCCACCTGACGAACCACCTGCAGCGCTGGCACCCCGAGGTGAACGTCCTGCCGCTCTGTGGCGAGGCCTGCATGGACTGCAACGCCATGCGCCAGATCGACCCGAACTACCTCGTGTGGGTGCTCGAGGAGCTCGTGGAAGGCCGCGAGCGCAACGTCATCGAGGTCGCCCCCGAGGAGAAGGAACTGGCCCGGGTCGCGCTCGACCGCATGATCGAGATCTGACCGATGTCCGACGCAAACACGACCGACGTCCTGGTGATCGGGTCCGGGATCGCCGGCCTGGCCGCCGCCCTCGCCGCCGCCCGCGCGGGCAGTGAAGTCACCGTCGCCACGAAGGCCACCCGCCCGGAGGGCGCCTCCTCCTGGTGGGCCCAGGGCGGCATCGCCGTCGCCCGGGACGACCCCGCGCAGTTCAAGCGCGACGTCCTCGCGGCCTCCAGCGGCACCGCCGACCCCGACGCGGTCGACGTCCTGGTCGAGAACGCGAACGACGCCGTCGAGGACGTCCTGCTGGACACGCTCGACGTCGAATTCGACGGCGCGGGCGCGGACGAGGAGTTCGACTACGGCCGCGAAGCCGCCCACTCCACCGAGCGCATCCTCCACGTCGACGCGTCCACCGGCAAGCACGTCCACGTCCCCTTCCTGAACCACCTGGACGCCCGCGAGAGCGTCGAGATCCGCGACGACACCGCCGCCCTGGAGCTGATCCGCCACGAGGGGCGCGTCCACGGCGCGATCCTCGAATCGGACGGCGCGTTCGAACCCTGGTACGCCGGCGTGACGGTACTGGCGACCGGCGGCGTCGGCGACCTCTTCCCCGTCTCGACGAACCCCGACGGCGCGACCGGCGACGGGATCGCCATGGCCGCGCTCGCGGGCGCCGACGTGACCGACATGGAGTACGTCCAGTTCCACCCGACCGCGTTCGATAGCGAGGCGCGAAGCGCCTCGAACCGGAGCGGCGGAGCCGCGGAGGGAGGCGAGGACCCGTTCCTCGTCAGCGAGGCCGTCCGCGGCGAAGGAGCGCTGCTGCGCAACGGCGACGGCGAGCGGTTCATGCCCCGGTACCACGACGACGCCGAACTCGCACCCCGAGACGTCGTGGCCCGCGCGGTCCAGGCCGAGCGCGACGCTACCGGTGAGGTCGTCCTCGACGTCAGCCCGCTTTCGTTCGCCGAGCGGTTCCCCGACCTCGCCGAGACGTGCGCGGATCGGGGCGTCGACTGGACCGACGGCATCCCGGTCGCGCCCGCAGAGCACTTCCTCTGCGGCGGCATCGACGTGGACGACCGCGGGCGGACGAGCCTCGACGGCCTCTACGCCGTCGGCGAGTGCTCGCACACGGGCGTCCACGGTGCCAACCGGCTGGCCTCGACGTCGCTGCTGGAGGGGCTGGTCTGGGGACTGCGCGCCGGCGAGGCCGCCGACGGGCACGAGGTCGACGTGATCGAGGCGCCCGAGCTCCTGGAACGTGACCCCGAGCTCCCCGAGAAGTTCGCCCGCGAGAAGTTCCACCGGCTGCGCCGCGTGATGGACGAGTACGTCGGCCTCGAACGCGATCCGGCGGACCTCCAGCGTGCGATGGGAGTCCTCCGGCGGCTCAAGGGCGAGGTCGACGCGTACACGCGCACGCGGACCTCGCGCTGGCTGTACGAGCTCCGGTCGGCCACCGTCACCGCGCTGCTGATCGCCCGCCAGGCCGCCGGAAACGACGAGTCCGTCGGCTGTCACCACCTGGTCGACGACCCGAGCGCGGCCGCCGAGGAGCCAGCCGACGACTGATGCTCACCGACGCCCAGATCGAGCGCTGGCTCGCGGAGGACCTCGGGCACCACGACGTCACCAACCAGGTGCCCGGTGAGACCGCCGCCCGGCTCGTCTCGAAGGAGGCCGGCGTCGCCGCCGGGCTCGACGCAGCAGCGGCGGTCTTCGAGCACTTCGACCTCGACGTCGAGTTGCAGGTGGCCGACGGCGACCGCATCGGGGCGGGCGACGAGGTGCTGACCGTCGCGGGGCCGGCGCGGGACGTCCTCCGGGGCGAGCGCGTCGCGGTCAACGTCGCGGGCCACGCCTCGGGGATCGCAACGGCGACCCGTCGAGCGGTCGAGGCGGCCCGGGAGGTCGACGAGGACGTACGCGTCGCTGGCACGCGCAAGACCACGCCCGGGCTGCGCGGCGTCGAGAAGCGGGCGATCGTCGCCGGCGGCGGCGACACCCACCGGCTCGACCTCTCGCACATGGTGATGGTCAAGGACAACCACGTCGCCGAGCTGGGCCTGGCGGCCGCCGTCGCGCACTTCCGCGAGCGGGTCTCGTTCGCCACGAAGATCGAGGTCGAGGTCGAAGCACCTGCCGACGCCCCTCGGGCAGCGGCCGCCGGCGCCGACGTGGTCATGCTGGACAACATGTCCCCAGAGGTGACGCGCGACGCCGTCGAGCGACTCCGGGTCGACCACCCCGACGTGCTGGCGGAAGCCTCCGGCGGGATCGCGATCGCTGACGTGCCCGATTACGCGGCGACGGGCGTCGACGTGATCTCGCTGGGGAGCCTGACGCACTCGGCGCCGTCGCTTGATTACTCCTTCCGGACGGCCTAGAGGTCGACGGCGAGCATCACCTCGTCGACGAGTTCGCCGTCGATCTCGAAGTGGTCGATGCGCCAGGCGTCGACGTACCAGCCGTTTTCCTGCAGGAACTCGATGGCCAGGTCGTTGGTCTCGGGGACGCTGTTGTAGGCCCGCCGGCACTCCTCGCTGGCGGCCCACGCCATGCCGCGCTGGAGCAGCTGGCTGCCGATGCCGTAGCGGCGGTACTCGGCGAGGACGCCTACGGTGAGCTCGGCGGTGTGGGCGAGCTTGGCCAGCCGCGGCACCTCGACCTGGCACCAGCCGACGACCTCCTCGCGGACCGTGGCGACGAAGAACAGGCGCGTGTTGGCGGTGTTGTGGCGCACGAGCGTCTCCTCGTAGGCGAGCTGCTCGGCGACGCTCTCGGCGACGAGGTAGCGGTCGTGCTCGGCGACGGCGCGGATGGCGCCGAGCACGCCCGAGGTGTCCTCCTGGTGCGCCGGGCGAACGACGTACTGTAGCCCGGCGGACTCGAACTCCTCGGCCTCGCCGGCCTCGAGGTCGACCCGCAGGCGGCCGTCCGACTCTGCCAGGTAGCCGTCGCGCTTGAGCATGGCGACGTGGTGCCGGAAGGTCTCGGGGTCGACCTCGGCGTGTTCCGCGGCCTCCCGGGGGGTGACGGCGCCGCAGCGTTCGACGTAGCGATAGATCCGCATGCGGTCGTCGTCCGCGAACTCGAAGGAGCCGAACGCGCTCATCGGTCTCTGCGGATAGGGCGGCCACTGCCAAACGGGTTGTTACCACTCTGCTGTCGGTCCCATCGGTACGGCCGGGGCGGCGGCCCCGCTAATCGAGCAACGACTCACCCGTCATCGCCTCGGGCCGGGCGATCCCCATGAGCGCCAGGATCGTCGGCGCCACGTCCGCGAGCGTCCCGCCCGCCCGGACCGTCCGCCCGCCGTCGGTGCCCGACTCGTCCAGGTAGACGAACGGGACCGGGTTCAGCGTGTGGGCGGTGTGCGGGTCGGCTTCGGTGCCCATGTCGTCGGCGTTGCCGTGGTCGGCGGTAATGAGCACGTCGCCGCCGGCGGCTTCGATGGCGTCGACCAGGCGCCCGAGCTGTTCGTCGACGGCCTCGACGGCCGCGACGGCCGCCTCGAAGTCGCCAGTGTGCCCCACCATGTCCGGATTCGCGTAGTTCAGGACGAGGACGTCGGGGTCCTCGGCCTCGATCGCCGCGATAGCGGTGTCGGTGACCGCGGGGGCGCTCATCTCCGGCTGCTGGTCGTAGGTCGGGACGGCCGAGCTCTCGACGATCCGGCGGCTCTCCCCGGGGAACTCCACCTCGCGGCCGCCGTTGAGGAAGTACGTGACGTGGGCGTACTTCTCGGTCTCGGCGATCCGCAGCTGGGTGTGGCCGGTGTCGGCCAGCACCTCGCCCAGGCCGTCTTCGGGCTGGGGCGCCGGGTAGGCGACCGGGAGGTCGAACTCCGCGTCGTAGTCGGTCAGCATCACGAAGCGGGTCGCGGGCGGGTCGGTCTCGAAGGGCCAGACCGGGTCGATGTCGGCGAGCATGCGCGTGAGCTGGCGGGCCCGATCGGCGCGGAAGTTGAAGAAGATGGCCGCGTCGCCGTCTTCGAGCGCGGGGGCGTCCGCGACCACGGTGGGCTCGACGAACTCGTCGGTCTCGCCGCGCTCGTAGGAGGCCTCGACCGCCTCGACAGCCGTGGCCGCCTCGTACTCGGCCTCGCGGTCGACGATGGCGTCGTAGACCCGGCGGGTGCGCTCCCAGTTCTGGTCGCGGTCCATCGCGTAGTACCGGCCCGAGACGGTCGCGACCTGACCGGTGCCGGCCGCGTCGGCGTGGGCCTGGAGGTCGGTCAGGTAGCCGACGCCGCTTTTCGGCGGGGTGTCGCGGCCGTCGGTGAACGCGTGGGTGACTGCCTCGACCCCGCGCTCGGCGGCGACGTCGATCAGCGCGTGGAGGTGGGACTGGTAGGAGTGGACGCCGCCGTCGCTGACCAGCCCGAGGAAGTGGACCCGGCCGCCGGTGTCGTCGACGTGGTCGAACGCCGAGGCGATGGCGTCGTTCTCACCGAGGCGACCCTCGCGGGCGTCGTCGGTGATTCGCGTGGCCTCCTGGGTGACGACGCGGCCGGCGCCGATGTTGAGGTGGCCGACCTCGCTGTTTCCCATCTGGCCCTCGGGGAGGCCGACGCGGCGGCCGTGCGTCTCCAGCGTCCCGAACGCGCCAGTCTCGCGGTAGCGGTCGAAGTTCGGCGTGTCGGCGGCGCGGACGGCGTCGCGGACCGTCTCGTCGTCGTTGAGTCCCCAGCCGTCGAGGATGACCAGGCCCACCTGCATGGTCGGGAGGTCGCCGCTCGGCCACATAGGCCCGTCGAACCGAGCCGACACCCGGCAGCAGTCGTGGGGATCACCGAGGTTATGTAGGTGAGGGTACCAGGCTCCTGGCATGGAGAACTCGATCGTGGGCGAGTCGTTCGCCGACAAGCTCGTGACGACGGCTCGGACCGCCGCCGGCGACAGCCTCCGCTCGCTGACGTACTTCACCCGC
>JBDGSW010000089.1:0-13449 GCA_042217345.1 Haloarculaceae archaeon
ACGCCCTGGCCGCGCTGCTGGGCGCCGTCGACGGCGTCGCCGCCGACGGCGCCGATCGGGTCCGCGACGGCGACCTCGCCGTCGGGCGCGTCGACGTCCCGCGCCCGAGCGTCTCGCTCGCGCGGGTGCTCGCGCTGCCCGCGAACCGCCAGCGCGTCCTCCGGGCGCTGGTCGCCGTCGACCCGGACCGCCGCGGCTCCGTCGACGACGTGACCGACGCGGTCGCCGCCGACCCCGCCGTCGAGCTCTCTTCGAGCACGATCAAGCGATTCCTCTACGAACTCGCCGAAGCCGGCGTCCTCGAACGCGTTCGCGCCGACCCGCCGGGCCACGACGGCCGCCCGCCCAGCCGCCTCGAACCCCGCTTTCCCACCCGCGCCTTTCGCCGGCTGTTCGACGCCCGGGGCGAGTAAGCTCAGCGCCGCATTCGGGACCGGTCACCCGTCCCTCAGCGCCGGCCCCGGCGATGGGCGCTCAGCGACGCATTCGCGCCCGGTCCCCGGTGCCAGCTGCAGCGGGCCGTGCGCGGCGGCTCACCTGTCGATTCGCCGCCGGTCACCCGTCCCGCTGGTCATCGCACTCGCGACTGCCCCCTCCACCCCGACGTCGTCACCCAGCGTCGTCAACTGCAGGTCCGGCACGTTCGACATCACCGTCTCGGGCAGGCGCTCGCGCACCGGATCGAGCACCCGCTCGGGGTTGTTCAGCGCCACGCCGCCGCCGACGTAGATCACCAGCGGGGCGTAGGCGTGGACGATGTTCGTCACGCCGATCACGTTCCAGTCGACGAACTTCTCGAGGACGTGGTCGGCCAGCGGGTCCTCGCCGGCGGCCTCGAACAGGTCGACCGCAGAAAAGCCCGGATCGTCGATCGCCAGGTCCGTCGGGACGTCCTCGCGGTCGGCGAGCGCGCGGGCGTACCGCGGGAGGTTCTCGCCCGAGCAGTACGCCTCCCAGTGGCCGGCCTTCCCACAGCCGCAGGTCAGCAGCCCGGTGGGGTCGACCGTGAGGTGGCCGACCTCGCCGGCGTTGCCGTCCCAGCCCGTGAGGACGTGGCCGTCGACGCAGACGCCCGCGCCGATCCCCGAGGAGATCGTCAGGTAGACCATGTCGTCGGGGTTGCGCTCGCTGTGGAAGCGCTCGCCGATGACGCCCGCGGTCGCGTCGTTGTGGAGGTAGACCCGCTCGCTGCCGATCAGCTGCTCGACGGGGCCGGTCAGGGGCACGCGCTCGACGCTGTCGGGCAGGTTCGGGGGGTCGTCGACGGCGCCGGCCGCCAGGTCCAGCGGGCCGATCGAACCGATGGCGACCGCCCGGAGGTCCCGGGGGTCGGTGCCGGCGTCGGCGGCCGCGGCGCGGATCGAATCGAGGACGGCCTCGGTCACGTCGATGCCGCTGGGCCCGCGCGGCGTCGCGCGCTGGTCGCGGCCGACGATCGCGCCGTCGGCGTCGGCGACGGCCGCGCGGACGTTCGTCGCGCCGAGGTCGACTCCCGCGTACATCGTGCCGGTGCAACGGCACTGGCGCACTTAACCCCACGCACCGACCGCCGCCCCCGTGGCGGGTTCCCGCGTCACTCCGGCGGGCGAGCGGCATAGACCACGCCGCGCTCTGCGTCGAGCGTGACCGTCGTGCCCGCCTCGACGTCGCCGGGGTCGGCGTCGGCGATCATGGGCACGCCCAGTTCCCGGGCGACGACCGCGGCGTAGCCGGTCACGCCCGCGTGGGCGTCGACGATCCCGCCGATCCGCGAGAGGTCGCCCGCGAACTCCCCGTCGAACGTCCGCGGGACGACCAGCACCGCCCCCTCGGGAACGTCTCCGAGGTCGCCGTCGGTGACGGGGACGACGGGCCCCGAGACGACGCCCTCGACGACCGAGCGCCCGGCGGCGAGCGTCTCGGCGGCGACGTGGACCTTGAGGGTGTTGGCGGTGTCGTAGCCCTCGAGTTCGGTCATCATGCCGGCGAGGACGACGACCGTCTCGCCGGGCTCGACGGCGCCGGCGGCCAGCGCCGCGTCGACGGCGCTTTGAATCACGGCGTCGGCGCCGCCGTCGGTGTAGGGGACGTACCGCGGCTGGATGCCCCAGGTGAGCGCGAGCTGGCGGCGGACGTCGTCGTCGGGGGTGGCGGCGACGATGGGCACGTCCGGGCGGTACTTGGCGGCCTTCCGGGCGGTGTAGCCCGACTCGGAGGCGGCGACGACGGCGCTGGCGTCGACGTCGCGCGCGAGGTATCGCGCCGAGCGCGCCAGCGCGTCCGTCCGGGTCTCGTCGGCCGCGGGCACGCGCTGCTCGCGGCTCTGGGCGTACTCCTCGGATCGCTCGACGTCGCGGACGATGCGGTCCATCGTCTCGACGACGCGGACGGGGTAGTCGCCGATGGCCGTCTCGCCCGAGAGCATCACCGCGTCGGTCCCGTCGAGGACGGCGTTGGCCACGTCGCTGGCCTCCGCGCGCGTGGGCCGGCGCTCGTGGACCATCGAGTCGAGCATCTCCGTGGCGGTGATCACCGGCACGCCCGCCGCGTTGCAGGTCCGGACGATCCGCTTTTGGATGAGCGGGACCTCCTCCAGCGGGCACTCGACGCCGAGGTCGCCGCGAGCGACCATGACGCCGTCGGCCTCGGCGACGATCGACGCGAGGTTCTCGACGGCGTCGGCGCGCTCGATCTTCGCCACGATCGGCAGGTCGCCGCCGAGTTCGGCGACGTACTCCTCGATCTCGTAGACGTCGTCGCCGTCGCGGACGAAGCTCGTCGCCAGGAAGTCCACGTCCTTCTCGACTGCGAGTTCGATCTCGCGGCGGTCGGCCGCGGTGATCACCGGCAGCCCCAGGTCGACCCCCGGGACGTTGACGCCCTTGCGACTGGGCAGCGGGCCGCCGTCCTCGACGCGGACGGTGACGGTCTCGCCGTCGACGGCGGTCACCACCGTCTCGATGCGCCCGTCGTCGAGCAGCACCCGGTCGCCCGGCGCGGCCGCGGCGATCGAGTGCGTGAGGCCGACCGTCTCGGGCGTGGCGTCCTCGCCGGGGGCGAGGCGGACGGTCGAGCCCGTCTCGATCTGGATCGGCTCGGCGACCTCGGCGGTGCGGACCTCCGGGCCGGCGACGTCGTGCATGATCGCCACGGGGCCGTCGTGCTCGCCGCCGACCTCGCGGACGCGGTCGACCAGGGCGGCGCGGCCCTCCGGGCTGCCGTGGCTGGCGTTCATCCGGACGACGTCCATCCCGGCGGACAGCAGCCGCCGGAGCGTCTCGGCGTCCTCGGAGGCGGGTCCGATGGTGCAGACGATCTTGGCGTTGCGCATGAACTCTCCCCGCCGGCCCGGCGCCGCGCGCCCGCCCGAACCGGCGCTCGACCACCCTTCACGCGCCAGCGGGATACGTGTTGGCCGTCTACAGCACGATCGTCTTGGTCGTCGTGAACGCCTCGATCGTGTAGCCCAGCCCCTCGCGGCCGATGCCCGAGTCTTTGACGCCGCCGAAGGGGATGTCTCCCAGCCCGTGGGAGGGCGCGCCGTTGATGCGCACCGAGCCCACGTCGAGGCGCTCGGCCAGCCCCATCGCGCGATCGTGATTGCGCGTAAAGACCGCCGCGTCCAGACCCAGCGGGCCCCCGTTGGCGATCTCCAGCGCCTCGGCCTCGTCGTCGAAGGTCGTCACCGCCGCCACGGGCCCGAACTGCTCCTCGTGGACGATCCGGGCGTCGTGGGGCACGTTCGCTAGCAGCGTCGGCTCGAAGAACGGCCCACCGGAAGACGCTTCAGCGTCTTCCGAGCCGTTCGAGCGCGGCTCGAAGACGTCCCGCTCGCCGCCCCGCACGAGGTCGGCGCCCTTCTCGACGGCGTCTTCGACCAGCTCTTCGACGTAGCGGGCCTGGTCCTCGTCGATGAGCGGGCCGACGGTCGTCGTCTCCTCGAAGAGGTCGCCCGCGATCCACTCGTCCATCTCGGCGTCGAGGCGGTCGACCACCTCGTCGTGGACGTCCGCGTGGGCGAGCACGCGGCTCACCGCCGAGCAGCGCTGGCCGGCGTACTTGAACGATCCCTTCGCGCACTGGCCGACGGCGTCGGCGAGGTCGGCGTCGGGGAAGACGATCGCCGGGGCGTTCCCCCCGAGTTCCATGTGGAGGTTCACCATGCCGCTCTCGCGGGCGACGTGCTTGCCCGCGGCCGAGGAGCCGGTCATCGCGATGGCGTCGACGCGGTCGTCGCCGGTGAGGACGTCGCCGACGACGCTGCCCCGGCCGGGGACGACGTTGAACCCGCCCTCGGGGACGTCGGCTTCGGCGACGCACTCGGCCAAAAGCAGGGCGCTGACCGGCGTCTGGGAGGCGGGCTTGAGGACGACGCTGTTGCCCGCGGCGAGCGCGGGCGCGACCTGCAGCGCGGTCGTCGACAGCGGGTAGTTGTACGGCGTCAGCGCGAGGACGGTCCCGACGGGGCGGGGCTGGACGATGGCGTTCCAGCCCTCGTGGCCCGCGGTCGTGCCCTCCAGGTACTCCCCCTGGAGGTCGTGGACCTCCGCGACGGCGCGGCGGAATCGCTCGACGGCCGCGTCGACCTCGCCGCGGGCACTGGTGATCGGCTTGCCGGCCTCGCGGACGATCGTCTCGGCGAACTCCGCTTTTCTGTCGGCGATCGCGTCGGCGATGGTCTCGAGCCACCGCGCGCGCTCGACGAGCGTCGTCTCGCGCATGGGTCGCCGGGCGCGCTCGGCGGCCGCCAGTGCCTCGCGCGCCTGGTCCGGCCCGGCCGCGCCGACGGTCGCGACCAGCCCGCCCGCTGCGAGGTCGCGCACCTCGATCGCGTCCTCGCCGGCCCTGAACTGCCCGTCGACGTACAGGTCGTCCGGGTGCGTGTGTGACGTGGCCATACCCGGGCGTACGCCGCCCTGGCGTAAAGCATTTACTCGCACCCGAGTTAAGAACCTGCAACTAACACGCTCGCGCGCTCACCGGGCGATGTCGTCGACGTCGCCGTCGGCGACGCGCTCGACGTCGGCGGGGGTGACCACGGCGACGTCGCCGGGGATGGTGCGCTTGAGCGCGGCGGTCGCGGCGCCGTACTCCAGGGCCGCGGCGAGGTCGCCCCCGTCCAGGCGCCGGGCGAGGTACCCGCCGACGAAGGCGTCGCCGCTGCCGACCGGGTGGGCGTCGCCGGCCGCGACGGCCGGTTGCTCGATCGCCTCGCCGTCGGCCAGCCCGAGCGCGCCGTCGGCGCCCCGGGTGACGATCACGGTCTCGAACCCGAAGGCGTCCGCCAGGTCGCGGGCCACGCGTTCGGCCGACCCCGACCGCTCGAGCACCGTCTCGGCGTCGCGGTCGGCGACGACCAGCACGTCCACGAGGTCGAACAGGTCGGTGAGCGTCTCGCGGGCGGCGGCGGGCGCCCACAGCTTCGAGCGGTAGTTCACGTCGAAGACGGTCGTCGTCCTCGCCTCGCGGGCGGCCCGCAGCAGGTCGGCGGTGGTCTCGGCGAGCGTGTCCGACAGTGCGGGCGTGATGCCGCTGGTGTGGAAGGCGTCGGCGGTCTCGACGCGCTCGACCGGGAGTTCCGCGGCGGTGGCCGTCCGGACGGCCGCCCCCTCGCGGTCGTAGAGGACGGTCGCGCCCCGCGGGGGGTCGCCGCGCTCGAGGTAGTACGTGCCCTGCCGGCCCGCGTCCGCCCAGGTCACCGCGACGTCGACCCCGTGGCGCGCGAGCCCGCCGGCGACCCGCCGCCCCGGGGCGGTGTCGGGCAGCTTCGAGAGCCAGGCGGCGTCGAGCCCGAGGCGCTGGGCGGCCACGGCGACGTTGCTCTCGGCGCCCGCGGCGTGGACGCGGAAGCGCTCGGCCGTCTCGATGGGGACGTCGTCCGGCGGCGACAGCCGGAGCATCGTCTCCCCGAACGTCGCGAGGTCGGTCATACTCGCCCTGTCGGGCGCCGGCGGTAAAAGTCCGCGTCGGCCGGCGGTCCCGGCGGCCCCTGGGAGTCGCCCGTTCGTCCCCCAGCGTGGCGCTGGTCGTTACCGCCGCTCGGTGACCGCCACGGGGTCGGCGGACTGGAGCCACGCCTGGTGGTTGTGCCGGTCGTACAGCACCAGTCCGTCGCCCGTCTCCAGCGCGATGCACCGCGGCTCGCACTCGCTCGCACCCCCCTGGTCGTTCACTCTGTCGCGTGGTTCAGCTGACATACGTGCGGTCGGCGACGCCGACAGGCTGATCTACGGCCCGCTCCATGTTAATTGTTACCTATTAACATGGGACGAACCGCCGGCCGACTTTTGTTCCGGGGGTGCGTGGCCCGAAACGAGACATCGAGCCATGACGGGAGCGCACGATTCCGAGCGGGTCACGGTGGAGCTGTACGTCCGCTCGCTGGGGCCGCGAGCGGGGATCGATCGCCAGGAGCGGGCCGTCGAGCGCCTGGACGCGCTGGCCGCGAAGGGGGCGCTCGCGGCGTTTTCGGTGTCGGTCTGGGGCCGGCGGGTCAGCCTCTCGACGACGACCGCCCGGACCGACGCGGGCCAGTCGGTGCTCGAGCGCGTCGACGCCTTCCGGGCGTGGGCCGAGGATGCCGGCCGGTCGGTCGAGTCCTTCTTCGAGACCCAGCGGGTGACCTCCGAGCTCGCCGACCGCGAGTACGCCGCGCTGGTGCTACCGGCGCTGACGCTTTCGGAGTACCGCGACGGCGACCTCGCGTTCGTCGCGCCCTCCTCGGACGGCGGATCGGTCTGTACCGTCGCCGACAGGATCGACCACCTGGCCGCCGACCTGTCGGCGAGCGAGGACGGCGCGGCCGACGCCGCCCGGCCGGAGGCCGAGGAGGAGCCGGGCGCTGTCGCCCGCGGCCCCGCGCGCGGCGCCGGCACTCTCACCCGCTGATAATTCACCAGAGCGATTAACACCACCCCGCTCATAGCGGGTGGCATGTACGAAGTGATCCTCCCGGTCGGCGCGGAAAAGGTAGACGGCGCCGTGGCCCAGGCCGAGGCCATCGCGGACCTGCCGGGCGAGCCCGAGGAGATCCACGTGACCATCACGCACACGTTCGTGGACAACCCCTCGGGGGCGTCGATCTCGCAGATCCAGCCGGCGCGGCGCGCCAGCGAACGCCTCGAGGACGCGGGCATCGCCGTCGACCTCGACGAGCGCAGCGGGAACCCGACCGAGGAGATCCTCGATCTGGCCGCCGAGACTGACGCCGATCTCGTCTGCATCGGCGGGCGCAAGCGCACGCCGACCGGGAAGGCGCTGTTCGGCAGCGTCACCCAGAGCGTGCTGCTAGAGGCGACCTGTCCGGTCATGGTCTGTCACCCCGAGCCGGCCGAGGACTGATTGGGCCCCTTTCTTCCAGTCAGTCGCCGTGGGACGCGTTCGGGACCGAGAGGCTCGACCGCAGGACGCTCGCGCTCGCCAGCAGCGCGACCACGCCCGCGGCCACGACGACGGCGCCCATGAGAAACGGCGTGGTGGCGCCGTAGTGACCGCCGACGTACCCGGCGATCACCGGTGCGAACGCCGCGCCGGCCCACCGGAGGCTATTGTACGCCGCCGAGGACACCGACCGCGAGTACGGCGAGACCCGCATCGCCAGCGTGGTCAGCGTGGCGTTGGCGACCCCGCAGAACGCCCCCGTGAGCACGACCAGCCACAAAAGCGTCGTGCCGTCGGTCAGACTCATCACGCCCAGTAGCAGCGCGAACCCGGCCAGGTCAGCGACCATTGTCGTGACCGCGCCGAACCGCGAGACGAGGCGGTTGGCGACGAACACCGAGCAGATCGCCACGAGCGCGCCCCAGCCGAAGAAGGTGACGCCGAGTTGCATCGAGGAGACGTCGAGCGCCAGCGGCGAGTACGCCAGCACGACGAAGAAGGCGAAGGAGTACCCCAGCCCCACGAGGGCGTTGACGAGGACCGCGGGGTGGTTGAACGCGCCGATGACGTCGCGGACGGTCCGACGCTGCTCGTCGCGGTCGGGGTTCGACACCGCCAGCGCGGTGACGGCGAAGCCGATCACCATCAGCGTCGACGTCGCGAAGAAGGGGTAGCGCCAGGACTGGGCGCCGAGGAACCCGCCGACGAGCGGGCCGGCGGCGATGCCCAGCCCGAGCGCCGCCTCGAACAGCGTGACGGCGGCGGTCGTCCCCTCGGTGGAGACGCCGACGATGATCGCCAGCGCGGTCGTGGTGAACAGCGCGTTCCCCAAGCCCCAGCCGCCGCGCAGCACGGCCAGCGCCGGCACCGACGGCGCCAGCCCGCAGAGCCCGGCGAACACCGCGACCAGGCCCAGGCCCAGCAGCATCGTCGTCTTCGCCGAGAGCCGCGTCGACAGCGACCCCGAGACCAGCATCGTCACCGACATCACGAGGATGTAACTGGTGAACAGCAACTCGACCATCGCGTGGGAGGCGCCCATGGTCTCGGCGATCGACGGCAACACCGGGTCGACGACGCCGATGCCGAGAAACGCCACGAACGTCGCGAACGCCGTCGCCAGCACCGCGGGCGGGAACCGACGCAGCAGATTGGACGGAGCCATTTGACTGACCGGTCAGACGGTTCCGGGGCCTAAATACGTGCTGGAACCGGCCGACGCGAGCGCCCCGCGGCGCCGCCGGACGACCGCGGTCCCGATGGGCGGGCCGGCGCCCTCCTATTAAATCCCCATCTATTACCGGGGGAAATTTCAATTTGGTGGAACGAATAGCCATCGAGTGCCGGTGGGTGGGTGGTTCGCCGACTGCGAACTCTCACCGGTTGGGGGCGCGCCCACGCCCCCACAGCCGTCCCGCAGCACCACGTGCCAGCCGTCGCGGGCCGTTCCTCAGGCGGCCCCGACGTCTTTTCGGTGTTCTCGCCCCTTCAGCGGCCGGGCTGGCGCCCGATCTCGCGGAAGGCCAGCTCGAAGTCCTCGAAGTCCGACAGCGAGTCGGCCATCTCGGCCTTGAGTCGCTCGGCGCGCTCGCGCAGCCGGGCGACGTCCTCGCGGGTCTCCAGCTCCCGGGGGGTCTTTTCGGCCTCGAGCAGCGCCAGCTTGGCGGTGACCTCGTAGTACTCGCTGAGGCGCTCGTCGTACTCGCGGGCGGTGAGCTGCTGGCTGACCGCCTCCAGGAGGTCGTGGCTGTCGATGGGTTTGCAGAGGTAGTCGTCGAAGTCCATCGCGATGATGTCGAAGCCGGGGTCGACGGCCGTGATCATGATCACCCGGCAGTCCAGGCCCCGCTCGCGGATCTCCCGAAGCACCTCGTCGCCGGAGCGGTCCGGCATCCGTCGGTCGAGCAACACCACGTCGACGCCCTCGTCGACGACCTCGAGCGCCTCGTCGCCGCCGTAGGCCACGCGCACGTCGTACTCGCTGCCGAGCTTGAGCGCGTAGACGTCGGCGACCTCCGTCTCGTCGTCGACGACCAGGACCGTAGCCGTCGAATCGGTGCCCATACCCGCCTTACCCGGAGTGCCCTGTTATAGTTTGCCCGGCCGGCCGCGGGGAAACCGTGCCTTTCTCGACCCTGCGTCACGAACCGCCGACCATGACCACCGTCGACGGAGGTGACTGCGGGTGGAACTCACGGATCGCACGCTGTTCGCGCTCGTGTTGAGCGCGGGCATCCTGCTGCCCGGTCTGGCCGACTACGCGCTGTCGCGGGCGCACTACCCCGGGATCGGGTCGTTCGTCTGGGTGCTCGGGTTCGGCGGGGCAGTCCTGTTCATCTGGTTCACCTGGCTGCGCCCGCTGGACATCACGGGCCCGTGAACCCGCGTTCGACGCCGCCTGCGGCGGAAGCTTTTAGGTCGTCTCCCGAGAGGTTCGGACAGGAATGCTCGCGCTACCGCTCCAGGTGATCGACAACTTCCTGCTGCCGTACAACGTGGGGCAGGCGCTACTGCTGGTGTTCGTCCTCGGGCTGCTGGCGGCCATCCCCACGAAGTCCCGGCGGGTCTACGGCATCCAGTTCGTCCTGTTTGGCCTGCTGTACATGCTGACCCCGCAGAGCCTGCTCGAGGCCAACTACTGGAAGTTCTTCGGCATCGCCCTGCTGTTCGTCGGCCCGATGCTGTACCTGACGGCCCGGCGCTGATCACTCGAGTTTGCCCAGCCCCGCGAAGAACTCGACGCCCGGCCCCGCCACCTGCACCGACTCGGTAGCCCGCCGCACGCCCACCGTCGCCGGCGGCGCCAGCTCGCCTTCGACGCGACCGTCGCTCACCACGACCGCCCGGGGCGCGTCGCGCACGTCGACCTCGATTTCCGCGTCCCCCTCGACGACCAGCGGCGGCCGGCCGTCCGCGCCGGCCATCACCGTACACACCAGCGCGTCGACCGCCGGGTGCACCAGCGGCCCGCCCTCGCTGAGGTTGTACGCGGTACTGCCCGTCGGCGTCGCCACCAGCACGCCGTCGGCGTGGCCCGACGCGTAGCGGTGGCCGTCGACGCGGACCGTCAGGTCCAGGCCGCCGCCGTGGCCCCGGTGGGCGCCGAGGATCGCCACCTCGTTGATCGCCGGCGTCACCGTCAGGCCCTCGCCGCCGGCGGCCACGCGCGGGATCGGCCGCGTCTCGAGGTCGCCGCCCTCGCGGAGTTCCGCGACCTCCCCGAGCACGGCGGCGACGGCCTCGCTCGGCGAGACGGCGTTCAGAAAGCCCACCTCGCCGAGGTTGACGCCGACGACCGGCGTCGCCCCCACGCCGCGGGCGGCGTACAGGAAGGTGCCGTCGCCGCCGATGCTGACGACCAGTGCGCAATCAGTCATCGCCTCGACCGGCGCGGCCGTGACCTCCCCGTCCGTCTCGTCGCGGACGTGGGCGGCCGTGGCCTCGTCCAGCAGTACCGACACGTCCTCGGCGGCCAGCGCCGCCCGAACCTCGGTCGCCAGCGCTGCGGCCTGCGGGTTCCCTCGCTGGGCGACGATCCCGACTTGCATCTGGGCTGGCTTGGACTCCCGCCGATATAAATCCCTGGCGGTCGGGCCCGCCGGCCCTCGCCAGACCATCCGGCAACCACGACACGGGAGACCGAACGTAGGCAAGGTTAATTTGTCCGCATCCCAAGACCAACGTATGGCTTCCCGGCCGGCAGCGAGGTGTCGGCGGTGACCGAGGACGACGACTGGTTCGAGCGCGCCCTCGCGGACGAGGAGGACGCCGCCCGGTCCGACGAGGCCGACGACGACGCTGCCGCCGATCCGTTCGCCAACGCCGGCCAGTTCTCCGCCGCGGACGGCGACGACGACGCCGGGACCGACGACGACACCGACGACGAGACGAGTCCGTTCGCCGACGCCGACTCGTTCGCCGAGGCCGCGTCCGACGCGGACAGCCCTGCCGGCGACGCTGAACCAGCTAGCCCCTTCGGCGAGGGTGACGACAGCCCGTTCGGCGGAGGCGGCGACGCAGACGCGGACAGCCCGTTCGCTGGGGGAGACGACAGCCCCTTCGACGGCGGCGACGGCGGCGACGAGGGCGGCCTGTTCGACGACGACTTCGCCTCGGCGTTCGGTGCCGCGAGTGGCCCCGACGGCGGTGGCGGCGGAGGCGGCGGGGAGTTCGACGACGCGGACTTCGAGTCGGACATCCCGCGGATCAAGCTCGGAATCCAGGGCCTGGACGACATGATCCAGGGCGGCGTCCCCGAGCGCCACCTGATCGTCACGATCGGGTCGGCCGGCACCGGCAAGACCACCTTCGGCCTGCAGTTTCTCCACCACGGCCTGCAGCTCGACGACCCCGAGAAGGCCGTGTTCATCACCCTGGAGCAGAGCCGCGAGGCCATCGTCGCCACCGCCGCCGAGCGCGGCTGGGAGTTCGAGCGCCTCGAGGACGAGAACCTGCTGTCGATCGTCGATCTGGACCCTGTCGAGATGGCCAACAGCCTCCAGAACATCCGCGCGGAGCTCCCCGAGCTCATCCGGGACTTCGGCGCCGACCGCCTCGTGCTGGACTCGGTGTCGCTGCTGGAGATGATGTACGACAACCAGGCCAAGCGCCGCACGGAGGTGTTCGATTTCACCCGCTCGCTCAAGCGCGCCGGCGTCACCACCATGCTCACCTCCGAGGCCAGCGGCGACAACCCCTACGCCTCCCGCCACGGCATCATCGAGTACCTCACCGACGCCGTCATCTTCCTGCAGTACGTCCGCCAGGAGACCCGCGAGACCCGCCTTGCCGTCGAGATCCAGAAGATCCGCAACGCCAACCACTTCCGGGAGACCAAGCCCTACGAGATCACCGACGAGGGCATCTCAGTCTATCAGCAGGCGAACATCTTCTAGCACCTTTCTTCGTCTCGGGTGTCCTCGCGGGCCTCCGGCCCGCTGCGGGCACCACTCGACCAAAAAATCTGCACCAAAAAAGCGCGAACGGCGCGAGACCGAAGGTCTCGCTCGCAGCCGGGCGACTCGTGGGTCGCCCGGCGACGCCGCCGGCGCTCGCGGGAATCGGCGGCCGAAGGCCGCCGAATGCCTTCCGTGACGGAACCTTCTGCCGGGCAGTATCGTCACCGTCTCGGCGAACCAGTGACTCGAAAGCAGTTCGCTGCACCGGGCGCGACTCCGTCGGTCCGAACTGCGAGTCAGTCTTTCTCGACGGTGTTGTCAGGACCCCGAAGGCCGTTGACAGCGGACTCGGTCCCGACCGCGACTACCGCGTGACGGTGACGGGCACGGAGGCCTTCCGGACGACGCTCTCGGCGACGCTGCCCAGGAGGATGCGAGAGACGCCCGAGCGCCCGTGGCTGCCCATGACGATCTGGTCGACGTCGTGCTCGTCGGCGTAGGCGACGATCGCCCCGGCCGGCCGACCGACGACGGCCTCCGTCTGGACGATCGTCGACGGGTCCGGCGCGAGTTCGCGGATCTCCGCGAACAGCTCCTCGGCGGTGTCGGTCTCCTGCTGGTACCACTCCTCCGGGAACGTCGGGAGCGACGACTGCGCCCCGTAGCCCGCCTCGGCCGGGTTGATCACGTGCAACAGGAGGACTTCCCCGTCGGGAAACTCCTCGAAGGCGAACTCGACGGCCGCCCGCGCCTGGTCGGACCCGTCGACCGGCACCAGGATTCGCTTCCCCATGGCAACAAGTAACACGCCTGGTGGTTAAAGTGTTCGCGTCCCGGCCGCCGGCGGCGGGCAGACGCCCGGGCTACCCGCGCCCCCATCGGGTTCAGTCCCGGCCGTGTTTGGTCACGCAGACCGGCAGGCCGATCAGCTCGACCGGCTCGGAGTTGTCCGGCGAGTAGACGACCATCTGGCCCTTCTCCATGTACGGCACCTTCGCCTCCAGGTTCGCGGGGATGTTGACCGCGGAGATGGCGTCCTCGTCGCCGAGGTTGAGGACGACGGTGGTGTTGATCTGCTTGAAGACGGGCTCGGCGATGTCCTGGGGGTCCTGGGTGATCAGAAAGAGGCCGAGCCGTTCCTTGCGGCCCTGCTTTGCGGCCTCGGTGAACTTCCCGATGACCTTGCGGGCCT
>JBDGSW010000178.1:0-13024 GCA_042217345.1 Haloarculaceae archaeon
GCGGGGTCACTCCCGTACCCATCCCGAACACGGAAGATAAGCCCGCCTGCGTTCCGAGCAGTACTGGAGTGCGCGAGCCTCTGGGAGCCTCGGTTCGCCGCCTCCATTCATCTCTCCATTCACCCGCGAGCTCCGCGTGGAGCCCGCGGGTGTTCGTCCTTGCACCCGAGTAGTGACAACTCCGCGCGGTGGGCTTCCCGTTGGAAGTTCGGGGCTTTATGCTTCGGTCCGTGCATTGGGGACGCATGGCAACTACGGACGGCGCGGGCTTCGTCGAGACGGACGTCCACCGGATGATGCGCGAGACGGCACGGGAGGTCGCGGCGAACTACGACGACGAGTACTGGCGCGAGATCTCCGACGGCGAGCGCGAGCCCACGGCGTTCTGGCAGGACTGCGCGGACGCCGGCTTCCTGGGCGTGACCGTCCCCGAGGAGTACGGCGGCGAGGACATGGGCATCCTGGAACTGGTGACGATCGTCGAGGAGCTGGTGGCCAACGGCTGTCTCGGCGCGGAGATGCTGTTCGTCGTCAACGTGGTGTTCGGCGCGGTGACGCTCACCCAGCACGGGACCGACGAGCAGAGGGACGAGCTCCTCGAGCCGCTGGTGAACGGGGACCTCCGATTCTGCATGGCGCTGACCGAGCCCAACGCGGGCCACAACGCGCCGAACCTCGACACCTTCGCCGACGAGCGCGAGGACGGCTCGTTCGTGATCGACGGCTCCAAACAGTGGATCAGCGGCGTCGACCGCGCCGACGAGATGCTGCTGGTCGCGCGGACGACGCCCAAGGACGAGGTGCCCCAGCGAACCCAAGGGATCACGCTGTTCCGCGCCGACCCGCAGGACCCCGCGATCGAGCGCCGCGAGCTCGACGTCGGCATCCCGACGCCCGAGCGACAGTTCGAGCTGTCGATCGACGGCTACGAGGCCGCGGCCGAGGACGTCATCGGGACGAAGGACATGGGGCTGTACCAGCTGTTCGACACCGTCAACCCAGAGCGGCTGGTGGGCTCGGCGGGCGCGATCGGCGTCGGCCGGATCGCGCTGGATCGCGCCGTCGAGTACGCCAAGGATCGGGAGGTGTTCGGCCAGCCGATCGGCGCCCACCAGGGGATCCAGCACCCGATCGCCGAGGCCCACTCGAAGGTCGAGGCCGCGAAGCTGCTCGTCCAGAAGGCCGCGTGGCTGATGGACCAGGTCGAGAACACGGAAGACATGAAGCGGACGGCCGAGCTGTCGAACATGGCCAAGCTCCGCGCCTCGGAGGCCGGGCACGAGGCCGCGGACGTCGCGGTCCAGACCCACGGCGGCAACGGCTTCAGCCGGGAGTACCAGGTCATCGAGATGTGGAAGGGCAGCCGGCTGGGGCTGGTCGCGCCCGGTTCCTCGGAGATGATGCGCAACCACATCGCCGAGCACGCGCTGGACATGCCTAGATCGTACTAAGCCACCGTCTTTGACGGGATCCTCGGGCGGCGATCCGGAGGTTCACAGCGAGACCGACGGCCTCGCCTCGCTCGCGCGATTGCTGGAAATTACCCCAGACCGCTACGCTTAAACTGGCTGCTCGGTAAGGGACGAACGCGCCAAGGTGGCAGAGTCCGGCCGAACGCGTCCGCCTGCAGAGCGGATCATCGCCGGTTCAAATCCGGCCCTTGGCTTGTTCTGCTCGCGATAAACCGTCGCGAGCGACTGCCAGCCCGGATTTGAACCCGGGGCCGAGCGATGCGACGTCACTCCGGTTCCAATCCGGCCCGTGGCTCGCGCGGCCTCACTTCGTTCGGTCGCGACTGTTGGCGAACGGTCAGCGACGCGAACCGTGAGGCTTCCTGCGGCGAGCAATCCGCGAGCAGCGGAAGCCAAACCGGTTCGGGCGCTGTGTCGAAGTGGGGCCGTGCGTCCCGCTGGCGGTACGCCTATGGGGGCCCTGGTCGATGTCCGACCAACGACGTGTTGCCCGCGACCGCCGATTCGACGGACTGGCCGCGTCTCGCGCCGTCTCGGAGGGCCGGAGCGTGACCAGTGCCGGACGCCTCGTTCAGTTGACTGACGCGTCCGACGGGCGGAGGGACGCGTGAGCGACTGCCGCGCGCTTCGCGAGCGGGCCCGCGACCTCGCGAGCGCTCCCCCCGAGGAGCGCTCGGCCCTGCTCGCGGCGGCCGACGACGCGCTCCCGGCGCCGGACGCGCGCGTCCTCCACGCGGTCTTCGATCCGGAGGCGGAGTCGTTCGCCGTCGGCGACGCCCTGCGGCTCGCCCGGGACGCCGGCCACGCTCGCGACGACGGCCTGTGCGTGCTCGCCGACGCGCTCCGCGCCCCGGACCTCCAGGCGCGCTGGGCGCGGTCCCAGGACATCGAGCGCCGCGACGAAGTGCTCTCGCGCCTCCAGGTGCTCGCGCGGACGCCGACGCTCGTCGAGGACCTCGTCCCCTTTCTCACACTGCACCTGCGCTCGCCCGACCCCGCGGTTTACCAAGCGGCCGCGGTGGCCGTCGGCCGCCACCTCGAGACGCGGCCCGAGCTCCTCGCGTCCGTCCGCGACTACGCGGCCGCGCGGGAACTCGACCTCGGCGAGCCGACGACGCTCGGCGGGAACCGGACGCGACGCCGCGTCCTCCTCGTGCAGGCGGCCGCCCGCGCGAGTCCGCACGGCGAGGAGACCGACCTCCCGGCCCTCCTGACCGCCGGACTGCCGCTCGACCCCGACGCCGTTCGGGCGACCGACCTCGCCGCCGACGCCGAGGACGCGACGATCGTCCTGCTCGCCTCGCGGCTCCTCCTGGAGGAACCCGACCTCATCGCGGACGTCGCACCGCTGGCTCGCGATCTCGCGGCGACGCTGCCGGCGGGCGCGCTCGCGGACACGCCGCCGATCCTCTTCCAGCGGTGGGGCGAACTCGTGGACGCGCTCCTCGCGGGCGACCTCGTCGACGCGACGACGGCCGCGAACGGCTGGACCGACCGCCTCGAGCGGATCGCGGCCGCGCTCCGGCCGGCCGGTCCCACCGGCGGCGTGCCCGAACTCACGCACGCGCTCTTCCTCCTCGACGAGCACGCTCGGACGCTCGCCGTCCTCCCGGACGCCGTGGGTCGCATCGCTGCCTCGGGGCGGGACGCGCTGCCGGCCACGCACCGGGCACTCCTGGACAAGCGGGTTCGCCTCTGGCGCCGGCAGGTGCGCAACGACGCACCGCCCGAGGGCTGGCCGCGGGACGTGCCGGACGACCTGCCGAACGCGTCACCGGCGCTGCGCCTGCTCCTCCGTCCGCGGCCCGCGAGCACCGGGGGCGGCGTCGGCGGCGTCGGTCCCGCCGAGTTCGACGTCGCGCTGATCGGCGACCTGGTCGCGCCGCTGGGCGAGCGCTCGCGCTGGGAGGCGTTGGCGCCGGGCGAGCGCGCGATTCGCCTCGTCTTCCTCCTGAGCGCGATCCACAACCTCGAGGACGCACACGAGCGGGTGCGCGCGATCCTGCGCTCGCACGCCATCCCGGTCCCACCCGGCGACGACGCGCGCTCGCAGGCGCTGGCCGCCGTCATTCTCCGGCTCATCCGGTTCGAGGGTGCGGCGTGCGCGCGGGCGATCGACTCGCGCATCCGCGAGTCCGTCTCCGACCTCGGCGTCCTGATGATCCTCCTGCCGACGGAGGAGGCGCCGGGCCTCGCCGCGGACCTCGCGGACAACCTCGAACACCAGCTCCGCTGGAACCTCCAGCTCGAACCCGATTTCCGACCGATCCAGGTGCTCGTCCGCACGACCGTCCGCGACCCGCACCCAGCGTTCTACCGGGCGCTCGAGGACCTCCTCGCCCGCCGGTCGTACGCCGACGCCGGAGGTCGATCGGTCCCGCTCGAGGCCGCCCTCGCGGCGATCCGCCGGGACGACGCCGACGCCGGCACCGACCCGTGGCGCGACGACGCGCTCGCGGGCGCGGATCCCCTCGTGTCTGCGCGATCGGGGGCCCGCGATCGCCTCGCGGCCGTGACGACGGCGGGAGCGAGCATCTGGGACGCCGTGGAAGCCCTCCTCGAAGCGATCGGCGTCCCGGCGGGGGCGCGGGATCGGCCGGCGGACGACACCCTGCTCGGACTCGTCGAACTCGTCCATCCCGCGGACGACCGGATGCTCGCGAGCGGCCCGGAGCCGTGGCACGACGAGACGCCGGACGCGTTCGTCGCCCGCCACGCCGAGACCGTGAACTCGATTCGGGGGCGACTCGGCGCCGTCCGCCCGGAAAGCGTCGAGGAGAGCGCCGACGCCCGCGACGCCATCGACGCGCTGGTTGACGACCTCTCGACGATCGTGGACGCGCTGCTCGCCGTCCTCCCGGCCGTCGAGGCCGAACGGCTCCGCGAGATCGTGGCCGCGCTCGACGCCCGGATCGAGGCCGACACTCAGGCGCTCGACGCCCTCGTCGCCGACTGGGACCCCGTGGACCCGCCGCGCTCGCCCGAGCGGTGGGCGAGCCTCCTCGAGGAGGTCAGCGAGCGCTGGACGCCGCCCGACCGCCTCCCGATCCTCCGCGCGACGTTCGCGAGCCTGACGGCCGCGAGCGTCCCCGCCGAGAGCGCGGACGCCTGGGCGGATCGGCGCCGGTTCCTCGCGTGGGCGGTCGCGGCGCCCGACGGTCGGACGTGGACGGACGCCGAGGTCGAGGCCTGGGAGGCCGCGACTGCGGACGTCTGGCGCGACCTGCTGGAGGAAGCGATGGCCGCCGGCCAGGAGGCGCGCGTCCGCGACCTGCTGGAGGCGCCATCCCTCGAAGCCGTGCGCGACCGACCCGCTTCAGTCGAGGTGCTGCGGGCGGCCCGCGAGTGGGCGCTGGACCGCTACCTGCTCGGCGCGGCGACGCGCGTCCGCGCGCGCCTCCCGACCGCCGCGGCGACGCCGCGGTGGCGCGTCCGCCTCCGGGAGTTCGGGGCGTTCCTGCTGCATCACTCACCGGTGTGGACCGCGCTGATCGTCGGTGCGATCCTGATGCAGGACTTCGGGACGGCCTGGCAGGCGATGGCCGAACAGGGCGACATCCAGGGGATCGCGATCACGTTCACGCTCGCGGTCGCCGGGGCGTTCGGCTACGTCCTCCTCACCCTCCACCGCAAGACAACGCCCCCGCCGGGGGTGAGTCGGTGGGCGGGCTTGCGCTCGCGGCTGACGCGTGCGTCGCTGTTCGTCGCGGCCTGCTGGGCGTTCACGCTCGTCGTGACGGCGTTCCTCTGGTGGCTGCTCTCCGGGACCGACCAGGTCGTCCACGGCCCCCGCGCCGTCCTGCACGTGGTCGTCTGGTCGAGCTTCGCGCTGCTGGCCGGGATCTTCCTCGGTCTCGTCGCGAAGGCGACCTGAGTCACGTCGCCAGGGCGGGGGCGCTCGTCAGTCGCCGACGGCCAGGCGGTCGCCTCTATCCGGGCGCGCCGGCTTTCCCGGGGCGTTTGCGCTCGAACGCCGCGCGGACGGCGTTGCTGGGATCGAGCGCGTCGAGTTCGGTCTGGACGTCGACATCGGCGTACTCCTCGGCGCCGGCGGGGGTCTTCTTCAGGACGGCGACGTGGTAGAGGTACGACAGTCGGACGAGCCAGCGGGCGTGGTCGAAGTCGTCGGGACCGGTGACGTAGAAGGTCGTCCAGCAGGACTCGGCGAGCAGGTGGTGGACGCCCGTCTTGCCCGCCTCGACGAGCGCGTCGCGGAGCGCGCGGAGGTACGCGACGTCGAGCATGCCCCAGGCGTGGACGTGGCCGATCTCGCGGGGGCCGACGCGCCACTCGGTGCCCCCGAAGCGATGCTCGCCGACGGTCACGCCGGGCCACGATCCCACCTCGTCGATCAGGCGCTGGACGGTCGCTTCGATGGCCGCTCGGTCGGAGGATGGCATGGGCCCACTACGCCGGCGACGGATATACCGATACTGCCGGCCGGCTCAGCGTTCGTCGCCACGTCGCCCGAGTACGGGGACCGAGACGGCGCCCAAGACGGCGGGGAGTGCGAGAAGCCCGGCGACGAGCAGGGCGGCGGCGGCGAAGACGAGGATCGGGGCGACCGGCGCTTGAACGTTGCCGATCAGACTGTGGCCGTCACAGCGGCAGCGCGATCCCGACGGCGTCGGCGATCAACAGCGCGTTGAGGCCGACGATGGCGGCGACGATGACACCGAGGACGACCGTCGTGAGACGGCGGTTCCGGAACGGGCCCATGATCGACTCGCGGGTCGAGAACCACAGCAGGGGGACGAGGACGAAGGGCAGTTCCAGCGAGAGTGCAACCTGAGAGGTGACGAGGACGCTGGTGGTATCGAACTGCAGGAGGACGATCGTCAGCGACGGGACGAGGGTGAACAGCCGGCGGGCCCAGGCGGGGAGCTGCCAGTCGAGGAAGCCGTCCATCACGGTCTGGCCGGCCATCGTGGCGACGAACGACGAGGACAGGCCCGCAGACACCAGCGCGAGGCCGAACACGTCAGCGGCGAGCGGGCCGAAGACCGTCTGGAGCGTCTCCGAGGCGGCTTCGATGGTCGCGACGCCGCTGCCGAACAGGGCGGTCGCGGCGAGGACGAGCATCGCGCCGTTGATGAACATCGCGCCGAACAGCGCCAGGCCGGTGTCGGTCGCCTCCAGCCGGAAGTGCAGCAGGTCCTCCGCGAGCGTCGAGCCGCCGTCGGAGAACAGCTGCGGTTCGAGCGCCTCGGCGTCGGCGGCGGTCTCGGCGCGCCCGCGGCGGTCCTGGACGAGCTGGGTGTGGAGGTAGATCGAGTGGGGCATCACGGTCGCGCCGAGGATGCCGACGGCGTAGAAGACCGCGTCGTGGTCCGGAAAGCTCGGCACCAGGCCGCCGGCGACCGCGGTCGCGGACGGGCGGGCCAACACCAGCTCGAACAGGAACGCGAAGCCGATGACCGCGACGAACGCGGCGATCAACAGTTCGAACGAGCGGTAGCCGCGCTTGTACGCCGAGCGTGCGCCGAGCAGGAGAAACGACAGCGCCCCGGCGAGGATCGCCCCGCCGACCAGCGGGACGCCGAGCAGGAGCTTGAACCCGATTCCGGCGCCGAGGATCTCGGCGATGTCGGTGGCGATCATCGCCAGTTCGGCGGCCGCCCAGGAGACGTACACGAGCGGACGGGGGAACCGGCGCCGGCAGAGCCGGGCGATGTTCGTCCCAGTGGCGATGCCGAGTTTGGCCGCCACGACCTGGACGACGATGGCCATCAGCGACGAGAGGACGACGACCCACAGCAGCGCCGTCCCGTAGCGCGCGCCGCCGGCGATGTTGGTCGCCCAGTTGCCCGGATCCATGTACGCGACGCTGACGAGGAAGCCGGGCCCGACGTACTGCAGGAAGGTTCGCGCGGAGAGCCAACGACGCATCCTCTCGCGATGGAGCGCACGGGCACTTCAGCGTGTAGGTTCCGGCCGTCAGGAGCGCCGGCGGCCGAGCCACAGCGACAGCACCCAGGCGCCGACGGCCGCCAGCACCGGCCCCCACTGGCGGGCGTCCGTCCGGAGGTGTGCCAGCGGCCGCCGGCGGCGTCGGGGCTCGCGCCAGCGCACGCCGTAGCAGTCGTCGTACTCGGTCACGTAGACGCCAGAGCGGTCGTCGGGGCTGAACCGGAAGTCCGCAGCCGCCCCGCCAGGCGCGGCCAGGCGGTCGCCGCCACCGAAGGTCGCCGGGTGCGACAGGGCGTCCTTCGCGACCAGCAACTCGCTGCCGGCCGGCCGTTCGAGCACGCGCTTGGTCACGAGATACCAGAAACTCGTCTGTGCACCGCAATTGATACATTCGTCGTGTGAGAAGTACTCGTAGCGTTCGCCGCAGCGCCGACACGCGACGATCTCGCGCCAGTCGGTCCGTTCCCCGCACTCGGGACACTGCGCGCGGAGATAGGGGAGGTGGGCGTCGCAGCGCTCGTTCGGACACGGTACGAGTCGGGAGTCTGCCATCTCAGTCTGCTTTCAGAAGCGACGAACGATAAGTCTTCGTGCAGGTCGACGTGCCCGAACTGCCGGGTTGGCGCTCGTGCCGTCCGCTGCTGTCTCACTCGTCCTGATCCTGGGCGTCGACCACCGCCACGGCCGCGAGGTTCACGATGTCCTTGACCTCGTCGCCCCGCTGCAGCACGTGGACGGGTTCGTCCATGCCGACGAGCATCGGGCCGATGGCCTCGGCGCCGCCGAGTCGTTGCAGGAGTTTGTAGCCGATGTTGCCCGCTTCGAGGTTCGGGAAGACGAGGACGTTCGCGGGCTCTTCGAGTTCGGAGAAGGCGTACTCGCCGGACAGCAGGTCCTCGACGACGGCGGTGTCGGCCTGCATCTCACCGTCGACCGGGAAGTCGACAGCGTCGTCGGCACGCAACTGCTGGGCGGCGCGGCGAGGTTTGCGCGTGCCCTCGTTGTCCACCGAGCCGAAGTCCGAGTACGACAGCAGGGCCGCGCGGGGCTCGACGTCGAACCGCCGCGCGAGGTCGGCGGTGTGTCGCGTCACCTCGGCCAGGACCGCCTCGTCTGGGTTCTGGTTGACGGTGGCGTCGGCGACGAAGATCACCCGGTTGTCGATGGTGAGCATGTAGACGCCGGCGGCGTACTCGGCGTTGTCGGCCGTGCCGACGACCTGCAGCGGCGGGCGCAACGCGGAGGGATAGTTGTGCATCAGCCCCGTCAGCATCGCGTCGGCGTCGCCCATCTCGACCATCACGCTGGCGAGGTAGTTGCCGTCCTGGACCATCTCGCTGGCCTCCGTCCGGGTGATGCCCTTGCGTTTGCGCAGTTCGTACAGGCGGTCGGCGTAGGGGGCGAGCTGGTCGTCCTCGGGGTCGACGACCACGGGGTCGAACTCCAGGCCCAGGTCGTCGACGGCCCGCCAGATCGTCTCGCGGTCGCCGATCAGGATCGGGTCGGCGATCCCCTCGGTGGCGATCTGGGCGGCCGCGCGGATCATCTTCGCGTCGTCGCCCTCGGCGAGCACCACCCGCTTGGGGTCGCTTCTGGCCTGGTTGATGACCACGCGCATCATCTCGCGGGACTTCCCGAGGCGGGCTTCGAGCTCCTCGCGGTACGCGTCCAGATCGAGTTCGCGCCGAGCGGCGCCGCTGTCCATGGCGGCCTTCGCGACGGCCGTCGCCACCTCGAACAGCACCCGCGAGTCCAGCGGCTTGGGGATGATGTACTCGGGGCCGAACTGCAGCGGCTGGTCGTCGTAGGCCTTCCGCACGGCGTCGGGGACGTCCTGGCGGGCGAGTTCGGCCAGGGCCTCCGCGGCGGCGACTTTCATCGCCTCGTTGATCTCGGTGGCGCGGGCGTCCAGCGCGCCGCGGAAGATGAAGGGGAAGCCGAGGACGTTGTTGACCTGGTTGGGGTAGTCAGACCGGCCGGTGGCCATGATGACCGTGTCGTCGCGGGCCGTCTTCGCCTCGTCGTAGGCGATCTCGGGGTCGGGGTTGGCCATCGCGAAGACGATCGGATCGTCGGCCATCGACCGGACCATCTCGGCGTCGACGATGCCGCCGACCGACAGGCCGACGAACACGTCCGCGTTGGCCATCCCGTCGGCGAGGTCTCCGGCTTCGGCGGGCGGCCGGGCGAACGCCTCGAGGTACTCGTTGAGGCCCTCGCGCTCGGTGGTGATGACCCCGTGTTCGTTGCACATGGTGACGTTCTCGCGGGGGACGCCCAGCGAGACGTAAAAGCGGGCGGTCGCGGTGGCGGCTGCCCCCGCGCCGGCGAAGGTGACCGAGAGCTCGCCGAGGTCCTTCTCGGCGATGTTGGCGGCGTTCAGCAGAGCGGCCCCGGAGATGATCGCCGTTCCGTGCTGGTCGTCGTGGAAGACGGGGATGTCCATGCGCGCGCGCAGGCGCTCCTCGATCTCGAAGCACTCGGGGGCCTTGATGTCCTCTAAGTTGATCCCGCCGAAGGTCGGCCCCATGCCGGCGACGGCCTCGACGAACTGGTCGGGCTCGTCGAAGTCGTACTCCACGTCGAAGACGTCGATGTCGGCGAAGCGCTTGAACAGCACGCCCTTGCCCTCCATGACTGGCTTGGAAGCCTGCGCGCCGATGTCGCCCAGCCCGAGCACCGCCGAACCGTTCGAGACGACGCCGACGAGGTTGCCCTTCGCCGTGTAGGTGTAGGCGTCGTCGGGGTCGTCGGCGATGGCGCGACAGGGCGCGGCCACGCCGGGGGAGTACGCCAGGCTCAGATCGCGCTGGGTATTGGTCGGCTTGGTCGTCGCGATCTCGATCTTCCCCGGCGGATCGCGCCGGTGGTACTCGAGGGCGTCGTCGTCTAAGCTCATACCGACGGAAGGGTACGGAGGGTGAAAAATCAAACCCGGGGCGTGCCGACGGCCCGCACCCGACGGCGCCGCTCAGAGGTGGGCGTCGTAGCCCGCCTCCCGGACGGCATCGATCAGCGCCTCGACGCTGGCGTCGCCCTCGACGGTCGCCGACTCCTCGGTGCGGTCGGCATCGGCGTCGGTCACGCCCTCGATCGCCTCGAGCGCGTCCTCGACGTTCTGCTCGCAGCCCTCGCAGGACATCCCCTCGACCGTGATACTCGTGCTCACACCGGGACCTAGCCCCCGCGCCCTATCCGCCTTCCGCCGCCGAGTATCGGCCGCGGTGACCTTCCGCGCGACCGACGACGAACTATATGGTGGCGCGGGGCGTTATCACGCACCATGGATGAAACGACCAGCACGGAGAGCGACGCATCGACCCTCGGTGCCACTGCGGAGCGCGAGGCCGTGGACTCGGAGTTCGACGACCTGCTGGGCATCGTCACCGACGGGGTGGTCGGCGCGCTCGGGGGGCTCGTCGGCACCGCGGCGGCGACGGTCGGGCTGTTCGTGGCGGCGTCGCTGGGCGCGTTCGACCTGACGGCGCTCGCCTCGCTGCCACAGGCGACCGGCCTGGGCGCGGTCGTCCCGATCGGCCCGGTGGCCGCCGGCTGGCTGGTGTTCCTGGCCGGCGGGATGTTCATCTGGCCGCTGCTGTTCGCCGCCACCGCCGAGTACCTTCCCGGACGACGCCTGGCGGTGAAGGGCCTGCCCTTCGGGTTCGTCCTCTGGACCGGGTTCGCGCTGGCGTTCGTCGGCGCCGCGCCCACGACGGTGCCGGGGTTGCTCGCGTTCGCCGCGCTCACGCTCGCCAGTCACCTCGTCTACGGCTTTTCGCTCGGCGCGGTCTACGCGTTCCTGCGCACCCGCCCCGAGACGCTCGTGTGACCGATCGCCGCCAGCGACCGACCGCGGATTTCGGCCGGCGAACCGCGCTCCGTCGTGCGGTTCGGTACCACTGTTGCCGCGTCGCTTAGGGTCGTCGAGCCCCTAGCGGGGCCACGATGCGGAAAGACGAGCTCCTGTATCTCCACCAGCTCCTGGCGTTCGCTCGTCGCGAGTACGAACGGCGAGACGACGTCGACGAGGACGCCCTGGGCCGCTACGAGTCGCTGTCGGTCTCGCCGATGGCGGCCTACGAATCGAAAGGCGAACACGAGCGGGCGGTGCTGGCGCTGGCGGCCGCACTCGCCGCTGCCGAGGCGTCCCCGACCGACCGCGGCGACGTCCGCCACCCCGCCTCCTCGTAAGCTCCCGGCGCCCCCGTGGCGTCGGTGAAAGAGCAATTATTAAATCCTATGCTACCAAGGCACAAATCATGCAACGTCGAGCCGCGGCGGTTTACTTCGTCTTCTTCCTGGTGATCGGGGCTGCCTCCTACGGGTACATCCAGGTCGTCTCCGCCGACCAGCCCTCGGTCTCCATCGACGCGCCGAAGTACGCGAAAGGCGATACGTTCTCCGTGCAGGGCCGCACGTACAACGTCTCGGACATCACTGCACAGATGACCGAGGGCAGCCCCGAGGGCGGCGGTGGCGGCCTCCAGCGCAGCGCCACGCTCACGTGGACGAACACCTCGGCGATGGCGACCGCCACGCTGAAGAACGGCTCGTCGGTCGCCTACGACGGCCAGAACTGGACCGTCATCGTCCCCAACGGCTCCAACGCCACGGCGTTCACGCTGCGCCAGTCGGTCAACGCCAGCCAGCAACTCGCCTCGGACCCCGCCGTCGAGAACGACACCGCGCAGTACCGCGGCGAGCCGTGGGTCGTCTGGGCGGCCAACAGCTCGCTGCGCGAACCTCTCGCGGAGTACCTGCCCGAGCCGCGGACCCGCAACGTCTCGCTGGGCGAGACCTTCCCCTACAAGGGCAACCAGACAAACGTCAGCGACATCGGGTCCAGCGGGGTCACCCTCACCTGGCCCAGCACTGCCGCCGAGACCGTCGACCTCCAGGAGGGCGCCAACGCCACGCTCGCCGGCCAGACCTACGTCGCGCACTTCCCGAACAACAACACCGTCCAGCTGACCCGGGACTTCGCCGCCTACCACCAGTCCGTCCAGCGCTCGGAGTACTTCGACGAGCGCGTCAACGGCCTCTGGGGCATCTCCATCATCAGCTTCATCGCCGCCATCATCCTGCTCGGGGCCGCCTACCTCCCCGTCAAGGACTGACTCCCGCCCCTCCTCACGTTCGCCGCTCGCCCCGAGCGCCCGCAACGCGTGGCTCGTCGTCGAGTGACTGCCGCCAGAACTGTCGCGCCCGCCGTCGTTTTAGGCCGCCCGCGGCCGCGTCCGGACGACCCACGCCAGCACGATCCCGATCGCGATCGTCGCCAGCACGCCCAGGGCCTCGAAGACCGCCGCCAGCAGGCTGTCCATCGTCGCCCAGGGTGCGCCCGCGAGCGTCACGAGCCCCCCGACGACGAGCAGCGCCCCCGTCACGAGCCCGAGAATCTCCAGCCCGTCAGTGAACTCTGTGTCCATGTCGATGCGCTTGCCCCCACCGCTCCTAAATCGTCCGGTTCGAAGCCGCGTGACCGGCCGGGAGGGAGCTGAACCGAGTGGAGACGGTCCTGCTCGGGCTGGGACTCCCCGGGCTCACCTCCCTCGGGCGTTTTCACTGCTCACTTCGTTCGCAGGAAAACGGGCCGGGAGGGAGTTGAACCCCCGACCATCTGGTTAAAAGCCAGACGCTCT
>JBDGSW010000112.1:0-12808 GCA_042217345.1 Haloarculaceae archaeon
TCGACGAGGTGATCGCCGTCGAGGGGACGCTCGCCGACGACGGCGGCATCCTGTTCGTCGACTCGCTGCACTTCCCCGAAATTCCCCGAACGTACCAGCCCTCCACCGCGGATCGGGAGGTGAGCGCGGCGCTCATCAGCGACGTCCACGTCGGCAGCCAGGAGTTCATGGCCGACGCCTGGCACCGCTTCGCCGACTGGCTGCACAGCGCCGAGGCCGAGGGCGTCGAGTACCTCCTGGTCGCCGGCGACATGGTCGAGGGCGTCGGCGTCTACCCCGACCAGGACGAAGAACTAAACGTCGTCGACATCTACGACCAGTACCGGGAGTTCTCGGAGTTCCTCAAGGAGGTGCCCGGCGACATGGAGATCGTGATGATCCCGGGCAACCACGACGCCGTCCGCCTCGCCGAGCCCCAGCCCGCCTTCGACGAGGAGCTGCGGGACATCATGTCCGCCCACGACTGCCGGATCACCGGCAACCCCTCGACGGTCACCATCGAGGGCGTCTCCGTGCTGATGTACCACGGCGTCTCGCTGGACGAGGTGATCGCCGAGCTGCCCGACGAGAAGGCCAGCTACGACGAGCCCCACAAGGCGATGTACCACCTGCTGAAAAAGCGCCACGTCGCCCCGCAGTTCGGCGGCCACACCCGCCTGGCGCCCGAGGACCACGACTACCTCGTCATCGACGAGGTGCCCGACGTGTTCCACGCCGGCCACGTCCACAAGTTCGGCTACGGGCAGTACCACAACGTCCTGACGATCAACAGCGGCTGCTGGCAGGCCCAGACCGCCTTCCAGGAGAGCGTCAACATCGACCCCGACACGGCGATGGCGCCCATCGTCGACCTGGACACCCTGGATCTGACCATCCGGAAGTTCGCCTGAACCCCTACTTAAAGACGTTCTGTACGCAACGAGAATTGCTATTGACACGTACCCCCTCTAACGTGTGGTACGGGGTGACGAGGCACGGCACGAGGGGTCGCCCCACCGGCGAGGCACAGACTGCGAGTGACTGAGGCACGCGGACGACCCGCACGACGCGGGGGGACAGATGACGGACGAACGGACCACGACACACCGAGTACCGGACGGCACCGGCGAGCACAGCACGGACGAGGGACGCGCATTCTCGCGGCGGTCGATGATGGCCGGGATGGGCGGGCTGGCGGGCGCGTCTCTCGTCCCGATCGAACGCGCGCGGGCGGCGAGCGTCGAGGCGGACGCCCACACGAGACAGACGTACCGGTCGATCGCGGCCGCGGGCGTCCCGCGGACGCCGGACGCGGGCGGCGTCGAGGCCCTGGGCGCCCTGGACGTCGACCTGGAACAGTACATAATCTACAACGTCGACTTCGGGCACACCTTCGTCGACCAGACGTACGCGGGCAGCGGCTGGCGCCAGCGACTGCGCGAGCGGTGGCTGTCGCGGCTGGCCGACAAGTGGGAGCGCAAGCTCGAGGCCGCCTGGGGCAGCGACTGGCACGACAAGCTCGAGCGCAAACTGGAGACGAAACTGCGCGAGCGCACCGACGGCCCGACGGCCGACGGCGAAGCGGCCGACTACGAGGTCGACCTCTCGGCCGAGACCGACGCGCTGGCCGCGCTCGCGCGGCAGCTCGCGGCGGCGAACGGCATCGACCTGGAGGCGATCCTCGGCGTGGCGCCGTCGCAGGTATTCGGCAGCCTGGCGGGGTTGAAGGTCGCCATCCTGCCCAGCGGGCACGCGCTGTCGATCGTCCTCTCGGACGCTGACCGCGACGGGACGGCCGAACCGTCGATCGAGATCCGCGAGACGGTGCCGCTGGCGACGATGTACGCTGCCGCGCTGGACCTGTACGCGATCGTCTACGTCCTGGGGATGAAACAGCAGGGCCGGTCGGTGGGGCCGATCAAGCCGCGCCGGCAGTTCCTCGGCGGGGGCTTTTTCACGTTCCTCGCCCCGGAGGACCGGCTGCGCTGCCTGCTGCTGGTGGCGACCCAGCCGGAGTCTATCGGGCCGCTGGTCGACGTGCTTTTGCCCGACGCGGAGACGGCCACGACCGTCACGGGGCAGGTGCTGACCTCGAACGTCTTCGGCTACTACACGGAGTGGCCCGGCTACGGCGACACCGGCCTGGACGACCCGACCGACCGGGAGCTCGAGCAACCGATGGCCGAGATCCAGGGCTGGCGCCAGATCGGCTACGCGGGCCCGCAGAACGGCTACGCGGGGTTCACCCCCGACTGGCCGGTGGAATCGTTCCGGGAGAACGACTACTGAGGTGACCGAGACATGACACACGAACCCGACGTACTCGTCGTGGGCGCGGGCGGCGACGGCCCGGCGCTGTCGTGGCGGCTCGGCCAGCTCGGCCTCGACGTGTTGATCCTCGAGGCCGGCCCCTGGCACGGCAACGAGCAGTGGCCGCGACCGCACGAGCGACCCGGCGGCCGCCAGAGCGGCGACCCCGACGACCTGAGCGGCGACCTGATGGACGAGCAGTTCACGCGGCTCACGAACGACACCAACAACTCGAACACGGGCGTGCTGCGGTTCGGGCCGGCCGACCGCTCGCGCGGGCCCTGGGAGAGCGACACCGGCGGCGAGCTCACCGTCAACCAGGTGGCGGGCGTCGGCGGCACGACGCTGCACTACTACGCGAACCACCCGCGGGCGACGGTCCCGTCGGTGAACGACTCGGGCGACTGGCCCATCGACTACGAGGAGCTGGTGCCGTACTACCAGCTCGTCGAGGACACGTTCGCGTTCGGCCCCGGCGCGACCACCACGAAGGAGGTCGCCTTCTACAAGATGGCCGCGGGCGCCGGCTTCGACCTGCTCGACGGGCTGAACCTCACGGCCGACGTGCTCGAGGACGGCGGGTACCGCCCGACGCCGAACCTCTACGCCGAGCCGGACCCGAAGCTCGCCGACGAGGACTACGACGGCCCGTTCACCTATCCCGAGGTGGAGGGCGACGTGCTCGCGAACGACGCCTACAAGGGCGGTCCCTCACCGGAGGGCGCGCCCGTCCGCGAGAAGGCCCGCAAGTCCAGCAACGTGACGTGGGTGCCCGCGGCGCTGGACACCGGCAACGTGACGATCCGGCCCAACACGTTCGTGACGGACGTCCGCACCAGCGGCGGGGTCGTCCAGGGCGTCGACTACCGCGACACGTGGTCGGGCCAGACCGGCAGCATCGACGCCGAGGTGGTCGTGCTGGCGGCGGGGTCGATCCAGACGCCGCGGCTGTGGCTCAACGCCGACCTGCCCGCGAACGACTGGGTCGGCAGGGGGATGACCCACCACTGGTTCGACGCCGTCCACGGCATCTTCGACCCCGGTCGGCTCGAGGCGTTGGTCGGCAAGCGCACGCTCGAACCGCAGAAGGGCCAGCCGTGGGCCGCCCGGATCGAGCTCGCCGACGGCGTCCTCGGGCTGGTCGGCGGCAATGCCCCCGGCGTCCACGCGACGCTGCTGGGCACGAGCGCCGCGGGGCTGGCGGCCGACAACGACGCGTCGGAGAAACCGTGGGACACCCACGGTCAGCTCGCCGGCCAGCAGCTCAAGGACGCGATGAGCCGGTACAAGCAGACGATGACGATGCTAATCAGCATCGACGACGAGCCCCAGCAGACGAACGGCGTATCCCTGTCCACGGAGGCAGACGAGAACGGCGAGAAGGCGAAGCTGGAGTGGACGCCCTCGAAGGCCGACTACGTCAAGCGCGAGACGCTCGCGGCGACGGCCGCCAGGATCTTCCGGGGCGCCGGCGCCGAGTGGGTCCACCGGAGCGACATGGTGCCGTATCTCATCCACATCCACGGGACGATGGCGATGGGCAAGGCGGTCGACGCGGCCTGCGAGTCCTTCGACGTCGACGGGCTGTTCGTCGGCGACCACAGCGTCATCCCCAACGCGATGGGCGGGCAGAACCCGACGCACACGGGGCAGTCGCTGGCGATCCGCACGGCCGAGAAGATCCACGAGCGCCACTTCGCCACGCGGTGAGGCGCTGGGCCAGCCGAAGGGGGGCGGTCATGCACGGCGGTCTTTCGGACGGACGTAACGCGGTCGCGATGGCTTCTCCAGTCGAAACGAAGGGTGGGTCCGTCAGCCGTCCAGGCGGTACTTGACGGTGGGAGTGCCGTCGAAGCGGGGGCCCGAGCCGACGCGGTCGAAGCCGGCGTCGTCGACGGCGTCGCGGACGTCGCCGTTCGGTTCCGGGACGAGCAGTTCGACGGCCATGTCCTCGCCGCGGGCGAACCGGACGGGCTCGGTGAGCAGGCGGTCACAGACGGCGGCCGGTCCCTCCAGTTGCGTGACGTGGACGGTCCGGCGGCGGGCGTCGAAGCTGACGAAGCCGGCGATCTCGTCGTCCTCGGCGGCGACTCTGACGGTGCGGTCGTGCACCAGGTTGCGCATCACGTCGGTGGGCGCGCCGGTCAGCTCCGCCAGCCGCTCGGCGTCCGCCTCGACGGCGTCGCGGACCTCCATACTTCCACTGAGGGGGGCCGCGCTATTAATGGTTGGTCGCGCCCCGGGCGGGGCGAGGGGACCGCCCCGATCGGCGGGCGGGGCGCCCCCGGCAATATGAAAGCAGTTATCCCGCCCCACCTGAAATCACCCTCCCATGACTGCTGTACGCACGCGTTCGCGACGGGTGATCGGATGCGCGTAGTTGCGAAGTTCGGCGGCACGAGCCTCGGCAACGGCGAGCGGGTCAACAGGGCAGCCGACTCCATCGCCGCGGCCGTCGAGGAGGGCCACGAGGTCGCGGTCGTCGCCAGCGCCATGGGCTCGACGACGGACTACCTGCTCGACTCCATCGAGTACGACGCCACCGAGGCCGACCGGGCCGAGATCGTCAGCATGGGCGAGCGCACCTCCGTGCGCATGCTCAAGGGCGCCCTCTCGGCGCGGGGGGTCAACGCCGTCTTCCTCGAGCCCGGTGCCGACGACTGGCCGGTCATCACCAACGAGCACGGCGAGGTCGACGTCGATGAGACCCGCCGGCGCGCGAAGATCCTCGCCGAGGAGATGCACAGCGAGGGCGTCGTCCCGGTCATCACGGGCTTTCTCGCCCAGGACCACGCGGGCAACGTGACGACGCTGGGTCGGGGCGGCTCGGACACCTCCGCCGTCATGCTCGGGAAGTACATGGACGCCGACGAGGTCGTCATCGTCACCGACGTCGAGGGCGTCATGACCGGCGACCCCCGGGTCGTCGAGGGGGCACGCAACGTCGGCGAGATCACCGTCGACGAGCTGCGCAACCTCTCGTTCCGCGGCGCGGAGGTGATCGCGCCCAGCGCGCTCACCTACAAGGACACCGACATGGACGTCCGCGTCGTCCACTACCAGCACGGCGACCTCATGACCGGCGGGACGAACATCGAGGGCGAGTTCCAGAACCTCATCGACCTCCAGGAGGACGAGCTGGCCTGCATCACGGTCGCCGGCCGCGCGATCCGCAACAAGCCGGGCATCCTCGCGGAGCTGTCGACCGCGCTGGCCGACGAGGACATCAACGTCGACGCCGTCTCCTCCGGGATGGACTCGGTCACCTTCTACATCAAATCCGACGTCGCCGAACAGGCCGAGACGCTGCTGCACGACGAGGTCGTCGCCGCCGAGGCGCTGTCGAGCGTCACCGTCGACGACCCCTTCGCCGTCATCCGCGTCACCGGCGGCGAGCTCCAGACCGAGCCGGGCATCGTCGACCGCATCGTCGGCCCGCTCGCCGACGAGCACATCAACGTCCACGACGTCATCACCTCCGCGACCTCCGTCGCCGTCTTCGTCCCCTGGGGACACGGCGAGCAGGCCCTGGGGCTCATCCAGGACGTCTTCGAGGACTGACGCCCTCTCAGCGAGCCGCGCGGTCGAGCTGTTCCTTCGTCTTCCGTGGCTCGAGCGTCGGCGCCGTGATCTCCCCGCCCAGCCGGAGGCGCGGCAGCCCCGTGATGCCCAGTTCGCCCACTCGCCGTTGGGTCCGCTGCCAGACGTCCTGGTATCGGTCGCCGGTCGCCGCGGCCCGGAGCGGGTCGGTGTCGTCGATTCCCGCGGCGCGGGCGAACCCCTGCAGGCGATCCGTCGTGGCCCACCGCTCGGACTCGGGCGGCTGGCGCTCGTAGAGGACGGCGAAGTACGCCCAGAACCGCTCGGGCGCGGCGTGCCAGACGGCCTGGCCCACGCGATTCGCGCGGGGCTCGTCCCGGCCGTGGGCCGACCCCGCCTGGAACCGGACCGCGCGGAACCGGATCGCGACGTCGCCCGGCTGGACGTACTCGCGCACGATCGACGGCAGGGCCCGCCGGACGAACTGCCGGGTGAACGGGCACTTCCAGCCGCCGAACAGCGTCGCCGTGGCGTCGGCGTCCGCGCTCCCCATCGTCGGATACGCGGCGTCGGCGTCGGCGACGCGCGCGCTGGCGATCGGTCCGCTCGCTGGCTCGGTCGCCGTCGGACTCGTCGCCGTCTGCGTCCCGGTCGCGGGGCGGTCGGCGGCCGGAGCCGCCGGCGTCGCCTGGTCGGGTGATTTCGCCGTCCCCGACTCGTCGAGGAGCCCGGCACAGCCCGCGAGCGCGGCGCTGGTGCCGCCGGCGACCGTCGCGAGGACGCGGCGCCGCGTTTCGCTCGGGCCGTCGTCGCCCGCGCTCATATCTCGCACTCACCCCGCCGTCGCCCCGGATCGTCCGCCGGCGGGGCCGGCCAGTCGGTCGCCGGGTCCTCGCCGGTCGGGCGGTCGGTCGGCTCCGGGGTCTCGGTCGGATCGGCGGTCGTGCGATCGCCGTCGTCGGTACTCGCGGCCGGGGCGAGCGCGTGGATCCGGCGGTCGCACAGGTAGACAGTCTCGCCGCCGAAGATCGCGCGGGCGGCGTCGCCCTCGACGCCGTCGTAGTGCCACCGCTCGCTGCCGTCGCGCGGATCGAGCGCGCGGCCGTGGACCTGGAGGACGCCGGGGCCGATCGCGGACGGACCGACCCCCTCGATCTCGGCCGCCCAGGCCGTCGAGCCGTCGGCGCGCGACAGTGCGGTGAGCGTCGTCTCGTCCGCCTGGTGGGCGACGTACACCCGGTCGGGCCCGACGACGGATGCGCTCCAGGCGGTCGTCCCGACGGGGGCGTCGACCGACCACGCGAGGCTGCCGTCGGCGGCGTCGACGGCGAAAAATCCCTCGCGGAAGCGCGTGGCGCTCGCGGCGTAGACGGTGCCGTCGGCGACGGCCGGCGGCGACCCGTTCGGGGCGTAGAAGCCGTGGGCGACGCGCCACCGCTCGCGCCCTGACGCGACGTCGAGGGCGACGAGCCCGTCGGAGCTTTTCACGTAGGCGGTGCCGTCGACGACCGCGGGCGCCGGTGGCGTCCGCTGGAGCATGCCGTTCTCGCCGCCGAGACCGAAGCGCCACCGGACGGCGCCCGTGGCCGGATCGAGCGCGTAGAGCGCGTCGGTCGAGTCGTCGTCCTCGTAGTCGCTGTCGCCGGCGGCCAGCACCGCGTCGGCGGTCGCGGTCACGTAACTGACGGGCAGGTCGTCGAAGCGCCAGCGGACGCCGCCGCCGTCGGCGTCGAGGGCGTACAGGCCCGCGCGGCCGTGGTCGGTCGAGTCGCTCCCGGCGTAGACGGTGCCGTCGGCGACCGCGCAGGTCCGGAACCGGCCGGCGTCGTCGCCGTGCGGGCGGAACGACCACTCGACGGAGCCGTCGGACGCCGACAGGGCCCACAGGCGCGAGCCGGGGACGTAGAGGGTGTTCTCGGCGAGGACCGGGTAGCCGTAGCGGGCGTCCCGGTCGGGTTCGGGGTCGGCGGTCCAGGCGAGGCGGACCCCGTCGGGCGCGCCCGTCGCGCCGGACACGCGGCCGGCGTTCGCGGCGGTCCCCATGTAGGAGGGCCACGCGGGGCCGTCCGCGGCCGCCGCGTCGTCGGTGGCGAACGCGGTCCCGACGGCGCCGAGGCCGGCGACGGCCGCGAGGCCACCGACCGACTGCAGGACGGTTCGGCGGCGGGCGCGGGCGGTTGGTGTCTCGTCTGCCATGTCCGTCGGGACCCCGCCGATCGACGTTACTAATGACGGGATAAGGCCCCAGCCCCGGCTCGCCGGCGCGATAGCGGGCGGCTAAGTCGGCGCGGGCCCGCCAGCTGGTCGGGGTCAGCGCCCCTTGCGCAGGCGCGTGCCGATCTGCTCGGGGAGGCCGGCGTCGGCGACGGCGTCGACCACGGCCTCGACGTCGTACTCGACGCGGTGCTCGGCGACGGTCATCGAATCGAGGTCGAGGACCGCGTAGGCCGCCCGGGGATCGCCGTCGCGGGGCTGGCCGACGCTGCCCGGGTTCATGACGATCCCCTCGTCGTAGACCTCGTGACCCTGGACGTGGGTGTGGCCCATGATCAGGACGTCCTCGTCGGCCAGCAGCTCGGGGGAGAACAGCCCGGGGTAGGTGTAGCGGTCGGGGTCGTCCGGGTGGCCGTGGACGAGCTTGATGCGGCCATCGAGCGCCGTGCGTTCGTCCGGGAGGGCGGCCAGCCACTCGAGCTGGTCGTCTTCGAGCTGCTCGCGGGCGTAGCGGACGCCGGCGCCGGCCATGCTGTTGAACGCGAAGCTCGACCCTGTGGCGACGGCGCGGTCGTGGTTGCCCATGATCGAGACGGCCTCGAGCTCGCGGACCCGCTCGACGCAGGCGGCCGGCCAGGGGTTGTACCCCACGACGTCGCCCGCGTCGACGACCGCGTCGACCGGCGGCATGTCGTCGAGCACCGCTTCCAGCGCGACCTCGTTGCCGTGAATATCCGAGACGACGCCGACCTGCATGCTCGGGCCTGCGGGCTCGACCGGGAAAAGTGTCCGCCGTCGGCTCAGTCGCCGTTGTGGATCGCCGTCTCGAAGCCGTCGCCGGCCCGGGCGACGCCCGCGGCACAGACGGCGTGCTCGAAGTCCAGGTCGTAGACCTCGGCGGCGGCGCCGGCCGCGTCGGTCGCGTCCAGCTCGAACGGCTCGGGGCTGTCCGTCTCGTAGGTGGCCACGAGCGTCGGCTCGTCGACGGCCTCGACGAGTAGCGCGTCGCGGCGGACGGTGCCGACGTAGCTCTCGTCGTCGGCGCCGACGATCCCCGCGATCCGGGGGGTGTCGTAGTCGTCTTTCTCGTAGTCGAGCGCGAGCAGGGGCTCGGCCAGCGCGTCGCGGGCGGGATAGCCCAGCTCGAGTTTCTCGGCGATCGGATCGACGTGGCTGCCGTTGCCGACGACGGCGCCCGCGTCGGTCAGACGGACGCAGTTGTACGAGACGTACGGGTTGTCGGTCTCGTCGGCCTCGTCGGTGGGAACGACGGTGAGCGTGGCTCCCGACTCGCGGGCGACGACCTGGCGGTTGGGGAACGACCGCGAGGAGACGCGGTAGGCGGCCCGATCCGGTGCGACGACGACGAACCTGCCGACGTACATGTGGTCACGTCCGGCCGAACCGGGAAAGTAGGTGTCGATCCGCGCGAGCCGTCGCCTGTCGGTCCCCCGCCTGTGGCGCCGCGACCGGCCGGCTCACCCGCGGACGGTCAACACGGGGACGGGGACCGTCCGGACGCACTTCTCGGCGACGCTGCCCAGGACCACGCGATCGAGGCCCGTCCGGCCGTGCGTGCCCATCGCGACGAGGTCGATCCCGGCCTCGGTCGCGTAGTCGGTGATCGTCCGGTAGATCGCGCCCGTTCGGCGCTCGGTGACCACGTCCGCGAGGCCGGCGGCGTCGGCCCGCTCGCGCGCGTCGGCGAGCACCGAGTCGGCGTGGTCCTCGAGGCGGTCGGTGTCGGCCGAGCGGACGTCCCACCCCAGGACCTCCGGATCGACGACCGACAGGACGTGCAGCGTCGCGTCGACGTCGCCGGCCAGGTCGATCGAGCGGTCGAGCGCGGCCGTCGCGGGGTCGCTGCCGTCGGTCGGCACCAGGATCGCCCGGTAGGGGTACCGCGGCGCCTCGTCGACCGCGGGCACCGAGAGCACGGGGACGCTCGCCGTCCGGAGGACGTCGTCGGCGACGCTGCCGACGAGGAACCGCTCCAGCGTGGTGCGCCCGTGGGTGGCCAACACGAGCAGGTCCGCGCCGTTTTCGTCCGCGGCGGCGACGATCGTCTCGGCCGGGTCGCCGCGACCGACGGTCGTCTCCACGTCGACGTCGCGCTCGCGCGCCCGGCGGGCGGCCGCCTCGACGATCGACTCGGCCTCGGCCCGGAGGCCGTCGACGACGTCGCCGCCGACGCGGGTCACGACGTCGCGGTCCGCGTCGACGACGGAGAGCACCTCCAGGGTCGCGTCGCTGGCCGCCGCGAGGTCGATCGCGTGATCGAGGGCGACGCCCGCCGCGTCGCTGCCGTCCGTGGCACAGAGCAGCCGGTCGAACATACCGCCACAGTCGGGAACGCGCGTGATAAGTGTCCGCCCCTGCCACGGGAGTCGGTCGCCCGGTGACGCCGGCGTCACCCGCTGACGCGGCCGTCCGCGGCGGTTTATGGGGTTCGGGTCCCTCCCCACGAGTGCGACCGGCGGCGCTCGCGCGCCGCGTGATCCACCCATGTCCCAGAAGGCAGACTACATCGACGACGTCGCGATCGAGGAGTCGCTGGACCAGCTCCCCGACGAGCAGACCCTGGAAGAGACCGTCTCGAACCTCCAGAACCACGGATTCGAGGTCGAGGTGGTCGACGACGCCGCGGCCGCCCTGGCGGCGGTTCGGGAGGCGATCCCCGCGGGCGCCTCGGTGATGAACGGCCACTCGACGACCCTGGAGGAGATCGGCTTCACCGAGTACCTCTCGGAGGGCGACCACGAGTGGGAGAGCCTGCCCGACCAGGTGTGGGCCATCGACGACGACGAAGAGCGCCAGCGCGCCCGCCGAGAGGCCCAGACCGCCGAGTACTTCCTGGGCAGCGTCAACGCCGTCTCGGCGACGGGCGAACTCGTCGCCGCCGACCGCTCGGGCAGCCGGATCGGCGCCTACCCCTTCGCCGCCGCGAACCTGGTGCTGGTCAGCGGCGCGAACAAGATCGTCTCCGACCTCGACGCGGCGCTCGAGCGCGTCGAGTCCGTGGCCTACCCGCTGGAAAACGAGCGGGCCAAGGAGGCCTACGGCGTCGGCAGCGCCGTCGCCAAGCAGCTGATCTTCCGCCGCGAACTCGAAGAAGGCCGGACGACGCTGGTGCTCGTCCGCGAGAAGCTCGGGTACTGAACTCGCGTCGGAACCGGCCCGCCGGCCGCCCGGTAGCCGGGTCGCCGACACGCGGGTCGAGACGCCAATCGTTTTCTCGATCCGCCTCCTGGACCCGCGCATGGAACCAGTTGACGTCGCAGCGCTGATCGAGGAGGGGGTCCCGGACGCCGAGGCCACGGTGCGCCCGGCTCGGGGCGAGCACGACGACGACCACCTGGCGGCCGTCGTGGTGTCGCCGGCGTTCGAGGGGAAATCGTTGGTCGACCAGCACCAGCTGGTCCACGACGCCCTCGGCGAGCACATGACCCGCGACATCCACGCCCTGGAACTGAAGACCTACACCCCCGAGGAGTACGAGGGCTGACCCGCACGTCAGGTCCCGGGGTCGCCCGGGCGAAAGGCGTATCCTGTCGGCCTCACAACGGAGGCACATGCCGTTCGATCCGCAACCCGATCTCACGGACGAGGAGGCCGAACAGCGCGTCGCGGAGGCCATCGCGGACAACGACGTCGTCCTGTTCATGAAGGGGACGCCGCTGATGCCCCAGTGCGGCTACTCCGACCGCGCGCTCGGGCTGATCAAGCAGTACCGCGAGGACTTCGAGACGGTGAACGTCCTGGATGCGCTCGACGCCTACCGCGCGGCGCTCCAGCCCAAAAGCGGCCGCGAGACCATCCCGCAGATCTTCGTCGAGGGGGAGTTCGTCGGCGGGAGCGACATCCTGGCGGAACTCGACGAGCGCGGCGAGCTCGAAGCGACGCTGCAGGCCTGATCGCGCCGGTGGGAACACCTTCAAACGGTCGGCCCGCGTATTCGGGACCGTGACCGAGGGTTACGACCCGGACGACGTCCCCGTCCACCGCGACGACGCCGCGCGCGACGCGGCCTACGAGCGCGCCCAGGCCGCGGGCGAGCCCTACTTCGCGATCGAGCGCGTCGACGGCGGCTACGCGATCACGTACGACCTCCTGCCGGCCGGCGCACAGCTGACCAGACCGGTCGTCGCCGACCTCCGCGAGCGCGTCACCGCGAGCGTCGAGGACGTCGTCGGCGATCCCGACCGCCCGACCGGCGAAGTCGGCCACAGCATCGGCGACTCGCTGGGCAACCTCTCGACGTTCGCCACGGAGGAGACCGCCCGCGAGGTGGCCGCGACGCTCTCTCGGATCGTTCTCGAGCGCGACAACTGGACCGACGCGAGCGACGGCGTCGGCGGCACCGGCGCGGACCCCCACCGCAACGACTGAGGCGATCACTGGGTAACCAACGCCGACCGATCGCCCGCCGCGTTGGTTACCGCAGCGCCGGGTCGTGGCTCCCCCTCCTCGTCTCGTTTTCGCCCGGACGGTCGCCGCCGGGCGACGAGTGCGGCGTCAGCCCGGCCAGAAGAACGACGCGATCGCCAGGACGACGAACAGGATCACGAGCCACTTGGCGATGTCCATCGAGAAGCCGGCGATGCCGCCGGCGCCGAGCAGCGCGGCCAGCAGCGCGAGGACGACGAACCCGATGGCGAGGGTGAGCAGCGCCACGTCAGTCCCCTCCGCTGGAGCCGGTGGACGGTCGTGCGGTCGACCCGGTGTGCGAGCTGTCGGCGTCGAGTTGCGCTGGGAACATGACTCA